>JAUIMF010000017.1 GCA_030433415.1 Gammaproteobacteria bacterium | reverse complement strand
GACTCTTACATCCCTGAGCCTGAGCGTGCGATTGACCAGCCGTTCCTGATGCCGGTAGAGGACGTGTTCTCTATCTCTGGTCGCGGCACGGTGGTTACCGGTCGTGTAGAGCGTGGCATTGTAAAAGTTGGCGACGAGATTGAGATCGTTGGTATCAAGGACACGCAGAAGACGACGTGCACGGGCGTAGAGATGTTCCGCAAGCTGCTGGACGAAGGCCGTGCGGGCGAGAACGTGGGTGTACTGCTGCGTGGTACGAAGCGTGAAGAAGTTGAGCGTGGCCAGGTACTGGCGGTACCGGGTTCGGTAACGCCGCACACCAAGTTCGAGGCAGAAGTTTACGTACTGTCCAAGGACGAAGGTGGTCGTCACACGCCGTTCTTCAAGGGCTACCGTCCGCAGTTCTACTTCCGTACGACGGACGTAACGGGTGCGGTAGAGCTGCCTGAAGGCGTTGAGATGGTTATGCCTGGCGACAACCTGAACTTTGTTGCGACGCTGATTGCGCCGATCGCGATGGAAGAAGGTCTTCGCTTTGCTATCCGCGAAGGTGGCCGCACCGTCGGCGCCGGCGTGGTGGCCAAGATCATCGAGTAAGACCGCTGCTCTGGCGTCGCCTGCCGGCTGGCAGGTTTGACGTCAGCACAGCGTTAGCGAGCCGGGTCGTTATCGCGAAGCGAGCGTCCCCCTCGCTAGCGAGTGCAGCGATTACGGCCTGGCTCGCAGAACACTGCGATCCGCGCCGACAAAAGCGATGCACAAGAGCCGGATCAGACGATTCGGCTTCGTCGTCTCGGGGCAGTCAGTCTCGGGGCGAAGAGAGAATAGGTAAGAGATTAGGCCAGTAGCTCAATTGGCAGAGCAGCGGATTCCAAATCCGCAGGTTGGGGGTTCGATTCCCTCCTGGCCTGCCATCTCGGCAGGCGCGTCGCACTGGCGGCGTCGCAAAACGTAGTAGTGGTACGGCTACCGTACAGCTGAAAGGTTACAAGAAGCAGACATGAGTGCAGAAGCGCCCGTAAGTCGATTTGACGGTCTCAAGTGGCTGGTGGTTGCCGCCCTGGTCGCTGTGGCGGTCGTAGGCAACAGCTACTTTGCGAACGAGTCCCTGCTGTACCGGGTGCTCGCGATCGTGGCGCTGGCCGTGGTGGCCGGTTTTGTGGCCCTGCAAACCGCCAAGGGTGCGTCGTTCTGGTCCCTGGTAAAGGGAGCCCGAACCGAGATTCGCAAAGTTGTCTGGCCAACGCGTCAGGAAACGGTGCAGACAACCATGATCGTGGTGGCGTTCGTACTGCTGGTGGCATTGATCCTCTGGGGACTGGATTCCTTCCTCGGCTGGCTTGTGTCCCTGGTAATCGGTTGAGCCCTGGCGCGAACAGGTAGCGGAGAGAAAAAAGAATGGCTATGCGTTGGTATGTCGTGCACGCCTACTCGGGTTACGAGAAGAAGGTCGCGACGGCGCTGAAAGAGCGCATCGAACTTCACGGTATGGGTGATCGCTTTGGCGATGTGCTGGTGCCGACAGAAGAAGTCGTAGAGATGCGTGGCGGCCAGAAACGTCGTAGCGAACGCAAGTTCTTTCCCGGCTACGTGCTGGTGCAGATGGATCTGGATGACGATACCTGGCACCTCGTAAAAGAGACGCCGCGGGTGCTCGGCTTTATCGGCGGCAAGGCGGATGCGCCGGCGCCGATCACCGAAGCCGAGGCCAATGCCATCCTCAACCGCATTGAGGAAGGCACCGAAGCACCCCGTCCGAAGACGCTGTTCGAGCCGGGCGAGATGGTGCGGGTTATCGATGGCCCCTTCAACGACTTCAACGGTGTGGTCGAAGAGGTCAATTACGAAAAAAGCCGCCTGAACGTGGCGGTACTGATCTTCGGGCGCTCTACGCCCGTAGAGCTGGAATTCGGTCAGGTCGAAAAGGCCTGATCAAACGCGCCGCACTCAGTGCGGTGGAACTTGGCGAGCACCCCAGGGTGCTCTGATTGGGGAGGCAGACAGATCACCGACCGGTGATGCAACTGCCGCTGGAACCCAGGAGAAACAACATGGCAAAGAAAGTCGAAGCCTATATCAAGCTGCAGGTGCCTGCCGGCCAGGCCAACCCGAGCCCCCCCGTGGGTCCGGCGCTGGGTCAGCACGGCGTGAACATCATGGAGTTCTGCAAGGCGTTCAACGCAGAAACGCAGGGTACGGAACCCGGTCTGCCGATTCCCGTGGTCATCACGGTGTACAGCGACCGTTCCTTCACCTTTATCAAGAAGACCCCTCCTGCCTCGGTATTGCTGCGCAAAGTCGCGGGTATCAAGAAGGGCTCCGGTGAGCCCAACACCAAGAAGGTGGGCAAGGTGAATCGTGCGCAGCTTGAAGAAGTGGCCCAGCAGAAATGGCCCGACCTGACGGCGGCAGACATGGACGCGGCGGTACGCACCATCGCAGGCAGTGCCCGCTCTGCGGGTATCGAAACCGAGGGGGTGAACTGATATGGCCAAGCTCAGCAAGCGACTGAAGTCCTTCCGCGAGAAGGTTGATGCAACGCGCGCCTACTCCCTTGACGAAGCCGTGGCCCTGCTCAAAGAAACGGCGACGGCGAAGTTCAACGAAACCGTCGAAGTGGCCGTGAAACTTGGCGTTGACGCCAAGAAATCCGATCAGGCGGTGCGTGGTGCCACGACGCTGCCCCACGGCACGGGCAGTGAAGTTCGCGTAGCCGTGTTCACCCAGGGTGAAGCGGCCGAGAAAGCCAAGGCTGCCGGCGCCGATATGGTAGGCATGGATGAACTGGCCGAGCAGGTCAAAGGCGGCATGATGGATTTTGACGTGGTCGTGGCGTCTCCCGATGCCATGCGCGTTGTGGGTCAGCTGGGCCAGATTCTTGGTCCCCGCGGTCTCATGCCCAACCCCAAGACCGGCACCGTGACTCCCGACGTCGAAACGGCGGTCAAGAACGCGAAAGCGGGACAGATGCGCTACCGCACCGATAAGAACGGCATCATTCATGGCGGCATCGGCAAGATCAGCTTCGAAGCGGACGCGATCCGCGGCAACCTCGAAGCCGTGCTGGCGGACCTGAAGAAGGCCAAGCCCGCTGCGTCCAAGGGTGTTTACATGCGCAAGATCACGCTGTCGACCACCATGGGTCCCGGCGTGACGGTAGATCAGGCGTCGCTGGAGCTCTAAGCCCCGCGTACGCAAACCAAACACGCTGCGTTGCTTCACGAGAGCGCCGCAGCGCGGGTCACCCACGGAAGGGTGACCGACGATGACAGGGCCCGGGATCCGGGCTTGTCGTCCCTTTGAGGTCTTAGCAACAGGCTGTCGCCACGAACGTGTGGATTGCCGGGTGTTTGGACCATCAAAGACCGTAGGCGGGTACGCCGCCTTCCGGCGCTGAACAGCGACGGAAGAGCGGGGCACGCTTAATCAGGTTTTGCGACCTGGCCTACGCAGATGGTGAGAAAACTCACCGGGTGAATAGGCCGCAGAGCGGTGTATTTGCCGATTTGGGTGGTACCTCCCGAATCAGGTTTCTGAACAGGTCCTTGAACCGGTGTTCTTGGACCGGCGTTTCAGGAGCAGGATGACGAAGGTATCTAATCGAGCAATCCAGGAGTTAAACCAGTGGCAATTGGACTCGAAGACAAAAAAGCGATCGTAGCTGAAGTTAACGAGACTGCCACCAGTGCTTTGTCCCTCGTCATCGCCGACGCCCGAGGCGTTTCGGTAGACGGGATGACGGCGCTGCGCAAAGACGCTCGTGAAAACCAGGTAACGCTCCGCGTAGTGCGGAACACCCTGGCCAAACGGGCTCTGGAAGGTACGGATTACGAGTGCGTCAACGACGCGCTGGTGGGCCCGTCCCTGTTCGGATTTTCCATGGAAGATCCGGGCGCTGCAGCGAGACTCTTCAAGGACTTCGCGAAAGAGAACGCGGCCTTTGAAGTGAAAGTACTGGCGGTGAGCGGCCAGATGCTGGGTGCGGAACAGTTGGATGTGCTGGCGAAGCTGCCGACGCGCGATCAGGCGCTCTCAATGTTGATGAGTGTCATGAAAGCGCCGGTAACGAAGCTGGCCCAGACGATGAACGAAGTACCTGGAAAGCTGGTTCGCACGCTGGCAGCAGTACGCGATCAGAAAGAGCAGCAAGCCGCCTGAGGCGGTGGATCTGCTCGCAGCCGGATATAACAGCTAGCAATAGCTCAAAGACAGGAGATAGACCTCATGGGTATGTCAAAAGACGACATTCTGACGGCAATCGCCGAGATGAGCGTAATGGAAGTTGTCGAGCTCATCGACGCAATGGAAGAGAAGTTTGGTGTAACGGCCGCTGCTGCAGTTGCAGCTGCACCCGCCGCCGCTGCTGGCGGTGACGCCGGTGGTGCCGCCGCTGAGCAGACCGAGTTCGACGTGATTCTGACCGCCGCAGGCGAGAAGAAAGTCAACGTGATCAAGGTTGTTCGTGCGGTAACGGGCCTTGGCCTGAAAGAAGCAAAAGGCCTGGTCGATGGCGCTCCTTCCCCCATCAAGGAAGGCGCTTCCAAAGACGAAGCCGAAGACATCAAGAAGCAGCTGGAAGAAGCTGGCGGCTCTGCGGAGCTCAAGTAATCCTGATGTCTGCCAGGACTTAGGTCCAGGCACTGAAAGGCTGGTGGGTTTTTGCCCACCGGCCTTTTCCCGCTTAAGCCAGACTTCAATCTGGCCCGGCGGAAACCGAATTTACCGGATTGCCGATGGCGGTCCACTAGTACCGGGGAGTACAGATGTCTTACTCGTACACTGAGAAAAAACGCATCCGCAAGAACTTTGGCACCATGCCCAAGGTCATGGACGTGCCCTACCTGCTGGCGATCCAACTCGATTCGTATCGCAAGTTCACGCAGGACGGCGTATCCCTGGAAGAGCGCGGCGACTATGGTCTGCACGCAGCCTTCAAATCCGTGTTCCCGATTGTCAGCTACAGCGGTAACGCCGCGCTGGAGTACGTGGACTATCGCCTCGGCACCCCCGTCTTTGACGTGAGCGAGTGCCAGCTGCGCGGTGTGACCTACTCCTGCTCCCTGCGTGTGAAGGTCCGCCTGATCATTTACGACAAGGAAAGCGCCAACAAGTCCATCAAGGACATCAAGGAGCAGGAAGTCTACATGGGTGAGATTCCGCTCATGACTGACAACGGCACCTTTGTGATCAATGGCACGGAGCGCGTTATCGTCTCCCAGCTGCACCGTTCCCCCGGGGTGTTCTTTGATCACGACAAGGGCAAGACCCACTCATCGGGCAAGCTGCTCTACTCCGACCGTGTCATTACCTACCGTGGTTCCTGGCTCGACTTCGAGTTTGATCCCAAGGACCTGGTTTTTGCCCGCATCGACCGTCGCCGCAAGCTGCCTGCGACGATCCTGCTGCGTGCCCTGGGTTACGACTCGGAAGAAATCCTTGCCATGTTCTACGACTTCACGAGCTTTAACGTGGACGGTGAGGGTGGCTACGCGATGGAGCTCATTCCCGAGCGCCTGCGTGGTGATGTCGCGGCCTTTGACATCAAGGTCGGCAAGAAAACCATCGTGGAGCAGGGCCGTCGCATCACGGCGCGTCACATCCGCGATCTGGAAAAGGCCGGTGTAACGGAACTCCCCGTTGCCGCCGAGTACCTGCACGGTCGTGCGCTGGCCAAGAACATCGTTGACGAGAACAGCGGCGAAGTCCTGTTTGAGTGCAACACCGAAATCACCGAAGAGGTCCTGACCAAGCTGGCAGAAACCGGCGTCAGCACCATCGAAACGCTGTACACGAATGAGCTGGACTGCGGTCCGTTCATTTCAGACACGTTGCGCCAGGACTCCACGCGCAACGAACTCGAGGCGCTCGTAGAGATCTATCGCATGATGCGCCCGGGTGAGCCGCCGACCAAGGAATCTGCCGAGAACCTGTTCCAGAATCTGTTCTTCTCTGCGGACCGCTACGATCTTTCGGCCGTAGGTCGCATGAAGTTCAATCGCCGTCTGGGTCGCGACGAGATTACCGGCAGCGGCATTCTCTCGCGCGAAGATATCGTCGATGTACTGCAGACGCTGGTCGGTATCCGTAACGGTAAAGGCATGGTCGATGACATCGACCACCTGGGTAACCGTCGCGTGCGTAGCGTGGGCGAAATGGCCGAGAACCAGTTCCGCGTTGGACTGGTGCGTGTTGAGCGCGCGGTCAAAGAGCGTCTGTCCATGGCCGAGAGCGAAGGCCTCATGCCCCAGGACCTCATCAACGCCAAGCCCGTGTCGGCGGCGGTGAAGGAGTTCTTTGGTTCCAGCCAGCTGTCCCAGTTCATGGACCAGAACAACCCGCTGTCGGAAGTGACGCACAAGCGTCGTGTTTCAGCCCTCGGCCCGGGTGGTCTTACCCGCGAGCGCGCCGGCTTCGAGGTGCGCGACGTGCACCCGACGCACTACGGTCGCGTCTGCCCCATTGAGACGCCGGAAGGTCCGAACATCGGTCTGATCAACAGCCTGGCGGTCTACTCTCGCACTAACGAGTATGGCTTCCTCGAAAGTCCGTACCGTAAAGTGGTTGATGGCGTTGTTACCGACGACATCGAGTACCTGTCGGCGATCAACGAAGCCGAGAATGTGATCGCCCAGGCATCGGCCGAGCTCGACGATAAGAACATGTTTGTCGATGACCTCGTCGCCGTGCGTCACCTGAATGAGTTCACGGTGATGTCACCCGATCGCATCGACTACATGGACGTATCGCCCCAGCAGGTGGTCTCTGTGGCTGCGGCGTTGATTCCGTTCCTCGAGCACGATGACGCCAACCGCGCGCTCATGGGCTCGAACATGCAGCGCCAGGCGGTACCAACGCTGCGCAGTGAAAAGCCCCTGGTGGGTACCGGTATGGAGCGCTTCGTAGCGGCCGATTCCGGTGTCTGCGTGGTGGCCAAGCGTCCCGGTGTGATCGACTCTGTGGATGCCAGCCGCATTGTGGTGCGGGTAGATGATGCAGAAGTCGGCCCCGGTGAGGCCCCCGTCGATATCTACAACCTGACCAAGTACGTACGTTCCAACCAGAACACCTGCATCAACCAACGCTCCATCGTGAGCCGCGGTGATTCGGTGGCGCGCGGCGATATCCTCGCCGACGGACCCTCCATCGATATGGGTGAGCTGGCCCTGGGCCAGAACATGCGCATCGCGTTCATGCCCTGGAATGGCTACAACTTCGAGGATTCGATCCTCGTGTCAGAGCGTGTGGTCAAGGAAGATCGCTTCACCACAATCCACATTCAGGAGCTGACCTGTATCGCTCGCGATACGAAGCTCGGCTCTGAAGAGATTTCGTCGGATATCCCCAACGTGGGCGAAGGCGCACTCTCGAATCTGGACGAGTCCGGCATTGTGTACATCGGTGCCGAGGTCGACGCTGGCGATATTCTCGTTGGCAAGGTAACGCCGAAGGGCGAAACCCAGCTGACTCCCGAAGAAAAACTGCTGCGGGCGATCTTTGGTGAGAAAGCCTCTGACGTCAAAGACACCTCCCTGCGTGTGCCTTCAAGCACCAAGGGTACGGTGATCGACGTGCAGGTGTTCACCCGCGACGGCCTCGAGAAGGACGCCCGGGCCAAGCAGATCGAGAAGAACCAGCTCGACGAGTACCGCAAGGACCTCAAAGAGGAGTACCGCATCTACGAAGACGCGACCTACTCCTTCCTGGGCAATCTGCTGCGCGGTGCCACGACCGTGAGCGGTGGCGGCCTGTCCAAGGGCACCAAGCTCACCGACGCTGTGCTGGCGGATCTGGATCGCGAGCAGTGGTTCAAGCTCAAGCTCGACAAGCCCGAGCTCAACGACGCCCTGGCGTCGGCGCAGCAGCAGCTCGAAGATCAGAGCAAGCACCTGGAAGAGCGCTTCGAAGACAAGAAGGGCAAGCTGCAGAGTGGCGACGACCTGGCGCCTGGCGTGCTGAAAATCGTCAAGGTCTACCTGGCCGTCAAGCGTCGTATTCAGCCCGGCGACAAGATGGCCGGACGCCACGGTAACAAGGGTGTTATCTCGGTGATCATGCCTGTTGAAGACATGCCCTACGACGAGAACGGCGAGCCGGTCGACATCGTGCTCAACCCCCTGGGTGTGCCGTCACGTATGAACGTGGGCCAGATTCTCGAGACTCACCTGGGCATGGCGGCACGCGGCCTCGGTATCAAGATCAACGAGATGCTCGAAGAGCAGCGCAAGGTCGCCGAGATCCGCAAGTTCCTCGAGAGCATCTACAACAACGGTGCCGGTCGCGTCGAAGACATCAAGGGCCTCTCGGACGACGAGGTCTTTGAACTGGCGAAGAACCTGACCGCGGGTGTGCCGATGGCAACGCCCGTGTTTGACGGTGCGGCGGAAGAGTCCATCAAGGGGCTGCTGGAGCTTGCCGGCATGGATGCCAGCGGCCAGATCACCCTGTATGACGGACGCACCGGCGACGCCTTTGATCGTCAGGTGACCGTGGGTTACATGTACATGCTCAAGCTCAACCACCTGGTGGATGACAAGATGCATGCCCGTTCCACGGGCTCCTACAGCCTCGTTACGCAGCAGCCCCTGGGTGGTAAGGCCCAGTTCGGCGGCCAGCGCTTTGGTGAGATGGAGGTGTGGGCCCTCGAAGCCTATGGCGCCGCTTACACGCTGCAGGAGATGCTCACGGTCAAGTCCGACGATGTGGCCGGACGGACCAAGATGTACAAGAACATTGTCGATGGTGACCATCGCATGGAGCCGGGCATGCCCGAGTCCTTCAACGTGCTTGTGAAGGAGATTCGCTCCCTCGGTATCGATATCGAGCTGGAAAGCGACTGACAACGAACACGTTTTAGGAATCGGTGGCCGGCTGCCCCAGGGCGGCCGGCACGGCAACAAAACCTCGTGGAGGAAATGCCTTGAAAGACTTACTTAATCTGCTGAAGTCCCAGGGACAATCAGAAGAATTCGACGCTATCAAGATTGGCCTGGCGTCGCCGGACCTGATTCGCTCCTGGTCTTTTGGTGAAGTGAAAAAGCCCGAAACCATCAACTACCGGACCTTCAAGCCGGAACGCGATGGCCTGTTCTGTGCCAAGATCTTTGGTCCCGTAAAGGACTACGAGTGCCTGTGCGGCAAATACAAGCGCCTGAAGCATCGCGGTGTGATCTGCGAGAAGTGCGGCGTGGAAGTCGCCCTGGCCAAGGTGCGCCGTGAGCGCATGGGCCACATTGAGCTGGCCAGCCCCGTCGCGCATATCTGGTTCCTCAAGTCGCTGCCCTCGCGCATCGGCCTGTTGCTGGACATGACCCTGCGCGACATCGAGCGCGTGCTGTACTTCGAATCCTACGTGGTCACCGATCCCGGTATGACGACGCTGGAGCACGGCCAGTTGCTGACCGATGAGCAGTACTACGAGGCCATGGAAGAGTTCGGTGACGAATTCTCTGCCAAGATGGGTGCCGAGGCGGTCCAGGACCTGATGAAGCAGCTGGATCTGGATACCGAGATCGCCACGCTGCGCGAAGAGATTCCCCAGACCAACAGCGAAACCAAGATCAAGAAGCTGTCCAAGCGCCTGAAGCTCATGGAAGCCTTCGCCAACTCCGGCAACAAGCCCGAGTGGATGGTACTGAATGCACTGCCCGTGCTACCGCCGGATCTGCGTCCGCTGGTACCCCTGGATGGCGGTCGTTTTGCGACCTCGGATCTGAACGACCTCTACCGTCGTGTGATCAACCGCAACAACCGTCTGAAGCGTCTGCTGGACCTGAACGCACCTGACATCATCGTGCGCAACGAAAAGCGTATGCTGCAGGAGTCCGTGGATGCGCTGCTGGACAACGGCCGTCGCGGTCGTGCCATCACCGGCTCCAACAAGCGTCCCCTGAAGTCCCTGGCTGATATGATCAAGGGCAAGCAGGGTCGCTTCCGTCAGAACCTGCTGGGCAAGCGCGTGGACTACTCCGGTCGTTCCGTGATCGTGGTAGGTCCTGCCCTGCGACTGCACCAGTGTGGTCTGCCCAAGAAGATGGCGCTGGAGCTGTTCAAGCCCTTTATCTTCGGCAAGCTCGAAGCGCGTGGTCTGGCCACGACAATCAAGGCCGCCAAGAAGATGGTCGAGCGCGAGCCGCCGGAAGTCTGGGATATTCTCGCCGAAGTGATTCGCGAGCACCCGGTACTGCTCAACCGTGCGCCGACGCTGCACCGTCTGGGTATCCAGGCCTTCGAGCCGGTACTGATTGAAGGCAAGGCGATCCAGCTGCACCCGCTGGTCTGCGCGGCCTACAACGCCGACTTCGACGGTGACCAGATGGCCGTTCACGTGCCCCTGACGCTGGAAGCCCAGCTCGAGGCCCGCGCGCTGATGATGTCGACCAACAACATCCTGTCACCCGCGAACGGTGAGCCGATCATCGTACCGTCCCAGGACGTGGTGCTGGGTCTGTATTACATGACCCGCGAGCGTGTGAACGCCCGCGGTGAAGGTCGGGTATTCGCTGACTTCAACGAAGTACACCGCGCCTACATCACCGGTGAAGCCCACCTGCAGGCGCGCGTAAAAGTGCGTATCCGCGAAGTGGTGATCACCGATGAAGGCGAGCGTCGCGAACGTACCGCCGTGGTCGACACCACCGTCGGTCGTGCCCTGCTGTGGGACATCGTGCCCGAGGGTATTCCCTACGACATGGTCAACAAGCCCATGGCGAAGCGGGCGATCTCGCAGATCATCAACCAGTGCTACCGCGTGGTAGGCCTGAAGTCGACGGTGATCTTTGCTGACCAGCTGATGTACACGGGTTACGAGTACTCCACCCGTTCCGGTTCCTCCATTGGTGTGAACGACTTCGAAATCCCCGCCGAGAAGGCGGAGCTGATCGAAAGCGCCGAAGCCGAGGTGAAAGAGATCGAAGACCAGTACGCGGCCGGCCTGGTAACCCAGGGCGAAAAGTACAACAAGGTCATCGATATCTGGTCCCGAGCCAACGACCTGGTGTCCAAGTCCATGATGCAGGGCATCTCGAAAGAGACCGTGATCAACCGCGACGGCGAAGAAGAGGAACAGGCGTCCTTCAACTCCGTTTACGTCTACGCCGACTCCGGTGCGCGGGGCTCACCTGCCCAGATTCGTCAGTTGGCCGGTATGCGTGGTCTGATGGCCAAGCCCGACGGCTCCATCATCGAGACGCCGATCACCGCCAACTTCCGTGAAGGCCTGAACGTACTGCAGTACTTCATTTCGACCCACGGTGCCCGTAAGGGTCTGGCCGATACGGCACTGAAAACCGCCAACTCCGGTTACCTGACCCGTCGCCTGGTCGACGTGGCCCAGGACCTGGTGGTAACGGAAGTGGATTGTGGTACCGACAACGGCCTGCTCATGACGCCGGTGATCGATGGTGGCGATATTATCGAATCCCTGGGTGATCGCGTGCTGGGTCGTATCGTCGCCAAGGACGTGTTCCGCCCCGGTTCCGAAGATGAGATCGCCATTACCGCCGGCACCATGCTGGACGAACTGTGGATTCGCCGTCTCGAAGAGATGGGCATTGACGAAATCGAAGTCCGCTCACCGATTACCTGTGAGACGCGCCACGGTATCTGCTCTACCTGTTACGGTCGTGACCTGGCCCGCGGCCATCGCGTGAACATGGGTGAGGCCATTGGTGTGGTCGCCGCCCAGTCCATCGGTGAGCCCGGCACGCAGCTGACCATGCGTACCTTCCACATCGGTGGTGCCGCATCACGGGCCACGGCTCAGGACAATATCCAGATCCTCAACGATGGTGTGGTACGCCTGCACAACGTGAAGACCGTGGATCGCACCGATGGCACGCTGATCGCGGTTTCGCGTTCCGGTGAGCTGTCGATCCTGGACAAGGTCGGACGCGAGCGCGAGCGCTACAAGCTTCCCTACGGTGCCATTATTAAAGTGGCGGACGATGCGGAAGTTACGGCTGGCGATATCGTCTCTACCTGGGATCCCCACACCCACCCGATCATCACTGAGGTGGCCGGTACCGTGAAGTTCAGCGGTATGGAAGAGGGCATCACCATCAAGCGTCAGACCGACGAACTGACGGGCCTGTCATCCATCGAGGTGATGGACGCCGCCGAGCGTCCCGCCGCGGGCAAGGACGTGCGTCCTGCCGTGACCCTGGTCGACGACAAGGGTGAGGAACTGTGCCTGGCCGACACGAATGTGCCGGCGCATTACTTCCTGCCTGCCGGCGCACTGGTTGGCCTGGAAGACGGTGCACGGGTAGAGGCCGGTGACGTACTGGCACGTATTCCCCAGGAAGGCTCCAAGACCCGTGACATCACGGGTGGTCTGCCCCGCGTGGCGGATCTGTTCGAGGCGCGCAAGCCTAAGGAGCCCGCAATTCTCGCGGAAATCTCCGGTACCGTCAGCTTTGGCAAGGAAACCAAGGGCAAGCGTCGTCTGGTGATCACGCCCACGGATGGCAAGCCGCTGCCCGATGGATCGGATCACTACGAATCGCTGATTCCCAAGTGGCGGAACCTGTCGGTGTTCGAAGGTGAATCTGTGGAGAAGGGCGAAGTTATCTCTGAGGGTCCCTTCAGCCCCCACGACATCCTGCGCCTGAAAGGTATTGCCGAACTGGCCAAGTACATCGTCAACGAGATCCAGGAGGTCTACCGCCTCCAGGGTGTGAAGATCAACGACAAGCACATCGAGGTGATCGTTCGCCAGATGCTGCGCAAGGTGATCATCACGTCTCCCGGCGATTCCACGCTGATCAAGGGCGAACAGGTGGAGTTCACCACCTTCCTTGAAGAGAACGAGCGCCTTCAGGCCGAGGGCCTGGTGACCGCATCCGGCGAGCGCGAGCTGCTGGGTATCACCAAGGCATCGCTGGCGACCGAGAGCTTCATCTCGGCAGCGTCGTTCCAGGAGACCACCCGCGTTCTGACGGAAGCGGCGGTCACCGGCAAGCGCGATTACCTGCGCGGCCTGAAAGAGAACGTGGTCGTGGGTCGTCTGATTCCTGCGGGAACCGGCCTGGCCTACCACGAAGAGCGTCGCCGCAAGGCCGAGGAAGAGGGCGATCTGGTCGTCTCTGCCGAGGATATCGAAGCAGCACTGACGGAAGCGCTGCAGGACAGCGGCGAGTAAGTACACCGCCACTGCATTGCAGAAACAGGCGGCCTCGGGAAACCGGGGCCGCTTTTTTTATGGCTGGCTTTTATGGCTGGTTTAGCTGATCGAGTCTGCGCAGGCGTTGCCGGTGCGTACCGTAGCCGACCAGTGTGATAATCAGGACGGAAACAGCCACTTGTGCAGCAGCACCGTGACCCGGGGCATGATCACGTAGCTCAGCAGTGCGACCTGCACAATGGCAAGCACCGCCACGCGTGGGACCAGAGGTAACTGGGCGAGGAAGTTGCCGAACAACAGGTTGGCACCCAGCACCAGAAAAAACACGACGACGGTAATAACGATGGCCATCTTGTGTTTGCTCGGGGTGGGCAGGGCGGTTTGTCCGGGCAGCGTAAACCAGGTTTCGAGGCCGTTGATGTTCTCGAGCGACGTATCGCCGTCGGTGATATCTGATAGCTCATCCAGAAATGCAGCCCGAGCGTCAGATGCCTGCCAGGCCTGCTGGTCTTCACTGTTGGTGAAGCGGACGATGAGTAGATACACCCCACCGGAACCCGGGGTCGGTCGAACTACATCGACGCTCTGGTGGCCGGGCCAGGTCGAAGAGACATCAATGATTCGCCGGACCCAGTCTTCATAGCGTGCTTCCATGCCCGGCCGGACACGCCGGGCAATGAGTGTGGTGACGGGCTGCGTGCTGTCGCTCATGGTCAGATCCTGCGGGCGCGCAGCTCCAGCAGGGTTTCGAGGACAAAGTCGATGCGGTCCTGGCCCCAGAAGATCTCGTCGCCGATCAGGAACGAGGGGACACCGATGATGCCCCGCGATTCCGCGTACGCGGCATTGTCAGAAAGGGTCTGTTGATTGCCTTTGTCGTGCGCCGCCGCGAGAAGTTCATCGGCAGCCAGACCAACGCGTCCGGCGATGCGCTCCAGCGCTGCTTCTTCACCGATGTTCTGACCGAACTCCCACTCTTCACGCATGGTCTCCACGATGTACTCGCGCAGCTTGCCCTGGCTTTCGGCGTACAGCGACGCCGCGCCAGCCAGCGTGGGCTCGGTCTCCATCGGGGGCGGGTTCACGGGAATGCCGAGGCGCCGGGCAAAGCGAGCCATGTCCTGGCGGGCGAGGGGCAGTTTGACTTTGGCGCGATCGGGACTGGAGCGAAGGTTCCAGCCTCCTACGGGCCGCCAGACAAGACGCGTGTGAAAGTCATCGAAAATCGGCCACAGGGTTTTTGAGGCCAGGTAGCAGTAGGGGCTGCGAAAATTGAAAAACACTTCTACATCGATGGGATCGCGCATGATTGATCCTCAGCGCCCCGCGGAGCGCATCTGCTGTGTGGTAAATAACTGGGACCGCAGTCCGCTTTCGGGAATGCGGGTGCGAAACTGTAACGTAGTGCAGTGCTGAGCCTGCACGTCGACCATGCTGACGCCATCGGTGATGGCGCCTTGCCAGTCTTCGTTGGGGCCGCTGCGCCGGGACGAGTCACTCAGCGCGACCATGCCGACTTTCCAGAGCTTGCCGCCGCGATCATGAATCTCGGTCATGACCGGTGCATAGGTTGCGGCGTCGACGGTAAACAGGCGATAGCCGATGGGATGCGATGGATCCCGCGGTGTGGCGCGCAGCTTGTGCACGCGACGCAGCTGCCAGGTGACACTCGGAAAGCAGTCACCGGCACCCTCGAAGGCGATGACGGGGTGTTTGTCCAGAACGATGCGCCGCTCCGGCTGCAGGTCGTCGTAGGCATACATCGGTAGCAGACGATCTTCGCTTCCCTCGTAGGTCCACTCCATGTCTCGTATGCGGCCGTTGTAGCCCAGAAAGTCCTCGATCATGATGTCGCTGCCCAGGAACGCATCGGTTTTCTGGCCGGTAGACAGGCGTTTCACCCGGCGCTGGGTATTGAGGTAGATCCAGGCCTGCTCGGGTGCACCGTCGTCCAGCTTGGTGTGCGTCAGCAGCTGGGTATTGCGGATGTCATAGGGAAAATTCACCTTCAGGTACAGGCCTGAATAGAGCTCCGAGGGGTTGCTGTCGAGCGCCGGCATGGGCTCGCGGGTGTGGCGGTGGTCGAAGCGCATGAGCGCCCCGTACATTTCGATGCGCCGTTCCTCGAGATCCTTGGCCATATCCTTGTAGCGCCAGGTCATGAGCAGCGTTTCGGTCTCGTCGGGGCCATAGCCGTAACGCATGTTCCAGGCGGCTTTTTCACCGGCGCGCGGGTCGTCGGTGCTCAAGGTAATGGGGAAGGGGCGACCGGCGATGTAGTTATCGAGATCGCCGATCTCTGGTCCCAGCGTGACCGAGCCCTCATGCTGCTCCGTCGCTGCCCGGTAGTTCGGGTGAATGGGAAAGTCGATGTGTGGACCGAGTTCAATGGTCGTAGCGCCTGCACTGATGAGTTCACCCATGGCGGGCGATAAAACGTCGGCATAATCGCCGACGTTGGTGGCGTCGATCACGGTGCCGGCGGCGATCGCGTCGCGGCGTTCTGGCGCTGGCTGCGCCGAGAACTCAGTACCGGACAAGGACCAGGCAGAGAGGGAAGGCATCACCGTCGCCAGCGCAGCGGTCAGTAACAGGAATAATCGGGATTCCTTGCGATGCATCGGGGCGATTCCTTTACGCGGTAGCGCGACGGGTTGTTTTTATCATTGTGGTTCCTGACAGAACTGCGTCACCAGGGACACGAAGCGCGTTGCCTGTTCGATCTGGGTCCAGTGCCCGCAGCAGCCAAAGCTGTGAAACTGGGAATCCCTGATCAGGCTGTGCAGGCGCTGGGACATGGCCACGGGAATCACCAGGTCATCGCGGCCATGCAACAACAGCGTGGGCTGTGCGATTGCTGCGATATCCTCGTCGCGCTGTGCGACGGCATCGAGCCAGCGCTGCCGTGGCGCGGGAAACAGGCGGGCAAAGCGCTCCTGCACGCCGGGGCGCAGGCTGGCCTCGTAGCGCAGCTGCGCCAGTTCATCGGTCGCGAGATCGCGGTTGTACGCCATCACGTCCAGTACGCCACGCATATTGTCCAGCGACGGTGTGTAACCCCAGACCTGATCCAGTCCCTCCGTCAGCTCACCGGTCGTGCCCACGGAGCCCATAAGCACCAGCCGGCGCACGCGCTCGGGTCTGGCAATAACGTAGGCAAGGGCGACGGCGCCGCCAAAGGAGTTGCCAACGAGATTAACTGAATCCAGGGCCAGCGCATCCAGCAGGGCGTCGACCTGCGCCACCCAGCTATGCATAAATTCAAAGGAAAAATCCGCGGGTTCGGCAGTGTACCCAAAGCCCACCAGATCGGGCATGACCACGCGGAAGTTTTCGGCGAACGCCGGTGCGACACCACGCCAGTTGGCCCAGGCTGACACGCCGGGGCCGGAGCCGTGGAGTAGCACCAGGGGCTCCCCAGCGCCCAGATCATGATAATTGGTGAGGTATCCCCCGGTATGAGCCTGAAGGCCGATTTCGTCAGTCATGTGTCTGGCCCTCATGCGAAAGACAAGGTGATGCTGCCCAGGTTCTGGTAGCGCACCGTGAAGGTATCGCCGGGTTCCGCCAGCACAGCAGCGGTGATACCGCCGGTCATGACAAAGGTGCCCGCGGGAATGTACTCGTCCACATCAGCGAGCATGTCTGCCAGCATGGCGACGCTGGCGGCGGGGTGATCCAGCACCGCGGCGCCCGCACCCAACTGAACAATTTCACCGTTCTTTTCCATGACAACGCCCAGCGTCGACCAGTCGCAGGCGTCCGGTGTGGCGCTGTGGCTACCGATAACAAATCCCCGAGACGAGGAGTTGTCAGCCATGACGCTCGTCAGATCGAACTTGAAGTCCTTGTAGCGCGAGTCGATGATTTCTACTGCGGGTACTACCAGCTCCGTGGCGGCAAGTACCTCGTCGACGGTAACGTCGCGGCCACGCAGATCCTTGTTGGTGACGAAGGCGACTTCTGCCTCGACCTTTGGGTGAATGAAATCGTTAAACGGAACCTTCGCTCCGTCGGCATAGCTGAAGTAATCCGCGAGAAAACCGTAGCAGGGCTTCTCGACGCCCATCTGGTGTATCTTGGCCCAGGATGTCAGACCCATTTTCAGGCCCACAATTTTATTGCCGCGATTCTCTTTGCGGCGACGAATCTCCCACTGCACCGCCGTGGCATCGGCGAAGCTCATATCGGGATAGTCGTCGGTGATCTTGAGGATTTCTACGCGGTCGAGTTCCGCGGCTTCAACGTGCTCCGCGAGTTCCTTCACCTGCTGTTCGGAAAGTGTTCTGCTCATGATGGAATCCTCGAAAATCAGGTGAAGTGTACGGTGCAGTCGCCTACGCCACCGACGCGAACGGTCATCACATCGCCGGCGGTCACGGGCTCCAGGGGAACCAGGCTGCCCGACAGAATGATGTCGCCGGCGTTGAGCGTGATGCCGAACTGGCCGAGCGTGTTGGCCAGCCAGGCCACGCAGTTCACGGGGCTGCCCATGGCGGCGGCACCGGCACCGTTGGAGATCATCTTGCCGTTTTTGCTGACCACCATGCCGCAGGTCGCCAGATCGATCTTGCGGGGGTCGATGGCGGCGGCTTCATTGACCGTGAACAGGCCGCAGGATGCATTGTCTGACACCGTGTCCTGAATCTTGATTTTCCAGTCGTCGATGCGTGAGTCGACCACTTCAAAGCAGGGCAGAACGGCTTCGGTGGCAGCGAGCACATCCGCATTGGTCACGCCGGGGCCCGTAAGATCCTTTTTCAGCACAAAGGCCAGCTCGCCTTCGGCGCGGGGCTGGATCAGCGTTGACGAGATGGGCATTTCGCCGTCGTAGCGCATGGCGTCGGTCATAAAGCCAAAGTCGGGCTGGCGCACGTCCAGCATATCCATCACCGCCTTGCTGGTGACACCGATTTTTTTGCCGATGACCTTTTCGCCGGCGCTGGTGCGCCGCTCGAGAAAACGCAGCGATACCTGATAGGCGTCTTCAATGGTCATGTCGGGGTGAGCGTCGGTCAGCGGGGCGATGGTGCGCCGCGCCGAGAGCGCGTCATACAGCGCGTCGCCCAGCGAGAGGATCGTGTCCTTGTCCATGGATGTGTTTCCGTTCAATAAAATGAATGTGCGCCCGCCGCGTTACAGCTTGAGGCAGATGTTCTTGAGTTCCGTGTAGAACTCCAGCGAGTGAACGCCTCCTTCGCGGCCGATACCCGACTGCTTGGCGCCGCCAAAGGCGGTGCGCAGATCGCGCAGGAACCAGCTGTTGACCCAGGCGATGCCGACTTCGATCTTCTCGGCGACGCGGATCGCGCGGCTGCTGTTCTCGGTCCAGATCGCCGTGGCCAGGCCATAGGGGTTGTCGTTGGCCAGGGCGATGACTTCCTCTTCACTGTCGAAGGGGCGCAGGTGACAGCAGGGGCCGAAGATTTCTTCGCGAATAACGCGGGCGTCGTCGTCCAGGCCTTCCCAGATGGTGGGTTCCACCCAGCAGCCGTCGTTCAACTCATCGGCCATGGTCGGTTGGCCACCACCCAGAAGCACCGTGGCTCCTTCTTCGCGGGCGAGTTCGTAGTAGCTCAGCACTTTCTGCTGATGCTCCTTGCTGATCAGGGGGCCGAGGGTGCTGTCGGCATCGCTCGGGGGGCCGAGTCGCAGGCCTTTGGCGGTCTCTACCAGGCGGTCCCGGAACTGCTCGTAGATACTGCGCTGCACATAGACGCGCTCTGTGCCCAGGCAGACCTGGCCACAGTTGGCGAAGGCCGAGCGCATGGTGCCCTCGATCGCCTTGTCCAGATCGCAGTCGTCGAAAACAATCGCCGCGTTTTTGCCGCCACACTCCAGGGAGACATCCCGCAGACCTTTGGCTGCCGCTGCGGCGATGATTTCGCCCGTGCGCGTTTCACCCGTGAAGGTAATGGCGTCGACATCGGGGTTGCTCGTAAGAAACTCGCCCGCGGAATCGGGGCCGAAACCGTGTACGACGTTGTATACACCAGCGGGGACGCCGCACTCGTTCATAACTTCGCCCAGCAGCGTCGTCGTAAGCGGCGTTTCTTCTGAGGGCTTGACGACCACCGTGTTACCACAAGCCAGGGCAGGCCCGACTTTCCAGGTCATCAACAGCAGGGGCAGGTTCCAGGGGCTGATGACCGCAATAACGCCCTTGGGTGCACGATGGCCGATGTTTACCGCGCCGGCCGCATCGGGTGTGTCCAGGCGGAACGATTCCGTCGGTACATTTTTTATCACGTCGGCAAAGACGCGGAAGTTGGCTGCACCGCGGGGTATATCGATGTGACTGGCCAGGGAGCGGGGTTTGCCCGTATCCAGGCACTCCGCTTCAAGGAACTCGTCAAAGCGCTCGTTGATCCGGTCTGCAACGCGGTACAGCATCTCGGTGCGTTCCGCCATCGAGAGCTGACCCCAGGGGCCGGTCAGGGCGGCTTTGGCCGCTGCCACGGCGGCCGCAACATCTTCCTGTGCTGCCTCGTGCACCTGGCCGATAACGGAGTTGTCGACGGGGTTGCGATTGTCGAAGGTCCGGCCCGAGGAACCCGTGACGAACTCCCCGTTGATGAAATGCCGGATGTCGCTGTGATTCATACGGGGTCTCTCAGGTAGTGACGGTCAGGAAGCGCTCGTTGAGTTCGCGCGTGTGGTAGAACACCGCCTTGCCAAGCTGCTCCGCATCCCAGGTCGTGACCGGATGATCGGGGAAGAAGTAGTCCCCACCACAGAAGGTCTCGTTGCGGTTACCACTGGGATCGAAGAAATAGATCGTGGCACCGTGGGTAAGACCGTGGCGCGTGGGGCCGATGTCCAGCGAGATATCGTGCATTGAGATGATGTCGGCGGCGTGCAGCACGTCCTGCCAGCTTTCGAGATAGAAAGACGCGTGGTGGAAAGCGCCGGTGTTGCCTTCCTGCTTGATGAAGGCAATTTCGTGTTCCTTCATGGAACAGGTAAAGAACTGGGCAATGCGCTCTTCGCCGTCCATGGCCTGCTCCGAGAGCCAGAAGCCCAGCACATCGGTAAACAGCGTGTACACGGACGCAAGATCTTCGCCGTAGAGCAGGGCGTGATCAAAGCGCGTGGCTTTCATACCCTTGAGATCCTCGGGCCAGGCTTCGGGGTTATGGTGGCCCACGCCGTGGCGTCCGGTGGACACTTTGTCGGCGTAAAGCTCAAAACGGTGTCCGGTGCCGGCAACAAAGGTTATGCGCCGACCGCAGTCCGGCAGATCACCCGCAGGCAGTTCTTCCGTGGCATAGCCTGCCGCTTCGAGATCGGCGCGCAGTTCGTCCAGGCGCGCGTCGGAATCGACCTTGAAGCCGAGAAAGTCCATGCCAGCTTCGTCGGCTTCGCGGAGTACCACGGAGTACTTGTCGCACTCGGTCCAGCCCTTCAGGAAGACACGCGTGTCATCCCGGTCCATCTCCAGAAGCCCCAGACGGTCACGGTAGTGAGCCAGGCCTTCGTCGAGGTCCAGAACGCGAATTTGAATGTGTCCGGTGCGCATTACGCCTTTTTTCATGGGTGTTTCCTCTGTCAGCTTATTTTGCTTGTTACGTTCTTTTTGGCGTAGGGATTGCCGGACTGAATCTCCTCGATGGCGATCACCGACATGTCGCTGCGGGGAAACACCCGGCACGACAGGGCAAATCCCTGCGCCTGCTCTTCGTGCGTGACAAACTTCACGCTCATTTTCTTTGTCTCAAACTCGCCGCTTAAAATGCGGATCTTGCAGTAACCACAGCCTCCGCCCCGGCAGCCCACAGCGATGGCTTTTTTGCTCTGGGACTCCATGCCCGAGAGCAGCGATTTCTCTGGCGGGCATTCGAAGCTTTCACCCGCGTTGTCGACGGTAATCCTGTGGCCCATGGATCGCGTATTCTCAAATTCGCTTGAACAGCGCGCTACGGGTTATTTCGTTCTTGCCATCCGCCGCGGTCAGGAACTTCTCCATATGAATGTCGTTCTCAAACAGTCGGCCACGGATCAGTGCAGTGATTGCCGCATCGATCATGGGTGGCGGGCCACACAGATAGGCTTTGTGACCAGAAAACTTGCCGTCAAAAAAGTCGATGGCCGCCTCGTGTACGAAGCCGGTGAAACCTTCCCAGTTATCATCGTCCGCCGGTTCGTTGAGGGCGGGTATGTAATGAAAGTTCTCGTTGGCGTCGGCCAGGGCACGCAACTTGTCTGCGTGGTACAACTCGGCGACGTTGCGTGCGCCCTGGAACAGGTAGATCTTTCGCGTGTCTCCACTCTCGAGCAGATCCACCACCATGGACTCGGGGCTTGAAAGCCCTGAACCACCGGCGATAAAGATCACGTCCTGAGAGTCGGAGGTGCGCACGAAGAACTGCCCATAGGGACCGGAAAGATCCAACGTGTCACCCTGCTTGAGCGTTTCGTGGATATAGCCGGTGCCAGCGCCGCCGGGAACGCGACGTATGTGCAATACCACCTGCTCAGCCTGACTTGGTGGGTTTGCGATAGAGAACGCACGCGTGCCCTCCACGCCCGGTAACGCCAGATTGATGTATTGACCCGCCTGGAACGCCATGGGGCGATCCAGATCCAGCGTTACCTCAAGAATCGTTGGTGACAGGGGTTCCAGCGCACTGACCGTGGCGCGGTAGTCCTCGACCAGATGGCCCTTGAAGTCCGGGTCTACATCGATGTTTGCTTCGATCACCAGATCGCACTCAGGCGTAGCGCAGCAGGCGAGCAGCTTGCCTTCTTCCCGCTCCATGTCCATCAGGGCAAAGGGCGATGCATCACCGTGCTCGACATAGCCGTCCAGCAGCGTGCACTTGCAGGTGGCACAGGTGCCATGACCGCAGGCAAACGGCAGCCAGACGCCCTGGCGCAGCGCCGCTGCGAGGATCGTCTGACCTTCTTCGACTTCGATTACCTCGCCCGTGGGCTCGATCGTAACTTCGTACATGCTTACCTCAGATCGAAGCGCCGTGGAGCCCATCGAGCCCCGGTGTTTTCATGCGCAGCAGACATTTATGATCGAATCCTTGTTCCGCCAGGGATTTTTCCATATCTGGCGTAAACGGTTGCTGATTCAGCGACCACTCCACCTTGTCCCAGTCGATCTCGGCAAATTGAGGATGCGCACCGAATCCTGCGGGAAGCACATTCTCGACCACCGCCCCGAAGGGCATGTTGGGGTCTAACGGAAATGCCTTGGGGGAACAGAACCAGAGGTGTTTGTCCCAGCCAATGTAGACAACGATGGCCCCGCCGAATTTTTCGGCGGAGTCCTTGAATTCACCGTGGTAGCCTTCCTGTAGCGCTTTTACGGCCATGATCTTTACTCCTGTATGGATTGGACGCGGACCTGCGGTCTACGCGAAGCTCAGGCAATGCCCTTCAGTGCTTTCCAGCGTTGTTCGTCAGACGATCCCATGTAGTCGGCGTTAACCGCGCCATCGTTCAGCTTGTAATACTTCATGACGTCGGCCAAATCTGCGCCGCCGCAATTGCCCTGGAATATCTGGTGTACGGGCAGCCAGGCGTGAACATACTTCTCGGGCTCATCCTCGAATATGTCTTTGCAGTGATCGGAGCAGAAATGGAAGCGCTCGCCCTGATAGTGCGTGGAGCGATAGCAGGTATCGTCGGGTCGGTCGTCGCCACACTCGGTGTAAAACATGGGGATCTGGCAGGTCTGGCACAGCTGAGGCAGACCTTCGGAGTAGAAGCGTTCACCCTTTTCGGCGAGCTCCGCTGCCATTTCAAAGCGCGGGCGATACCACTTATCAAAGCTGTCGGGGTACTTCTCGCTCAGCCAGTCCATTTCTTCCGCAGAGGGCGTCCAGGTGTGGAAGGCCGCCGCATGGCCGAACGTGTAGAAGGTCCACCATGTCTGATGGCTGAGATGATCTTTTTCCTTTGCGATAAGCTCGGCACAGGCGGGCATTTTGATGCCGTAGCGTTCGAGATCGCGGAAGAGGGCGCCACCAGCGTCCTCAAAGTACAGTTCCCAGGCTTCTTTCCAGGACATGAATTTTTGCGGCAGCATGTAGTCCATCATCATGGCTACTACCGAGAGCAGGCGGTAACCGCGCCACAGCCACTTGTCGATCCACTTCTGCACGATGGGTACGTTGTCTTCATGTTGCTCGAGCAGGAATTTGATGATCTCCAGGCCGAGGGTCATATGACGCGCTTCGTCTGATTGCGCAGAGAAACCAAAGGTGACCGTTGCCATGTCGCCGTTGTAGGCCGCGCCCGACATGAAGGGCACGAACAGCAGGTTCGTGAGCACGTACTCGAACGCAAAGCTGATCGCAACAATGTATTCGAAAGGACCAGACGATCGGGCGTCGTCAAAGAACGACTTGGGAACCGACAGATACCATACCCGGTCATGCATGTGGGAAAATTCGTCAAAGCCCTCAAAGTGCTTGTTGTAGTGGCTCATCGCATGAATCTGCGTCTGGATATGACGCAGTTCGTCGATGGATTGCATCTGTGCGGCGATACGGGCACCGATGCCACCAAGTTGTCGACCGGTGAATGCAAAGCCGTTGTGGGCGGCGTACTCGGCGGGGCTGATCGCGGTAAGGAAAATCTTCAATGCATTAACGTAGCGTGCATCAGAGACATTCAGATGCCCGTTGTTCTGCGCAAATGCGTCGTAGATGGCGTAGAGCTTCTTTTCTTTTTCTGCCTGGTACTTCCAGTACGCATCCATCGTCAGACGGAAGGGGTCTTCCCACTTGCTCCAGTCCGTGATCTTGATGCCCTCAAACTCTTCGTAGGGGAACGCTTCCTTGCGGTCTTCGTAGGAAAACTCCCAGTCAAGATCGCGGGTGAGAAGACGGTATTTTTCTTTAACATTCAGCTTTTTGGCTTCCATTATCGTTTCTCCTGATCCTAGTTCGCCCATTCAATACGAAAGTAATCGTCATCTTCGTCAATGTTGCCGGTCAGGGTGACCAGATTGACGTGGATTGACTGCACATCCCAGTCCATGCCCATTTGCTCGGATACGGACTCACGGTTGATCTGCAGGTGGCCCTCATTCTCAATGCGAATCAGCGCTGGCTCGTAGTGCACAATCGCCGTGGGGTTGTCTTCTTCTATAGCGGCGACGATGTAGCGAGACTCGTCGTTGTCCTGAAGTCCTATCTGTACTCGTGACATGATTGTCTCCTTATTCCCCGACGCCAATTTTTGTCAGACGCTTTTCAAGGGCCGCAAAGGCTTCCGGCAGCGCGGTCTCGGACAGCATAGCGGTGGCCAACGGCTCCAGTGCCGCCTGGGCGTGAATACGCCAACTGCTTATCCACGACCGGATATGGTCCGCATTGGCTTCGGATTCCTTGGCCGCCGTCTTGATGATGGAGTCCGCCCAGCGCTGTGTCTCCGTCGCGCGCACCTGCATGAAATCCGTGAGCATGACGATGTCCTGGCCACCGTTCTCGGTCAACCAGGCGTCGAACTGGCGGAAGTAAAGGTCATTGGCCAGCGTGTCGAAGACGAGGTTTTGCGCGATAAAGGTTTCAAACCAATCTTTTACCGTGAGCGTTTTCTCGCAGTAGGCACGGACACCCTGCCAAGCCGGATTGTTCATCCAGTCTTCTTTGGCGGCGATCAGCGAGCTACCCGTATTGCCGTCCAGTGCCAGGCCTACGCGGGAGTAATACTGGGCGGTGCCGAGTCGATCCATACCTTCGAAGATTGCAGCCTGGGACAGGGCGGTACAGAAGTTGGCGTTGGATGAGCAGTACATGTTGTTGAGATTGGCGGCCTGCTCCACGTGACGCAGGGGCAGCATAAACGTGATGCACCTGTCGCGAACCACGTCGGGCAGTGCGTCGCCAAGACGACGTTTTTCAAAGAAGCTGAAGTTGCCTTCGGCTTTTTCTTGCATCGACGCACGGTTCTGTACATAAGTACCGTAGTAAAACTGACGCGGGTCCTTGAACGCATACCAATCTTCCATCGCGATTGCCGTGCGACTCGGATCGTTGAGATCGTGCTCCTGGTCCCAGAGTGGCTTGTAATGGAAGTTGGTGTTGGCCGCTACATCGTAGGTGGCTTCCTGATAGCGCGAGGCCGGTTTGTCACCGAAGCGACGGACGATATGGGCGTAGGTATTGCGGATCGGCTCGATCTTCGCAGTTTTGATTTCGATACTCATCGTTGCTCTACCTTTCGTTATCTGTTCGAGTCAGTTCGAGGTTGGATAGTCATTCGTCGGGGAATCTTCTGCCCGCGCCTCCGCGGCGCTGCGCTTCAGTTCAAGCCCTTCCTCCCCGTAGCGCCACTTGAGCATTTCCTGCTCGACCACGGCGCTCTGCTCCGGGGTCATGTGAGTCGCCTTGTTGGTAACGCAAAACTGTTCAAACGCCGGCTCTGGCAGGATCAGCTCCACAAAGAGGTCCGGTGACCCGATGGCGAAGTCAAAGGCAACACAGCCGTTGCTCAGGCGTTCCGTGACGCGCACAAAGCATGGGGCGCCTTCGGGTACGTGTAGTGGCTGGTTGTGCACCAGTTGTAGCTTGGTTTTCTCATCGCTCTTGGACACCGGCTTGCCCTTTTATATTTTCGGTTTGGACAGATGGTTCGGTTAAACAACGCAATGCCCGTGCCAACGTGTTGCTCCTTCGCGCAGACAGATAAATATTAAAAAAAAACAGAGAGTTGGCGAGATAGGTGGGAGTGGTGGGAGTGCGAGAGACTAATCGGTAGAAATTGATGAAATGGTGAAAAGAACGTGTAGGCTCATTGGTTGATTAATTTTTTGATCACGAATCCCGGTCGGTTAAATTTTGTACAAGGGTGGTGGAATATTTTGTTGGAATCCCTCCTAGATACCTAAAGATAAAAAGCTTTTCTTCTCCAGAAATAGGTCTGACAGGTCGGTGCTTGGCTGTTGCTGGCGATAAATTGGCTTGATGATGACCTTGGGTGGCGGCGGGAAATTGGTCTTTTTACTATTTTCACTATTTGGTTAATAGAATCGCCGCAGATATCGACGAGCCAGACCGGTTGTTCTTTTTATGTAGCTGCTGTTTCACGACAAAACCTCTACAAAACAATGGGTTATTAAGTCTGGAGCAATTCTGGCACTCCCTTTGCAAAGGTCCTCTGACGTCACTTCGGAAGTGTCGGGCCACGAATCCGACACCCGAAGCGACAAAAAAACAATAAGTCACAGTTAGAGGGGAACAGCGTGCATCGTCTCGCTTTGGACTCAATCCGCATATCGTCGGCCTGCAAAACCCTGTCTGTCGCTCTGATCGCCACTTTTCTAATGGCTTGTGAGGCAGAACTCCATCTCGAAGGCGTTGAGGCCTCTCTCGCCAAACCCATACGCCGTACCGACCAGTTCACGACGGTCGAGCCTCTGGCCGACGGTCGCGTCATGCTGTTCGCCGATCACGGCGTTATTGTTGAGGGCGCAGGTGGTCAATCCGGTGAGCTGGAATGGACTCGCTCAGAACTTGTCGATCCCGCACCGAACTTCATCGCCAGCACGCATTGTGCAGATGGGACGGTGCATGCGCTGAGCTTTGGTAACAGCGTCTGGACCACCGAAGGCGAAGGCTGGCAGGCACACCCGGTGCCGACCGAGGAGCAACTCCAGGCCATTGCCTGCTCCCCCCGCGGTGATCTCTGGGTCGTGGGCTCCTTTGGCACGATCATGCGCAGCGGTGACGGCGCGATGTCCTGGGAGGAGTTGAGCCTGTACGAAGACTTTACGCTCACCGCTGTTCAGTTCGTCGACGATGAGGTCGGCTATACGACCGGCGAATTCGGCACCGTGGTCAAAACCGTCGATGGCGGTGACAGCTGGGAGATGCTGGACCCGGTCAACGACGATCTCTACCCACTTTCCATGCATTTCACGGATCGTGACAACGGCTGGGTCAGCGGCGTGCTCGGGCTCATCATGCACACGGTAGACGGTGGTATGACCTGGTCGCGTGAAGACGTAGACAGCGAAGCGGCGATCTACGGTTTTGTAGTGTCCAACAACCAGTTGTTTGCTCACGGTGACCTGGGCGCATTGCTGCGCTTCGACGGTTCGGCCTGGGTGGACTACCCATCGCCGGACGTCCCGGTGCATTACGCCAGCGCTGTGACCCTGAGCAATGGCGACCTGCTGTTGGTCGGTGGCTGGGGCCTGGTGGTGGATCTGCCCATCGAGGGTGAGGGCGACAAGGTCGCAAGCCGGACGGGAGAAACGCTGTGAGTAAGTTTGCCCATCTGATTCACGGCTTCGAGCTGACGCTGTTCCGGCACCCCCGGACGATTCTGGTCGCCATCGCTTTGGCGACACTGTTTTTTGCCGCGCAGATTCCCGGCCTGCGCATGTACTCGGACTTTGCGGACCTGCTTCCCCAGAGCCACCCGTACATTCAGCTGCACAACGAGATCAAGGACAACTTTGGCGGCGCCAACGTGATTGTTGTTGGCGTTGAGGTTGAAGAAGGCGACATTTTCAGCAACGAAACGCTGTCCCTGCTGCATGAAGTGACACAGGCGGTGGACGAACTGCCTGGCGTCAACCACAACCTGGTAACGAGCTTTACCCACCGCACAACGCGCAAGGTGTGGCTGACAGAAATGGGAAGCATCAACTCCGATCCCTATTTCAAGCCCCAGGATCCGCCGCTGAGTGAAGAAGAGTTGGCGATTCTGCGTCGCCAGATCGTGGCGAACCCGGCGGTTTATGGCCCGCTGGTTTCTCCCGATATGAAGATGGCGCTGGTGAAAGCACAGCTCAACGAGGGCGCCCTGGATTACGAAGTCACCTTTGAAAAGCTGCAGCAACTGCGCGAAGAGTACGCGCAGCCAGGTGTGGCGATTCACGCGACGGGGCAACCAGTGCTGATCGGCTGGGCCTACTTCTACAAGAACCAGATCTTCCAGATTCTGGCGTTCACCGCCCTGATCATGGTCACGCTGCTGATCACGCACTTCCGCACGCTCTACGGTGTGCTGGTGCCCCTGGCCGGCGTGCTGGTATCGACGATCTGGGGCCTGGGCATCATTTCACTCTTTGGCTACAACCTGGATCCCCTGGGTCTGGTGATTCCGTTCCTGATCTCGGCCCGGGCCATGTCCCACGGTATTCAGATCGTCGAGCGCTACTATGCCGAGCTGCAGGATCGGGAACACTCCAATTTCGCGGCGCGGGCGACCTTTGAAGCGCTGTTCCGCCCCGGTTCGCTGGGTGTGGTATCTGACGCCATCGGTCTTCTGCTCATCGCCATCGGCTCGATTCCCCTCAATACCAAGCTGGCGCACTACGCGTCGCTGTGGGCGTTGTGCATCATCATTACGGTGCTGATCGCCGTACCGCTGTTGCTGACGATTCTGCCGACGCCGAAAAACATCACGCTCAAGAAGAATGCCTTGCGCGCGGTGGGCGAGGGAAGCGCCCGCCTGGTGACCGGTCGGCCGTCGCAGGTGATCGCGCTGATGGCGCTGGCCGTGCTGGTCGGTGGTTACTTCGCATCCAAGGTCAAGATCGGTGAGTCCGAGCCCGGCTCACCCATTCTGTACCAGACCCACGACTACAACATCAGCTCGCGCAAGATCAACGACAGCTTCCCCGGCTCCGAAGAGCTCTACATCGTGGCAGAGCACGAGGAAGAGGGCGGCATCAAGAAACCCGAGGTGCTCACGGCGCTGGCGGATCTCGAGCGTCACATGCTGCTCGACCCTGAAGTGGGTGGCGCGAAGGGGATTCCTGACCTGGTCAAGCAGGTGAACCGTCTGCTGCACAACAATGATCCGCGTTGGCAGCAGATTCCCAAGGATGAGCTGTACGTTGGTGGCTTGCTGTTTGCCTACATGGCCTCCAGTCCGATCCCGGGAGCGCTGAAGGAATTTGTGGATCCCGCAGACCGCGTGGCAAACCTCGTGTTCTATTACAAGGACCACCAGGGCGAGACGATCCGTCGGGCTATCCATACCGCCAAACAGTGGATCGCTGAGCACGGTGATGATGTGCCCGGCCTGCAGATTCGCCTGGCGGGCGGAACCATCGGTGTCACCGCCGCCATGAACGAAGCGGCCTTTGAAACCAACAAGCTGGTACTGCCGCTCGTATTCCTGCTGATCTTCCTGTCGGTGATGGTGTTCTACGGCTCTCTGCACGCCGGTTTTCTCATGCTGCTGGCAATGCTGTTCGCCACGACGCTGACCTATGCCTACATGGGTCTGACCGGCGTGGGCATCAACATCAACACCGTGCCCATCGTGGCGGTCGGCGTTGGTGTGGGCATCGATTACTCCATTTACATGATGGACCGGATTCGTGAACAGCGCCTGAAGATGCCGTCGCTTACCGAGGCTGTGCGCTCGGCTCTGGCCAGTACGGGGCTCGCGATTTCCTTTACGGCGCTCACGTTGATCGCGGGCATCGTGATGTGGATTTTCCTGTCGGATCTGCGCTTCCAGGCTGACGCTGCGCTGCTGCTGAGTGTGATGGTGGTGCTCAACGCCCTGGCGGCTCTGCTGCTGATTCCGTCCTGGGTACTGGTATTCAAGCCCAAGTTCGTCGACGCTCTGGAAATGGACGAAGACGGTTTCATTCACCAAAAACACGAAGAGTAATTACCAGACGGTGGCTTCGGGGGATCAGAAGCGCCGGCGTAATGCACCTAACCATAAGAGTAAGAGAGGAAGGGTTTCTATGAAGATGTCCACACTACTGCGACCAGTAGCCGGCGCCTGCGCCGCGTTGCTCGTCAGCGCGACGGGGCAGGTCAGCCACGCCGATGAAACGGAGTGGTCCGGGTTTGTGGAGCAGGTGACGCACTACCGCAAGGATTCGGGCCTCGCCAAGTTCCGCACCCTGGGACAGCTGGAGGGTCTGAAGTTCATCGGTAATGTCGGACCATTCTCCAATGTCAGTATCAACGGCGTGCTGCGTGCCTCCTACGACGGCGTGTTCAAGCTCAACGATGATGAATATGGCAGCAAGGCCGGTGGCGCAGCCTTTGTGAACTCGCTGGGTCTGGCCAACATTGGTGCACCCACCGTGGTGCCGGTGAACGGACCGGGAATTCTCAGCGGTGGCCTTAACGTTGGCTACGAAGAAGTGCTGAACATTCTCGGCCCGACCGTAGAGGCGATTACGGGCATCCCGTCTGGCGTGCTGTCGGACCCGGTGACCGGCGTGCTGGCCAACAATACGTTTGCCCGCAACGGCTCCTATGATCTGCTAAACCCCAACGTGGGTATGGTTGCGCTCGGCGATCACCTGCGCAATCACGGTGGTGGCGTGTCCTTCGGCGTGCCGGTGCGTCCCTGTGATGTCGACAGCCGCGGCTGTATCGATGATTACCTGGACTTTGACGAAGATGAACTGGCGTCACCGGAGATCTACAGCGACCGTATGGATTGGCTGCGGGAACTGTATGTAGACGCTGCGCTGCAGCTGTCCGGCGACAATGAAATCAACTTCCGTCTGGGTAAGCAGCAGGTGATCTGGGGCCGTACGGACCTGTTCCGTGTACTGGATGTGATCAACCCCGTTGATTACTCACGGAACAATATCTACGACGAACTCGAAGATATCCGTATCCCCATGTGGATGCTCAAGACGGACTTCCGTTTTGGCCCCACGGGCAAGTTTGACGACCTGAACTTCCAGGTGGTGTGGAACTTCGACCAGTTCCGTCCGCACAATCTGGGCCAGTGTGGTTCGCCCTACGTGATTCTTGATGCCGGCTGTTTCTTCCGCGGTATGAAGAACCTCTGGGATAACGGCGGTACCGTCGCGAACTTCGCGCCGTTTAACCCCGCCGATCCATCCCTGGGTCTTCTGGCGGTCAACTTTGGTCCACAGGCCATTGGTATTCGCGATGCCGACTTGCCGTCCTGGAGCCTGAGCAACACCCAGCTTGGCTTCAAGCTTGAGGGTGTGCTGGGAGATCTGGGCTGGTCCGTCAACGCACTGACCTATCGCTCGCAGCTTCCCTCTTTGCGTGCGGGGCATGTACCCGCGGTCAATGCATTCACGGGCGAGCCAGCGCGCACCTATGATCATCTCATAGCCTTCGACATTGCGTTTCCGCGTGTGAATCTGTTGGGCGGGTCCATTGACTACTACTCGCAGGGTCTGGATACGGTATTCCGTGTTGAGACCGCCTACACGCAGGGCGAGGAGTTTGCCAACACGATCGAACCCGAGCTGTATTCCGAAAGCGATGTGTTCCGCTTCGTTCTAGGTGCAGACAAGAACGTGTTCATCCGCTCCATCAACCAGAACCGCGCGTTCCTGCTGTCAGGGCAGCTTTTCGGTCAGCACCTGATGGATCACGAAACGCAGCAGGCAACGCTGGGTAAGATCGGAATGCCTGACTGGGAGACCAACTTTATCGCGACCTTCCTGATCAAAGGTTGGTGGAAGCAGGATCGCCTGAGCCCGCAGATCATCATGGCCCACGACTTCCGTGCGAAGGCGACGGTCATTGAGCCCTCGATAGACTGGCTGATCACGGACAACTGGCAGGTGCAGCTGAAAGCGAACGTGAAGTTCGGTGACGCCGATCAGACCTTCGATGACTGCCGGCTGTGTAACCCCTTCGGGCCTTTCACAACCTCAATCCCGCCGCTTCCCGAGCATGGTGTTGCGGGTCTGCAGTCCGGTTCCGCGGGACTGTCAGGTTTCGAGCCGCTGGGTCGCTTCCGCGCCGGCCCCATTGGCATGGCCAACAAGGAAGACGAAATCCAGCTGATCGTCCGCTATCGCTTCTGATAGCGGGACTCGCTGAATCTCCGAACGTGACAACAGTATTTGCAGACTAGCAATAAGAGGAAACAGCATGAAACTGAAAGCAATCAGTGCAGCGATGCTCACAGGGTCCATGACCCTGGGGGCCTCCCTTGCCACCGGCCAGGACGTCGTCGATCAGTCGTTCTTTCCCTACAACGACAGCACCCCCAGCTACGAGGGTCTGTCTGCGGGCATGACGATCAACTCGTCCAATGTCGCGCAATTCGAGGATGTGATCGATCCCGCGCTCTTTGAGCACATTCAGAAGGGCTGGCTGGAAATGCCCGTCCGCGAGACCACGTCCTTTGGCCTGCACCCCAACTACATCAAGGCTACGCGCGACAGCGTGGGCAAAGTATCCCTGGGTGAAAAAGTGGGTGAAATCAACGGTTGGGTAGCTGGCCGTCCCTTCCCCGAAGAGCCCAGCATGGACGACCCCCGCGCGGGCGAAAAGCTCGCCTGGAACTACAAGTACGGTTACAACTGGGGTGACAACGCGGCGATCTACCCGTTCTACTGGAAGTACCGCAACATGGAAACCGGCAAGATCGAGCGGACCATCAAGTTCAACTTCCACTTCCTGAACTACAAGGGACGTGTGAATCAGGATCCGCTGCCTGAGATCACGCCCAACCCCTCAGATCTGTTCCGCGCCATCTATGTGCAGGTGCTTGAACCCTTCGACGTGAAGAACACGCAGCTGCTGATCCACCGTGCTGCCGACGACCTGAAGCGTGACAACTCCTGGCTGTATCTTGGCTTCCAGCGTCGCGTACGTCGCCTTGCGACAGGTCAGGTTACGGACTCCTTCCTGGGTTCTGACCTCATGATTGAGGATTTCGAGGGCTACAACGGTCGCGTGTCTGATATGGAGTGGACCTTCAAGGGCACCCAGAACGTACTGCTGCCGTTCTTCAATCACGATGAAGTCACGCTGGACCCTGACACGCACAAGGATGACGAGGGCTATCAGGTGGTTGCCATGGGCGGCAAGGGCGGATGCTATCCGCAGGTGACCTGGCAGCTGCGCAAGGCCTATGTGGTGGAGTCCAAGCCCGTTGATGCGAACCACCCGGTTGGCAAGCGTGTGCACTACATGGACGCGCAAACGTTCACGATTCCGCGTACCAATGTCTATGACCGCACCGGTAAGCTTTGGAAGGCGTTCGTGATTGGTCAGGCACATCCCGATTCCCACCTGCCCAAGAACCATGGTTCAGGTGTATCCATCGACGATGGTGTGACCATGATCGACGTGCAGGCCATGCACTGTACGACGGCCCAGTTCAAGGGTCAGGTAGATCCCTCCCTGACCCCCACGTCGCTGTTCACGGTACAGAACATGCGTGCAACGGGACGTTAATGACGTAGTTGGCCCCGACGGAAGTCTGTCTTCCGCGGGGCCTTTTTTTCCGGGATAGTGATAAATGACCCATAGCTACCAGCAGTTCATCGACGGTCGGTTTGCCGACAGTTCCTCGACCTTTGAAAAGCGCAGCCCCCTGACCAACCAGGTAACGGCGCTCGTGCCCGAGGCGGATCGAGGCCAGGTGGACGAGACTGTGCGCGCGGCTCGCGCGGCACTCAGCGGCCCCTGGGGCGATATGACCATGGATGACCGCTGTGCCCTGATGCACAAGGTAGCGGACGAAATTACGCGACGCTTCGATGATTTTGTCGAGGCCGAAATGAACGATACGGGGCAACCCCGGGTGGTGATGGAGCATGCCTTCATACCCCGTGGTGCCGCCAACTTCCGCATTTTTGCCGATGTGGTGAAGAATGTTCCCACCGAGAGCTTTGAACTGCCCACACCGGATGGTGCGGGAGCGCTGAACTATGCGGTGCGGGTGCCCAAGGGCGTGGTCGGTGTAATCTGCCCCTGGAATGCACCGTTCCTGCTCATGACCTGGAAGGTCGGCCCGGCTCTGGCCTGTGGCAACGCGGTGATTGTGAAGCCGTCGGAAGAAACCCCGTCAACGGCGCTGCTCCTCGGCGAAGTCATGCGCGACGTGGGTGTGCCCGATGGTGTTTATAACGTGTTGACTGGCAAAGGCGCCGACTCCACAGGGCAGTTCATCACGGAGCACCCCGGCGTTGATGCGATTACCTTTACCGGCGAGACGGGTACCGGTGAGGCGATCATGCGCTCGGCGGCCAATGGCATCCGGGACATCTCCTTTGAACTGGGTGGCAAGAACGCCGGCATCGTCTTCGCCGACTGCGACCTGGACAAGACCATCGAAGGCATTGGGCGCTCTTGCTTTCTCAACTCCGGCCAGGTTTGTCTGGGTACGGAACGGGTCTATGTGGAGCGCCCGATCTTTGACGAATTCGTCGCGCGCCTGAAAGACAAGGCCGAGAGTTTCAGGATCGGCCTGCCGACGGAGTCCGGGATCAATATGGGGCCCCTGATCAGCAAGGTGCACCAGCAGAAGGTGCTCTCGTACTATCGCCTTGCCGAGGAAGAGGGAGCCACCGTCGTCACCGGTGGTGGGGTGCCCCCGATGGCGGACGAGTATGCCGATGGCTGCTGGATCGAGCCCACGATCTGGACCGGCCTGCCTGAAGATGCGCGGGTGATGCGCGAAGAAATTTTTGGCCCCTGCGTGCACCTCACCCCCTTTGACTCCGAGGACGAAGTCGTGGCGTTGGCGAATGACACGGAGTATGGGCTGTCCACGACAATCTGGACCGAGAATCTGTCGCGCGCCCACAGGGTAGCGCGCCGCGTGGACGTGGGTATCACCTGGGTCAACTCCTGGTTCCTGCGGGATCTGCGCACGCCCTTTGGCGGTTCCAAGCAGAGCGGTATCGGCCGCGAGGGCGGGGTTCACTCGCTGGAGTTCTACACTGAGATGCGCAATGTCTGCATCAAGCTCTAGCGATTTTTGGCTGTTCCTCGAAATTGACGATCTAAGGTTTCTAGGAGATGAGTATGCTTGAACTTTATACCCACCCCATGTCGCCCTGCGCCCAGAAGGTACGCCTTGTGCTGGCCGAGAAGGGGCTGGAGTGGCAGGCGCACTTTGTCGACCTGAAGAACAAAGCCAATTTGCAGCCGGAGTACCTGAAGCTCAATCCGCTGGGAGTCGTGCCCACGCTGGTACACGATGGTCGTCCGGTTATCGAGTCCAGCCTAATCTGCGAGTACCTCGACGAGGCCTTTCCCGATACAGCCCTGCGGCCAGAAGAACCCTATCTGCGGGCCCAGATGCGGTTGTGGTTCAAGCATGTGGATAACCGCCTGCATCCGTCCTGCGGTGCGCTGCAGTGGCCCATGGTCATGCGCGAGGGTCTGCTCCTGCTGAGTGAGGAAGAGCAGAATCGCATTATCGATCGCGTGCCCGAACAGCCCCGTCGTGAGCGCCAGCGACGGCTGCTGAAGCTCGGTCTGGATGCTCCAGATGTAGTAGGTGCCGTGGCCGTATACCGGCGTACCATTCTGGATATGGAGACGGCGCTGGAGGATCGTCCCTGGTTGATGGGCGAGTCGTTCACCCTGGCAGACATCGCCCTGGCGCCGTATTTCCAGACGCTACACCAGTTTGCCTGGACCGATATGTATGCCGATTGCCCCCGCGTTGCCGACTGGTACCAGCGATGCCGGGAGCGGCAATCCTATGAGACAGCGGTGAGTGGTGATTTTACCAGCGACGTGCTGGCATCGCTCCACGAGTCGGGCTTGCGGGCCTGGCCAAAAATTCAACAACATCTTGGTAATACCTGAAGAGGTTCCGTCATGAGCAAAGTCAAATGTGCGCTGATCGGGTCCGGCAACATCGGCACCGATCTGCTCTATAAACTCAAGCGCAGCGAGGTGCTGGAGCCCGTATGGATGGTGGGTATTGATCCCGATTCCGAGGGTCTGGCCCGGGCCAAAGAAATGGGTCTGAAAACCACCGCTGAGGGTGTAGATGGCCTGCTTCCCCACGTTATTGCCGATGGTGTGCAGGTGGCCTTTGATGCGACCTCGGCCTACGTGCACAAGGAGAATTCCGACAAGTTGAACGCCAAGGGGGTGTTCATGGTCGACCTGACGCCCGCGGCTATCGGTCCCCTGTGTGTGCCACCGGTGAATCTGAATGATCTTGAGAACACGATGAACGTGAACATGATCTCCTGTGCCGGGCAGGCCACGATCCCCATCGTTTACGGCGTCAGTCGCGTCCAGTCCGTGGAGTACGCCGAGATCATCGCAAGCCTGGCGTCTCTGTCCATCGGGCCAGGTACCCGGGCCAATCTTGACGAATTCACCTACACCACATCCAATGCCGTATGTGAGGTCGGTGGCGCGCGCAAGGGCAAGGCTCTGTGCATCATCAACCCCGCGGAACCACCGATGATCATGCGCAACACCATCTACTGCATGACCGATGAAGATCCCGATGAGACCGCGATCACGGAATCGTTGCATGAAATGATCGGCCTGGTGCAGAAGTACGTGCCCGGTTATCGCCTGGTGAATGGTCCGGTCTTTGAGGGCCGCAAGGTGGGCGTATTCATGGAAGTCGCCGGGCTGGGCGATTACCTGCCGACCTATGCAGGCAACCTCGACATCATGACTGCTGCCGCCTGCCGAACGGCAGAGATGTACGGCGAAAAAATTCTTTCTGGTGAACTCAAACTTGTTGCGGAGGCCGTATGAACGATAGCTCCCTAAAAGGCCGGCGGGTTCTCTGCCACGATATGTGCCTGCGCGATGGCATGCATGCCAAGCGCGAACAGATTTCTACGGATCAGATGGTGGCCTTTGCCAAGGCCATGGATGCGGCGGGCGTGCCCATGATCCAGGTCAGCCACGGTGCGGGTCTGGGTGGCAATTCCCTGCAGCACGGTTTTGCGCCCCACAGCAACGAAGAGTACTGGGATGCCGTGGCGCCGGTGCTGACCAACACCGTGATGTCGGTGCTGCTCATTCCGGGGCTTGGCACCATGGATGAATTGCGCTCCGCCTACGACCACGGTGTGCGCAGCGTGCATGTCGCGACCCACAGCACCGAAGCGGACACATCGCCGCAGCACATTGCCTGCGGCCGGGAACTGGGCATGGATACGTCGGGCTTCCTGATGATGGCGCATCTCAATACGCACGCCGGCCTGGCCGAAGAAGCGAAGAAGATGGAGTCCTATGGCGCCCAGACCGTGTACGTAACGGATTCGGCGGGCTATATGCTGCCCGAGGACGTCACTGCTTACGTGAGCGCGCTCCGCGATGTGCTGGATGACAAGACCGAGATCGGTTTCCACGGTCACAACAACATGGGGATGGGAATCGCCAACTCCATCGCGGCCGTACGCGCGGGTGCCAGCCGCATCGATTGCTCCGTGGCCGGCCTCGGTGCCGGTGCCGGCAACACGCCGCTGGAGGCCTTCGTTGCCGTCTGTGAGCGCATGGGTATCATCACCGACTGCGACATGTTCGCGCTCATGGATATGGCAGAAGACCTGGTTTTTCCGATGATGGATCACATCGTGCGCATCGACCGTTCGTCGCTGACGCTTGGCTATGCCGGTGTGTACTCGACCTTCCTGCTGCACGCGAATCGCCTGGGCAAGAAATACGGTATTCCTCCCCGCGATATCCTGCTTGAGCTAGGCCGCAAGCGCATGATCGGTGGCCAGGAAGACATGATCGAGGATACGGCGCTGACCATGCTCAAGGAGCGCGAAGCGGCGCAGCAGCCAGCGGCATGACCGAAACCGTCGTCGTCGTTGGGGCGACCGGCGAGATGGGTAGGGCGATCTGCCGGGACCTTCTCGCACGGGACTATGACGTACTCGCGATCGCTCGTTCTGATGACGCCCTCACCGCCCTGGCCGGTGACCTGCCGGGGCTGCGCTGTTGCGTGGCGGATATCAGCTCGGATGACGCCATCGAAGCGATCCGCGCAGAGCTTGTTCATGACGTGCGTGGCGTAGTCCATGGCCCCGGCGTGGCGACGGCGGGGGGAGCGCTCACAGCACCTACCTCTGCCGTGGTCGACGCCGTGAACATCAAGGTCGGTGGATTTATGCGTCTTGCCCGCGCCGTCCATGCCAGGCTCCAACGCCAGAGTCGGCTGATCGCGATCGGCGGTCATTACGGTTTTGAACCCTCCGCCTACGCAGCTACCGCGGGTGTTGCCAACGCAGCGCTGGCGAATCTTGTGCGGCAGTTTTCCTGGGCATACGGAGAGCGGGGGGTTACCGCCCACCTGCTTGTTCCCGGCCCCGCCGATACGCCGCGTCTGCGCCGGGTGGCCGACGCCCGGGCCGAGCGCGATGGCATCACTACCGAAGACGTGTTGGAATCCATGCGCGGGGAATCGGCGATCGGTCAGTTCACCACGCTGGAATCCGTTGCCTGGGCCGTGACGATGCTGCTCGATCCCCGCGCCGACGCCATGGCGGGTGGCCCGTTGTACATGGATTCGGGTCGTCGCCACGGAATCTCTTGATCAGGTCTGACGGGACTGCAAACAGAGCGCCACTATGCCGGTACTAAAAGTCGACCTTGCCGCTGATACGTACGATGACGCCGCGCTGGCGGCCTTTGCCGAAAAGGCCACGCGGCTGTTCGCCGAGGTGCTTGACAGCCCCGAAGACCGTATCCGTGTTTACCTGAATCTGCGCCCGCAGGCCCACGTTACCATTGGTGGCGTGCGTGGCGATCAGTGTGCGGACGCGCCGTTTTTTGAGTGCTTTTTACTCGCGGGGCGACCCCCGGAGCACCGAACCCGTTTATTGCGCGAGTTCACCGATCTGCTGTGCTCAGAACTGGGAGCGGATCGTTCGCGCATTCGTGGCTGCTGCACCCATGTGGACCCGGATGACTGGACCATCGGCGGCCGTTCGGCGGCGGAAATTCGCGCTGCTGAGATCAAAGCCAGAAAAGATCGCGCAGCCAATCGATAGGACATTTGTACGCCACTTGTTGCCCAGTGCTTGCCTGTCCACTTCCGAATGGCCATTGCAGTTACGCTATACTCCCGCGACCGTGGTACGGGGGCGCTGTCTCCCGGGGATACCTGACATAACCAGAAGTACTCCAGAGTGATCGATACTACGTTACGGCTTGAAGAAGTTACGCCGCAGCTGTCCTTTGCGATTGCCGAGGGCAAGGTCTGGCTCAACGAACAGCGCATCATGCTGTTTTCGCAGACCGCGCTGGGCAAGTTCCGCAGCGAGGTGTATCGCACCATTGGCCACGATCGCGCCAAGGCGTTTTTTCTTCGCCTGGGCTTCCAGCTTGGGGTGCTCGACGGCGAACTGGCCCGCAAATCCACCGATGCTGATTTCACCCAGCGTTTTCTGATTGGTCCCGAGCTCCATGCACTGCGGGGCATGGCCCTGCCGGAACTGAAGGACCTGGTCATTGCCGAAGATGGAAGCCAGTTCCACTGCGAGGTGGAATGGCATAACTCCTACGAAGTCGACATCTACAAGACCGAGTTGCCCGGCTTCAAGGAACCGGGCTGCTGGACTCTGGTCGGTTATGCCAGCGGCTACTCCTCGAATTTTCTTCGTCGTGTCATTTACTTCAAGGAAACCGAATGTCTCACGGCGGGCCACGATCGTTGCTTTGCCATCGGCAAGTTTGTCGAGGACTGGGAGGATGGTGACGAGTTGCGCCGCTACTTTGATCCCGCCCCGCTGATCACGGAGCTGCAGGAACTGCGCGACGAGGTGGAACAACTTCGCGGCAAGTCCGAGGAGCGTGATCGTTTTACCGATATCGTCGGTGAATCCAAGCCGTTCCGTGCTGCGCTCGAAATGGTCACGAAGGCCAGTGACAGCAACGTATCGGTGTTGTTGCTGGGTGAGACCGGTGTCGGCAAGGAAGTTATGGCCCGGGCTCTGCACCGTTCCAGTGATCGCGCCAAAAAGCCCTTCGTTGCCGTGAACTGCGCGGCGATACCCTCAGAGCTTATCGAGGCGGAACTCTTCGGTGTGGCCAAGGGTGCATACACGGGCGCCGTGCAATCCCGCGAAGGCAAGTTTGAGCGGGCCGATGGCGGCACTATTTTCCTGGACGAGGTCGTGGAGCTCTCACCCCGGGCGCAGGCGACCTTGTTGCGCGTACTGCAGGAGAGAGAGCTCGAACGCGTGGGCGACAATACAGTTCGCCATATTGACGTGCGTGTGGTGGCAGCAACCAATGAAGATCTCAGTGAGGCCGTGAAGGCGGGCAAGTTCCGTTCGGATCTGTTCTATCGCCTGAGTGCCTACCCGGTGCGTATTCCTGCGCTGCGGGAGCGGAGTGAGGATATTCCCCTGTTTGTCGAGTTTTTTCTCGAACGATACGCAGAGAAACATGGCAAGCGGGTGCAGACTGTCAGTGATCGCGGTATGGATATGCTCAGGACCTATGATTGGCCGGGTAATATCCGCGAACTCGAGAACGTGATTGAGCGGGCGGTGATCCTCGCCGATCCTGACAGCAGTATCAGCATGGACCTCATTCTGGGGCCTTACCTCGAGGAGTCGAGTTCGGATCACGCCGTGGGTCAGGGTGGAGGACTGGTGCCAGCCCTGGAGCAGCGCCGGGTGGCTACGGTGAATGATCTGGCCGACTATCTGATAGAGCAGGGTATTCCTCTGGAAGAGATGGAAGAAGCGCTCTTCGACCGGGCGATGGAAAAAGCCAATGGTAAGGTCTCTGAGGCCGCGCGCTCCGTCGGCATGACGCGCCCGGCCTTTGCCTACCGCATTAACAAAAAAGCCGGTAAGAAAAACGGCGACAAAGCGTCCTGATCGCCCTCAAACAGCCTGTGCAGCGCTGACACAGATCGCCTCGTCCTGCTCGGCGGTGCCGCCCGACACGCCGATGGCACCGCCGCCTTGAAGCGGAACGCCGCCGGGGAATCCCACCATGCCTCCGTTCATGCTGAGCATGCCATCGAGTTTTTCCTGTCGCACCAGTTCACCGAAATCCGCCGTAGAGACGGGGAACAGGACCGATGTTCGCGCCTTGCTGATCGCGACATCGATGGTGCCGAGCATGGCACCGTCCATGCGGTGGAAGGCTTGAAGATGGGCGGCAGCGTCGACGATGGCAATGCACACCGCGATGCCCTCGTCCCGGGCACTTGTTATCGCGGCATCGATCAGGCGCTGCGCTTCCTCTGCGTTCATGGTGTTCTCCTCGTTTATTCAGTTGCTGTCGGCGCCGAGAGGCGGGCCATGAGGTGGGTCCGGATGGCCGCGGGTGTCGTGGGTTGATCCAGCAGTCTCGGGACCATGCGTTGCCACCACGCTGAGACGCGCGGGTAGGCGTGAACGCCCTTAAGGCCGTAGTAGGCGGCAAGGGCAAAGCGCGCCACCAGGGCGCAATCTGCAACGCTCGGCCTGCCGCCGAGAAACCAGGGTCCGTCGGCATCACATTGCGCTTCCAGCGTTGTCAGCACCTCGTCCCAGTTGCGCTGGCAACGTTCAAGCACCTCGTGGTCCCAGTCCGCCGGGTCCTGGGACCGGCGCATGAAGATAGCATCGCGAATGGCAACGCCGATGGACTTGTCGGAGTACGCTTCGATTTCGAGGGTGTGGGCATCGCTGAGCAGAGCGGGCTCGGGGTGGTGCTCTTCAAGAAACGCTACGATGACCTTTGATTCTTCCAGAATCCAGCCATCACCCTGTAGCACCGGGACTTTGCCCTTGGGGCTCAAGGCGAGGAATTCCGCCGGTTTGGCGTCGGTGTCGATCGTTATCTCGTGGAACGCCACCCCCTTGAGCAGGCAGACGAGGCGTACCTTCCAGCAGAACGGGCACTCCGCCTTGTCATACAGGGTGTAAAGGGGGGTGGTTGCCATTGTTGTCAGTGCCCTGGCCGAATTTGTAACCCTATGTTGAACCAAAGTGACGCAAGCGTCGACTTGGAGTGACCGCCCGATTCCTGACCGAGGTCAATGTGGGGGCTGTCGGTCGAACTACCATAGATGCACGGAGCTGTACTGCGGGAGGCACCCATGGCGGATCCCCAAAGCCTGACCATCGATGGCAATGAAGCGGCGGCGCGCATCGCCCACCGTACCAATGAAGTCATTGCTATTTATCCCATCACACCGGCGTCGCCCATGGGCGAATGGTCCGACGAGTGGTCCTCACTGGGCAAAACCAATCTGTGGGGCAGTGTGCCCCGGGTGGTCGAGATGCAGTCCGAGGCCGGTGCGGCCGGTGCGATTCACGGCGCGCTGCAGGGAGGAGGGCTGGCGACTACGTTCACCGCGTCCCAGGGCTTGCTGCTCATGCTGCCCAACATGTTCAAGATCGCCGGTGAGCTCACGCCGACGGTATTTCACATTGCCGCGCGTTCCCTGGCCTGCCAGGCCCTGTCCATCTTCGGTGACCACAGCGATGTGATGGCGGCGCGCTCAACGGGCTTTGCCATGCTCGCATCGAACTGTCCCCAGGAGGTGATGGACATGGCGTTGATTGCGCAGGCGGCGACGCTGCGCAGTCGGGTGCCGATTCTGCATTTTTTCGACGGCTTCAGGACGTCTCATGAGGTCGCCAAGATAAGCGCCGTGCCCGATGATGTGATCCGCGCCATGATTGATGAGCAGGCCATATCCGAACATCGGTCCCGCGCCCTGTCGCCGGAGCACCCGGTATTGCGCGGCAGTTCCCAGAACCCCGATGTGTATTTTCAGGCTCGGGAGTCCGTCAATCCTTTCTACGACACCGTCACCGAAGAAATCGCAGCCCAGATGCAACGTTTTGCGGAGCTCACAGGACGGCGGTACCGGTTGTTCGACTACGTGGGTGACCCCGATGCGGAGCGGGTGATTGTTCTGATGGGTTCGGGCGCCGAAACCGTCGAAGAGACGGTCGGTTACCTGCAGCCCCGGGGTGAGAAGGTGGGCGTGGTAAAAGTCCGCCTGTACCGACCCTTTGATGCGGCGGCACTGCTCGATGCGCTGCCGTCTACAACCCGCGCCATCGCCGTGCTGGACCGGACCAAGGAGCCCGGTGCCGACGGCGAGCCGCTGTTCAAGGATGTGGTCACGGCCCTGGCCCGCGATGCAATGGGCGCACGGCGTTTCAGCCAGCTGCCTCGTGTGGTCGGTGGGCGCTATGGCCTGTCATCCAAGGAATTTACGCCAGGGATGGTTAAGGCGGTATTCGACGAGCTGGACCAGGAATGCCCCCGTGACGGCTTCACCATCGGCATCCATGACGATGTGAGTCACCGCAGCCTATCCTGGGATACGGCGTATCGTACCGACGCTCATGAGGGAGCAGTGCAAGCACTCTTCTACGGCCTTGGCAGCGACGGTACCGTCAGTGCGAACAAAAACAGTATCAAGATCATCGGTGAAGCCACCCAGCTCCATGCGCAGGGCTACTTCGTGTATGACTCGAAAAAGTCCGGGGCCATCACCGTCTCCCATCTTCGCTTTGGTCCGCGGCCCATACACTCGAGCTATCTGATCGAACCGGGTAGTGCGAGTTTTGTCGGCTGCCACCAGCCCCGCTTTCTGGGCAATGTCGATATGCTTTCTGGGGCGGCGCCAGGGGCGGTATTTCTCGTCAACAGCCCCGAAGCACCCGAGCAGTTTTGGGATTCCCTACCAACCGATGTGCAGCGTCAGGCGGTCGAGAAACAGCTCACGCTGTATTGCATTGATGCCTATCGAGTCGCCAGCGAGTGTGGCCTGGGCAAGCGTATCAACACCATCATGCAGACGTGCTTCTTCGCCATCTCGGGTGTATTGCCGCGCAATGAAGCGATTGCAGCGATCAAGACAGGCGTAGAAAAAAGCTACGGGCGCCGGGGACGACGCATCATCGAGCTGAACTTTCGCGCCATCGACGCAAGCCTGAACGGGCTGCATGCGGTACCGCTGGGTGAAGTTCGCACGGCATCGCCATCGGTTGAACAGGCCGGCGATGACTTTGTGGCTCGCGTTACGCGCCGCATCATGAACGGCGAGGGCGACCTGATTCCCGTCAGTGAACTACCCGTTGATGGCAGCTATCCCCTCGGCACGGCGGCGATCGAAAAGCGCAACCTTGCACTGGAAATTCCGGTCTGGGACGAAGACCTGTGTACCCAGTGCGGCAAGTGTGCACTGGTCTGTCCCCATGCGGCCATTCGTAGCAAGGTATTTCCCGCGGAGCGCGCGGACTCGGCCCCGACGAGCTTCAAGGCGGTGCCCACACGCAGCAAGGATTATCCCCAGGGTCTGCTCATGTCCTACCAGGTCGCACCCGAGGACTGCACCGGCTGCACGCTTTGCGTGGATATCTGCCCGATCCGCGACAAGAGCAATGCCAGCCACAAGGCACTGAATATGGCGCCCCAGGCACCGCTTCGCGAGGCGGAGCGCGAAAACTGGGCATTCTTTACCGCATTGCCCGAATACGACCGCGCCCAGCTCAAGACCTCGACGATACCCGGGGCCATGGTGACCCAGCCCCTGTTCGAGTTCTCTGGTGCCTGCGTGGGTTGTGGCGAAACACCGTATCTGAAGCTGGCGAGCCAGCTGTTTGGTGACCGCATGGTGATCGCCAATGCCACGGGTTGTTCGTCGATTTATGGCGGCAACCTGCCGACCACCCCGTGGACTACGAACGCGGATGGCCGCGGTCCCGCCTGGAACAATTCGCTGTTTGAAGACAATGCTGAGTTTGGCCTGGGTATCCGCCTGGCGATTGATCAGCAGCGCGAGCACGCACGGCAGCTGCTGGCGCAGCAATCGGGGCACCTGGAGCCACCGCTTCTGCAGGGTTTGCTGGATGCCGACGAAACGACGGAAGCGGGCATCCATGAACAGCGAGAGCGGGTCCGGCAACTGCGGGATGCCCTGAAGCATCGCGACACCGACGACGCCCGACAGCTTGCGGAACTCGCCGAAAACCTCTGCCGCAAGTCCGTATGGTGCATCGGCGGGGACGGTTGGGCCTATGACATAGGCTACGGTGGCGTAGACCACGTGCTCGCGACCGGTGCCAACATCAACATACTGGTGCTGGACACCGAGGTGTACTCCAATACCGGGGGCCAGACGTCAAAAGCGACGCCGCGCGGTGCTGTGGCCAAGTTTTCCGCCGGCGGCAAGGCCGTGGCGAAAAAAGACCTTGCCCTGCTGGCTATGGAATACCCCGATGTCTACGTGGCCCACGTCGCCTATGGCGCAAAGGATACGCAGACACTCAAGGCATTCCTTGAAGCCGAGGCCCACGACGGGCCGTCGCTGATCATCGCCTATAGCCCGTGTATCGCCCATGGCGTCGATATGTCGCACAACCACCAGCAGCAGGACATGGCGGTAAAAAGCGGCCACTGGCCCCTGTTTCGTTTCAACCCCGCGCGCCTGGCCAAGGGTCAGAACCCATTGCAGCTGGACTCCAAGGCGCCGACGATTCCCTATCGGCAGTACATGGAATCAGAAACGCGTTTTGCGATGCTCTGGCACAGCCACCCCGAAGACGCGGACCGTTTTGCCGAGCAGGCGCAGCATGAGATTGACCAGCGCTTTACCCATTACAAGCAGCTCGCAGCCATGGAGTGGAGCGAAGGCCAGACCCTGAGCGCCGCCAGTGCCCAACTGCGCAAGAAAAACCAGGCGGCAGACAATGCCGGGGAGGCCTGACATGGTGGACCTGACGACAAGTTATCTGGGCCTGGCCCTTGAAAACCCACTGGTTCCTTCATCGTCGCCGCTGACCGGCTCTCTGGACAACGCCCGACGTCTGGAGGATTCCGGCGCCGGGGCCATCATCATGCCGTCGTTATTTGAAGAGGAGATCCTGGCCGAGCAGGAACGCCTGGACCGGTTTCTGGACGGACAGGCCATCGGCCATGGCGAGGCCGACAGTTTCCGGCCCTTGCCCGCGCACTACCGTTCGCGGGAGGAGGCGTACCTTGAGACGCTGCAGTCCCTCAAGAGCAGCCTGTCGATTCCGGTGCTGGCCAGCCTTAACGGTGTCACCCCGGGTGGGTGGCTGGATCATGCGAAGGATCTGGAAGAAGCCGGTGCCGATGCCCTGGAGCTGAATGTGTACTACCTCGCCGGCGACCCCGACGAGACCAGCGAGCAGGTGGAGCAACGCTACGTGGACATTGCAGCGGCCCTGAACATCCACGTAAACATACCCTTCGCCATGAAACTCTCACCCCAGCTAACAGCGCCCATCGCCCTGATGGAGCGGCTGCGTGCCGCCGGCGCCGACGGTGTCAGCCTGTTCAATCGCTTTTACCAGCCCGATATCGATCTGGAATCTCTGGACGTTGTGCCTCGCCTGGCATTGTCTGAGGCCGACGAGGCCTTGCTCCGTATTCGCTGGGCAGCCCTGATGTTTGAGCGGGTGGACTGCGATATTGCCGTCACGGGTGGTTTCCATACCGCCGCGGATGTGCTCAAGGCGCTGCTAGCAGGCGCGGATGTGGTGCACCTTTGCAGTCTGCTGCTGCGCGAGGGCCCCCAGGCGTTGGGTGATCTTCGATCACAGCTGCTGCAGCTATTGGAGGAGCGGGAGTACGACTCGGTCGCCCAGCTCAAAGGCAGTCTCAGCCAGCGTCGTTCTCCCGACCCGGCTGCCTATGCGCGCGCGAACTACCTGAGCGTGTTGCAGAACTATCGCTCACCTGCAGGGGTTCATAGCTGAACAGCGGGCGGGCTGGCCGCACCAGCCTGCTATTACACCCAAATTTACCGCCAGTCGGCGGTTGACTCACCCCTGACCCATCTATATTATGCCGCCTCCTTTTTTGAGGGGTGGTCCGCTGCGCCGCTGATTTTTGCACCGTTAACCTATGGGTTCGGTGGCAAAAAACCGGCTTTACAGGCAGCTCACCGACCCCGTTTGTGACTGGAGTTTCAGACTAGATGGCAACGATCAACCAGCTGGTGCGCAAGCCGCGCAAGCGCAAGGTCGAAAAGAGTGACGTACCCGCGCTGCAGGGCTGCCCCCAGCGTCGCGGTGTGTGCACCCGTGTATACACGACGACCCCCAAGAAGCCGAACTCTGCCCTGCGCAAAGTATGTCGTGTGCGCCTGACGAACGGCTACGAAGTGTCTTCCTACATCGGTGGTGAAGGCCACAACCTGCAGGAGCACAGCGTGGTGCTGATTCGCGGCGGTCGTGTCAAGGATCTGCCCGGTGTGCGTTACCACACGGTTCGCGGGAGCCTGGACACCTCTGGTGTAGCCGATCGCAAGAACGGTCGCTCCAAGTACGGCGCCAAGCGGCCCAAGTAAGACCCGATCAGGCCCGCCCCCGCGGTGGGCAATACGGCCAGCGGCAAGCTGGCCAACCCGGGCCCAGGCCCGATGACAACGTAGTAAGGCCGGATCTCTGCCGCCCCCCGCCTCTTAGTGGCAGGTCGGTGTCCGGATAACCTGAAGAAGATAGGAAACAACCATGCCCAGAAGAAGAGTGGTAGCCAAGCGTGAAGTGCTGCCTGATCCCAAGTTCGGCAACGCAACGCTCGCCAAGTTCATGAACCACGTGATGGTCAGCGGCAAAAAATCCGTCGCTGAGAGCATCGTGTACGGCGCCCTGGATATTGTTCAGGAACGTGCCGGCAAAGACCCCATCGAAGTATTCGACGAAGCCCTTGAGAACATCGCGCCCATGGTCGAGGTTAAATCCCGCCGTGTCGGTGGTGCGACCTACCAGGTACCCGTCGAGGTTCGCCCCTCCCGTCGCGTGGCCCTGTCCATGCGCTGGCTGGTGGAATACGCCCGTAACCGCGGTGAGAAATCCATGCGCCAGCGTCTTGCCGGCGAAATCATGGATGCTTCCCAGGGCAAAGGAAACGCGGTCAAGAAGCGTGAAGACGTGCACCGCATGGCAGAAGCCAACAAGGCCTTCTCCCACTTCCGTTTCTGATTCAGTCCAACTCTTTTACACGAGGACATTACCGTGGCTCGCAAAACCCCGATTGGCCGTTATCGCAACATCGGTATCTGTGCACACGTCGACGCGGGTAAAACCACGACGACGGAGCGCGTTCTGTTTTACACCGGTCTTTCTCACAAGATCGGTGAGGTGCACGATGGTGCCGCCACCATGGACTGGATGGAGCAGGAGCAGGAGCGTGGTATTACCATCACGTCTGCTGCGACCACCTGTTTCTGGCAGGGCATGGATCAGCAGTTCGATCAGCACCGCATCAACATCATCGATACCCCCGGACACGTGGACTTCACCATTGAAGTAGAGCGTTCCCTGCGTGTACTTGATGGTGCCGTAGTGGTGCTGTGTGGTTCTTCTGGTGTTCAGCCCCAGACCGAAACGGTATGGCGTCAGGCCAACAAGTACGAAGTACCCCGCATGGTCTTCGTGAACAAAATGGACCGCGCCGGCGCGGACTTCCGCAAGGTGGTGGACCAGCTCGGTGAGCGCCTGGGCGCCAACGCGGTTCCGCTGCAGATGACCATCGGCGCCGAAGATGAGTTCAAGGGCGTTGTGGACCTCGTGAAGAACAAGGCCATCCTCTGGAACGAGGAAGACATGGGCATGACCTTTGAGTATGCCGATGTGCCCGCCGATATCGCCGATGAAGTCGCCGAGATGCGTGAGTTCATGATGGAAGCCGCCGCTGAAGCGACGGAAGAGCTCATGGAGAAATATCTCGAAGAAGGCGAGCTGAACGAAGAAGAGATCAAGGAGGGTATTCGTGCCCGCACCTTGGCGAACGAAATCGTTCCCGTACTGGGTGGATCCGCGTTCAAGAACAAGGGCGTTCAGGCGGTACTGGATGCTGTGATCGAATACATGCCCGCACCGACGGAAGTGAAGGCGATCGAAGGCACCCTGGACGACGGTGAAACCGTTGAACAGCGTCACGCTGATGATGAGGCTCCGTTCTCTGCCCTGGCATTCAAGATTGCCACGGACCCCTTCGTGGGCACGCTGACCTTCTTCCGCGTGTACTCCGGCACGCTGCAAAGCGGCACCGCGGTGTACAACTCGGTGAAGCAGAAGAAAGAGCGCGTTGGGCGTATGGTGCAAATGCACTCCAACAGCCGCGAAGAGATCAAGGAAGTACTCGCCGGTGATATCGCTGCTGCCGTAGGCCTGAAGGATGTCACCACGGGTGACACCCTGTGTAGCCAGGAACAGCCTATCGTGCTGGAGCGCATGGAATTCCCCGAGCCCGTAATCTCGGTGGCCGTGGAGCCCAAGTCCAAGGCGGACCAGGAGAAGATGGGTATCGCTCTGGGCAAGTTGGCCCAGGAAGATCCCTCGTTCCGTGTGAAGACCGACGAAGAAACCGGCCAGACCATTATTTCAGGTATGGGCGAGCTGCACCTCGACATCCTCGTTGATCGTATGCGTCGCGAGTTCAACGTTGAGGCCAATATTGGTAAGCCCCAGGTGGCTTATCGTGAAGCTATTCGCAATACCTCCGAGATCGAAGGCAAGTTTGTACGCCAGTCCGGTGGTCGTGGTCAGTACGGTCACGTGTGGGTCAAGTTCGAGCCCGCCGAAGACGCGAACGCCGAAGGCCTGGAATTCGTCAACGAAATCGTGGGTGGTGTGGTACCCCGGGAATACATTCCTGCGGTACAGAAAGGTATCGAAGAGCAGATGCAGAACGGTGTACTCGCCGGCTACCCGCTCCTCGGCCTGAAAGCCACGCTGTACGACGGTTCGTTCCACGATGTGGACTCCAACGAAATGGCCTTCAAGATCGCCGCTTCCATGGCGACCAAGAAGCTTTCGCAAGAGGGCGGTGCGGTACTGCTCGAGCCGATCATGAAGGTCGAGGTGGTAACGCCCGAAGAGAACATGGGTGATGTGGTAGGTGACCTCAACCGTCGTCGCGGCCTGATCGCGGGTATGGATGAGAATCCCTCGGGCAAGGTGGTGAACGCCGAGGTGCCTCTGGCCGAGATGTTCGGCTACGCCACGGACCTGCGCAGTGCAACGCAGGGTCGTGCGACCTACACCATGGAGTTTGAAAAGTATTCCGAAGCGCCGAGCAACGTCGCCCAGGAAATCATCGCGAAAAACCAGACCAATTAATCAACGCTTACTGGAGAGGTGAAGCAAAGTGGCAAAGGAAACTTTTGAGCGCGACAAGCCCCACGTCAACGTGGGCACGATTGGACACGTTGACCACGGCAAGACGACGCTGACGGCGGCGCTGACGCGGGTTTGCTCCGAGGTCTGGGGCGGCGAGCTGGTGGCGTTTGACGGCATTGATAACGCGCCGGAAGAGAAAGAGCGTGGTATCACCATTGCGACGTCTCACGTTGAGTACGAGTCAGACACGCGCCACTACGCGCACGTTGACTGCCCCGGACACGCGGACTACGTGAAGAACATGATCACGGGTGCGGCGCAGATGGACGGCGCGATCCTGGTTTGTGGTGCCACCGACGGCCCCATGCCCCAGACGCGTGAGCACATCCTGCTGTCACGTCAGGTAGGTGTTCCCTACATCGTGGTATTCCTGAACAAGGCGGACCTGCTGGCAGAAGACTGCGGCGGTGCGGACTCTGAGGAATACGAAGAGATGAAAGAACTGGTCGAGATGGAGCTGCGCGAGCTGCTGGACCAGTACGAGTTCCCCGGTGACGACACGCCGATCATCTGCGGCAGCGCGCTGATGGCGCTGAACGGCGAAGA
>JAUIMF010000111.1 GCA_030433415.1 Gammaproteobacteria bacterium | reverse complement strand
TCCCGCCTCGCTGACCGTCGCCCGCGACCTCGCGCCGCTGGGTTACACGCTTGAGCTGTATGACGACCAGCCTCTGGGTGGCGGTTTTATGCGCAGCCAGATTCCCAGCTTCCGCCTGCCCGAGAAAGTGCTCAACGAAGAGGTGGACACAATCCTGAACATGGGCGTCAGCGCGCAGTTCAACACCTATGTCGACAGCCTCAAATCGATCCTCGACAAAGACTACGACGCGGTCTTTATCGGCACGGGTGCACCGCGCGGTTCGGACCTGGATATCCCTGGCCGCGAAGAGTGCGACGCAAAAATTCATGTCGGTATCGACTGGCTGTCCTCCGTCGCCTTCGAGCACATCAAGAAAGTGGGCAAGCGCGTGCTGGTGCTCGGTGGCGGGAATACGGCCATGGATTGCTGTCGTACGGCCCGCCGCCTCGGCGGTGAGGACGTCAAGGTGGTGGTACGCTCCGAGTTCGCAAAAATGAAAGCCTCGCCCTGGGAGATCGAAGACGCTCAGGCCGAAGACATCCCCATCTTCAACAACCATGTGCCCCGGGAATTCGTCCATGAAGACGGTGAACTCAAGGGCATGATCTTCGACAAGGTCGATGTGGTCTACGACGACAACGGCAAGCGCAGCCTGATTCCCACGGGCGAAGAGGTCATGTTCGAAGCGGACGAGGTGCTGATCGCCATTGGTCAGGACAATGCCTTCCCCTGGATCGAGCGGGACCTGGGTATTGAGTTTGGCAAATGGGATGTGCCCGTCCTCGACAGCAGTACGTTCCAGAGCACCTTGCCCAAGGTGTTCTTTGGTGGTGACGCGGCCCTGGGGCCCGAGAACATCATCACCGCCGTGGCCCACGGCCACCAGGCGGCGATCTCTATCGATCTGTTCCTGCGCGGCGAAGACGTGAACGACCGGCCGGCGCCAGGAGTAAATCTGGTTAGCCAGAAGATGGGCGTGCACGAGTGGAGCTACGACTCGGCGGTGTCTGACGACAATCGCTATCTGGTGCCGCACGCAGCCAAAGACAAGGCTCTGGCGGACCGACGCCTCGAGGTGGAACTGGGCTTTGACCAGAAGGTGGCTTTTCAAGAAGCCCAGCGCTGTCTGAACTGTGACGTACAAACCGTGTTTACCGAGGCCAAGTGCATTGAGTGCGATGCCTGCGTGGATATCTGCCCCACCAGCTGCATCAACTTCATTGAGAACGCTAACGAAGACGCGCTGCGTCCGGCGCTGCGCATGCCGGCCACCAATCTGGCGCAGGACCTGTATGTGTCTGACAGTCTGCCCCAGACCCCGCGGGTCATGGTCAAGGACGAAAACGTGTGTCTGCACTGTGGGCTCTGCGCCGAGCGCTGCCCCACGGGCGCCTGGGATATGCAGCAGTTTCTGTATCAGGTGACGAAGGCGGGACAGGAAGGAGGTGCATCATGCAGCCAAGGCAAGCGATAAACGACTTCGTCATCAAGTTTGCGAACGTCAACGGAACGGGTTCCGCCAGTGCCAACGGCATGTTCGCCAAGGCGATTTTTCGCATGGGCATTCCCGTAAGCCCGCGCAACATCTTCCCGTCCAACATTCAAGGTATGCCCACCTGGTACGAGGTTCGGGTTAGCGAAGACGGTTATCTGGGACGCCGTGGCGGCACCGATATCATGGTCTGCGTGAATCCACAGAGCATGGACAAAGACGTGAAGTCCGTGGACCCGGGTGGCTACTTCATCTACGACTCCACCAAGCCCCTGGACCTGCGCTATGTACGTCGGGATATTCACTACATCGGTATTCCGTTTACCGAGATCTGTCTGCGGGAATATCAGGATGCGCGCCAGCGCCTGCTTTTCAAGAACGTCATCTATGTTGGTGCGCTGGCCGCATTGCTGAACATCGACTTTGGCATTCTCAAGGACCTGGTAGCGGATCAGTTCAAGGGTAAAGAGAAGCTGATTACGCCGAATGTGCACGCCCTGGATCTGGGCTACAAATACGCCATGGAGCACTTCGACTGTCCCATGGGGATGCACCTTGAGTCGGGGCGGGCCGTCGCCAAACACATCAGTGACTTCGACCAGATTCTTATGGACGGAAACACCGCTGCCGGCCTGGGTGCGGTGTACGCCGGCGCCACGGTAGCGGCCTGGTATCCCATCACGCCATCGACTTCGGTGGTGGAGGCCTTCGATAAATACTGTCGTCGCCTGCGTATCGACCCCGGTACGGGCAAAAAGAACTACGCCATCGTGCAGGCCGAAGACGAGCTGTCGGCCATGGGCATGGTCATTGGCGCCGCGTGGAACGGTGCGCGCTCCTTCACCGCAACGAGCGGTCCGGGTGTGTCACTTATGAGCGAGTTCCTGGGTCTGGCGTACTTCGCCGAAGTGCCGGCCGTGCTCATTGACGTACAGCGCGCCGGCCCCTCCACCGGTATGCCCACACGTACCCAGCAGTCCGATATTCTCGCGGCGGCCTATGCCTCGCACGGTGACACCAAGCACGTGCTGCTTTTCCCCGCGACACCGGCGGAGTGCTTTGAACTCACGGTCAAGTCCTTTGACCTGGCCGAGCGACTGCAGACGCCGGTGATTCTGCTCAGTGACCTTGATCTGGGTATGAACGAGTGGATGTCACCGCCGTTGGAGTTTGACGACGAGTATCGCTATGACCGCGGCAAGGTGCTTGATGCGGAAGCTCTGGATGCCCTGGACGAGCGCTTTGGCCGTTACCTGGACGTGGATGGAGATGGCATTCCCTATCGTACTTACCCCGGAGCCCATGCCGAGAAAGGCGCCTACTTCACCCGGGGCTCGTCCAAAGACGAGTACGCGGCATACACCGAAGATGGCGACGCCTATGTGCGCAACATGGATCGCCTGCTGAAGAAATTCGAGACCGCCAAGACACTCGTGCCCGAGGCCAAGATCAAGAGCGCCAATACGCGCACGGACTACGGCGTGATGTTCTTTGGCACTACCGCGTCACCCTCCTACGAGGCGGTAGAGATACTCGAAAAAGAGGGGATAGCCCTGGATACCTGCCGTATTCGTGCCTTCCCATTCACTGAAAATATCGAGGACTTCATTCGCGATCACGAGCGTATTTTTGTGATCGAACAGAATCGGGACGGTCAGATGCGCCGCCTGCTGCTGAACGAAACGGCGGTCGATGCCAGATCCAAGCTGGTTCCGGTGCTTGAGTACGACGGTCTGCCCGTAACCGCCCGCAAGATTGCCCGCGTCATGCGCGATTACATCAAGGGGGCCGACGTGGTTAACCTGATGGATGACCCGGCACTGAAGGAGCTGCAGTCATGACTTACCTGAGACCGAATTTTCGCCATCCCGACTCGCCCACGAATGAGCTGGGCTACACGCGTCAGTATTACGAAGGTGGTCTGTCGACCTTGTGTGCCGGCTGTGGCCACGATTCCATCTCGGCGGCGATCATTGATGCCTGCTTCCAGATGAATATCGAACCCCACCGTGTGGCCAAACTCTCGGGTATCGGTTGTTCGTCGAAGACCCCCGCCTACTTTCTCAGTGGGTCACACAGCTTCAACAGCGTGCATGGACGGATGCCATCGGTGGCCACCGGCGCAAACATGGCCAATCGCGACCTGATCTACATCGGGGTATCGGGTGATGGTGACTCCGCGTCGATCGGTATGGGGCAGTTTGCCCATGTGACGCGGCGCAATCTGAATATGGCCTACATTTGCGAAAACAATGGCTGCTATGGCCTGACGAAAGGGCAGGACTCCGCCACCATGGATCGGGATTCGGTCAGCAAGAAGGGCGATGTGAACATGTATTCGCCCATCGACCTGGTTCGCGTGGCCATTGAGGTCGGAGCAACGTTTGTTGGTCGCAGCTTCTCTGGTGACAAGGCCCAACTAGTGCCCCTGATCAAGGCGGCCATCAGCCACCGGGGCTTTGCGCTGCTGGATGTCGTGTCACCCTGTGTCACGTTCAATAATCACCAGGGCTCGACAAAGAGCTACGCCCACGTGCGCGAGGCCAATGACGCGACTCCCGTCGATTTCGTACCGACGCGGCAAGAGATCACCACCAGCTATGATGCGGGTACGACTCAGGAAGTTTGCCTGCACGACGGTTCGCTGGTGCGCCTGCACAAGGCCGCGGATGACTACAACATCGAGGATCGTCAGGAAGCACTGCAGGCCATCGCTCATCACAGTGGCGAAGGCCGTATTCTCACGGGATTGCTGTATGTGGATCGCGACAGCGAGGACCTTCACGATGTACTGGGTACCACGCGCCAGCCCCTGAATACGCTCACGCAGAATGAACTCTGTCCGGGGTCGCGCTTTCTCGACAGCATCAACGCCGGTCTGCGCTAGCGCGACAGCACGACGCGACGAACACCCAGCGGTGCTTCGTCGCGGTACTGCTCTGGCAAACAACAAGGACTATACTCGGGGCTTCTCTGCACGCTTTACTGCGCTTTATCTGCAAAGGGGCCCTTAAATGCTCAAGCTCACCATCAACGGCGAGACCCGCGAGGTCGATGCCGATCCATCCACACCCCTGCTGTGGGTGCTGCGCGATCACCTTGACCTGACGGGCACCAAGTATGGCTGTGGCATCGCCAGCTGCGGTGCCTGCACGGTGCATGTTAATGGCAGGGCGGTGCGCTCCTGCGTACTACCCGCCAGCGCCGCCCAGGGTCAGCAGATAACGACCATCGAAGGGCTTTCTTCCGACGCCAGTCACCCGGTACAGCAGGCCTGGGTAGAACTCGACACGCCCCAGTGCGGCTACTGCCAGCCCGGCATGATCATGGCATCCGCCGCGCTGCTGGAAGAGAACCCCAGCCCCACCGACGACGACATCAACAGCAAGATCACCAACATCTGCCGTTGCGGCACGTTGCCGAGGGTCCGCGAGGGTATTCACCGTGCGGCAGAAATTGCGGCGAAGGGAGAGCAGGCATGAGTCGAGAAGCCGTTTGCATAAGCCGCCGCGGATTCCTGGCGGGGTCGGCAGCCACGGGCGCGGGTTTCATGCTGGCCATGAAGATCCCCTTCGGCAGCGACGCCCATGCCGATGACCTGCCGCCCGAAATCAACGCATGGGTCGTTGTGAATGACGACGACTCCGTTACGATCCGCATCGCTCGCTCCGAGATGGGCCAGGGCACGCTCACAGGTCTGGCGCAGCTCGTTGCCGAAGAACTCGAGTGCGATTGGGACACCGTACAGTGGGAGTTCCCCACGCCCGGCCAGAGCCTCGCCCGCGAGCGTCCCTGGGGCAGCTTTTCGACCGGTGGCAGTCTGGGAATTCGCAGCAGTCACCAGTACGTGCGCGAGGGGGGAGCTGCCGCGCGAACAATGCTCATCGCCGCCGCTGCGAAGCAGTGGCAGGTGGATGCAGGCGAGTGCAGCGCGCGCGACAGCGTGATTACCCATGGTCCCAGCGGCAAAACACTGACCTATGGCACCGTGGCCGCCACCGCCGCGACGATGGAGGTGCCCGACGAGGTCACGCTGAAAGATCCCAAAGACTGGCGCGTTGCGGGCAAGTCCAAGGCGCGCCTCGACACGCGCGAGAAGGTCGACGGCAGTTTGCGCTACGGCGCGGACCTCACGTTCCCCGGCATGCTGCACGCCGCGATTCACGCCTGCCCCGTGCATGGGGGCACGCGCAAATCGGTGAATGCGAGCAAGGCCGAAAACATGCCCGGCGTGCACAAAGTTGTGGAGGTCGGCAATGACGCGGTCGCCGTCGTAGCCGACAGCTGGTGGCAGGCAAAAACCGCCCTCGAAGCGGTCGACGTTATCTGGGAAACCGGTGCTGCCACCGAGGTCAACAGCGAGAGCATTGACCAGATGATGGTCGAGGGGCTGTCGGCCACGGAAGATCGCATCTTCGTCGGCAATCAGAACGGTGACGCACCAGCGGCCCTGAAGGCGGCGAAAAAAACCATCACGGCGGATTATCGCTTTCCCATGCAAAGCCACGCGCCCATGGAGCCCATGAATACCACGGCGATATGGACCGAAGATTCCTGTGAGGCATGGGTGCCCACGCAAAATGGTGAGGCCGCGCTCGAAGCCGTGGCCAAGGCGGCGGGCCTGTTCCCCGAACAGTGCGAAGTGCACAAGGTGATCCTGGGCGGTGGCTTTGGTCGCCGCGGCATGCATGACTACGCCATCCAGGCGGTGCAGATCGCCCGGCAGTTTCCCGGCACGCCGATCAAGCTACTGTACAGCCGCGAAGAAGATCAGCGCCGGGGCTACTATCACCCCCTGACCCACGCGCGCATGACCGCTGCGCTTACGGACGAAGGCGAACTCGATGCCCTGCACATCCGCATCTCGGGTATTTCTATCCTCGCCTCGTTACGACCGGCTCTCCAGGCAGAGACGCTCGATCCCTTCGTGTTCCAGTCCCTTGGACCCGATGGTGACCCGCCGGCAGGTGATCATATGGGGATCTACGAGGTTCCCAATCTGCTTATCGACCACGCCATGCGCAACATCCACCTGCGACCGGGATTCTGGCGCGGCGTGAATGCCAACCAGAATGTGTTTTATATGGAGAGCTTCCTCGACGAGGTCGCGCAGGCCGCCGGCAAGGATCCGCTCACATTTCGTCGTGGACTCCTCAAATCCCAGCCCAAAGCCCAGGCGGTGCTCGACGTGGTGGCGAAAAAAGCCGGCTGGGGCCGCGAGCTGCCCGCGAGCCATGGCCTGGGACTGGCGGTCTGCAAGTCCTTTGGCAGCTTTGTGGCCGCCTGCGCCGAGGTCAGCGTTATCGACGGCAAACTCACCATGCACAAGATCTGGGCGGCCACCGATCCTGGGTACGCTGTGAATCCCCAGCAGATCGAAGCGCAGATCTTCGGCTCGTTTGTCTACGGACTCTCGGGTGCGCTGTATCAGGAGATGACGGTAGAAGACGGCGCGGTGGTCGAAGAGAACTTCGACACCTACCCGTCCATGACCCTGGCACAGATGCCTGAAGTCGAGTCCACGGTTATGCCCAGCGGCGGTTTCTGGGGCGGCGTCGGCGAGCCGACCATCTCGGTGGCTGCGCCGGCCGTGCTCAATGCGGTCTACGCTGCCACGGGCAAGCGCATTCGTCACCTGCCGGTGAAGGACCAGGCGCTGGCCTGAGTAAGGGTGGCAGTTTGATCGAGGTCGAGCGCACCATCGGTTGGTCCCGGTGATGGATCTACTGCCGATTCTGTTTCTGCTCGGTGCTGCGCAGGGCGGGTTTCTCTCCTTTGCGCTGCTGAACAGCCGCGGCGGCAACCGGCGGGCCAACCGTTACCTGGCCTGCTACATGCTGGTGTTTTCGGCGGCGCTGATCGATTACGTACTCGACACCAGCGGCCTGACCGTCGATTACGTCTGGCTGCGCACGCTGCTGTGGCCCAAGGAATTTCTCTACGGCGTATTTATTTACCTGTACTGCCGCGAAATGACCGAGCCCGGCGTGCCGGTCAGCACCGCAATGCGTTGGGTGCTCTGGTTCCCCCCGTTTATTCACTGCTGTGTGAGCTGGCCCCTGTTGTGGCTGCCTGGCGAGATTCAGTACGCCGTGCTGCTGAACCAGGAGGGCCTGCCGCCCTTTCTTAATGCCTGGCGTCTGGTGCTGGGAGACATTGAGTTGATGATCACCATTGCTCACCTCACCGTGTTTCTGCTGCTGAGCCTGCAACAGGTTCGTCGTCATCGACGACGCGTACTGCAGTCTTTCTCTTATCTTGAGCGCGTCAGCCTCGATTGGCTACGTAACGTACTGCTTGGCACGCTGGTGGTGTACGGCATCTGGATCGCCGAAGAGTTTTTCAGTGCAGACCTGCTCTTCGGGAGGGAGCCCCTCGATACGGCGCTGGCTCTGAGCATGGTGGTACTGATCTACGGTCTCGGCTGGATGGGACTACGCCAGCCTCAGGTGCTCTTTCGCGGCATGGAAGAGGATGTCGACAGCGTATCGAAGCACAAACAGGCGCTTGCGAACCCGAGCGATGGTATGGGTGAGTCTATGGGCGGCGAAGCTTACGCCGGGCAAGCCAAGTATGCCCGCTCGGCGCTCTCGCCGGAGCTGGCTGAGGCGCTGATGGAAGAACTGCGCGCCACCATGGATCGGGATGAGCCGTACCTGCGCCCGGACCTGTCCCTTGCGGAACTGGCGGCTTCGCTGTCGGTATCAACCAATTACCTGTCCCAGACGATCAATCAGCAGTCGGGACAGAATTTCTTCGATTTTGTAAACAGTTATCGCGTGGCCCATACCCTGCCAGCCCTTGCGGATCAGAAGTTGACAGTTCTCGACGTAGCCATGGAAGCAGGTTTTAACAGCAAATCGGCATTCTACGCAGCGTTTCGCAAACATCAGGGTATGACCCCCGGTGCCTACCGCAAGCAGATGGGCACGTAGGCGGCAATCTGACGCGGGTTAACC
>JAUIMF010000016.1 GCA_030433415.1 Gammaproteobacteria bacterium | reverse complement strand
CTCCCCATGTGAGAGTAGGTCATCGCCAGGCGCCAAAAAGGAAAACCCCCTGCAGCATCGCTGTAGGGGGTTTTGCTTTTTAGGATGCGTTGATTCTCTCTCCCTACCCGGGTCATGTGCACCCAATGTAGATCATCTCCGCCGAAACTCCGTCGGTGACATACCAGTCCATCGCCGAAACGCTTTCCGAAAAGCAGCACTGTCGTTATACCCAAGCGATACGCTTACTGATTCCACAGATTGTTGAGTCCCCTGCAGCAGACCTGTAGCGAGGCCGCGCAACACATCGTCCCGGATTTTTCTAAAACCGGTGGCTTCTGAATCCAGGCGTCGCGCCAGGGTACGCCGCGACACAAACATGGCTTTGGCTACCTGTCCCTCTGTCACTGCGCAGTGTGGGTTGGTAAGCAACAGGGTGCGCACACGGTCAGCGTAGGTCCTGTTAACCTGGGATTGCGTTGCGAGGATGGAGTCACACAGGTCGCGGGTAACCCTGACGGTTTCACTGTCTCCGGCATTGTTCGTGGCGTACGCCAAGTCAGCGGGCAGTCGGTAACGAACTTCAACACCATTGAACGTGCAGGTCCCATGAATTTGCGCTTCGTAAAGCGCTGTGTAACTTGGGCGTGAATGCTGAAAAGTGATGCTGGCGTCATGCGCGTCACGGCGGAGTATTTCTTCAACGATCCCCTGAATCGAAACGGCAAACGACTCCGCCATTGCCCGCTCAATGTGCGCCGGCACCTCTAACTGAGTGCGAAAAACACAATCCAGCCACTGATTGCTTTGTTCAACGGTGATGCTCAGGATTGGTAACCGTACGGGAATAAACTCGGCAAACGCTTTCAGGGCTGTTAACAGGTCCGGGCTCGCCAGGCTCAGGTAACCGACGGGGCCGTGTGAAGAGGGGCCCAATTGTGCCCCGAGGGAGAGACCAAACCCGGGTGTTTTCATCAGCCGATAGCCATTCTCCAGAATCCGGATCTGGTCCGGTCCAGTGATCCCTGTCTCGTCACCGGGCAACAGGATATCGGTCGAGAGCTTCGTGCCCCGCAGCAATAAGCCCAGTTCGCGTTCGTGGAGCCCCAGCATCCGCGCGATGATCCGGGAATAGGTGCTGGGTATCTGGCCAGAAATGTTCGTCTGCGCCATAGCTTCTCTTTATGTTGGCAAAAAATAACCGATGGTTGGCAATATATAACCCCTTTTCTCTAGGGATCAAGGGTACAGTGCCGGGGCAAACTCATAACAAAAAGAGTCCCCATGGCAAAAATCACACTCATCGGTTTCGATGGCGATCAACACGTAATTGATGCTGAACCCGGTAAATCACTGATGGCGAATGCGCTTGAGAACGCAGTCCCAGGCATCGACGCGGACTGTGGGGGAGCCTGTGCCTGCGGCACTTGTCACTGCTTTGTCGAGGAGGCTTGGCGCCCGCTGACCGGTGAAGTCGAGTACATGGAGGAGTCTATGCTTGGCATGCGGCCTGACCGCGCCGAGGGATCCCGCCTGAGTTGCCAGATCAACGTGACATCCGAAATGGACGGCATGGTCGTCCGTATTCCCGAATTTCAGATGTGAGGCCCATGTAATGAACCAGGAAGCAAAAATCGCCGACCCCTGGGCCATGGCCCTCGAGGACATCGACGTATCCAATCCCAACCTCTATTCCCAGGACGCGTGGCGTCCCTATTTCGAGCGACTTCGCGACGAGGCTCCCGTTCACTACTGCGCTGACAGTGATTTCGGCCCCTACTGGTCCATCACCCGCTTCGACGACATTGTCGCGGTCGACAGCAATTTCAAACAGTTTTCGTCAGAGCCGTTCATCATCATTGGTGACATTGATGAGGATATGCCCCTGCGCAACTTCATCTCAATGGACCCTCCCGAACATGATGTGCAGCGCCGTGCGGTGCAGTCCGTGGTCGCACCCCAAAACCTGCAGGAGATGGAAGGACTCATCCGGTCCCGCGTTCAGGCAATTCTCGATGGTCTCCCCGTAGGCGAGACCTTTAACTGGGTGGATCATGTATCGATCAATCTCACGACGCAGATGCTGGCGACACTGTTTGATTTTCCCTTCGAAGACCGTGCCAAGCTGCCGTACTGGTCAGACCTGTTTACCGGTACTCCGGAGATTGCGGGCGGCGAGTTCAGTAAGGAAGAGCGCATGGCGGGACTTGCCGAGTGCGCTGAGTGGTTCACGCGTCTCTGGCACGAACGCAAGGGGCGGGAAGGGGGTTTTGATCTGATTACGCTGCTACAGCGTGATCCCAAGACTGCGAACATGATCGATGATCCGATGATGTTTCTGGGTAATCTTGGGTTGCTCATCGTCGGAGGCAATGACACGACCCGCAACTCCGCCAGCGGAGGCGTGTTGGCACTGAACGAGAACCCAGCGGAATATGACAAGTTGCGTGCCGATCACGGTCTTATTCCGTCCATGGTCTCAGAAGTCATTCGCTGGCAAACGCCATTGATGCACATGCGACGCCGCGCGACCGAGGATGTGGAGTTTCAGGGGCAAACGATCCGCAAGGACGATAAAGTCGTTATGTGGTATGTCAGCGGCAATCGGGACGAAAGCGCAATCAAGGATGCGGACGCTTTTATCATTGATCGCGAGAATCCGCGGCACCACATCTCCTTTGGTTTCGGTATTCATCGTTGCATGGGTAACCGCCTCGCAGAAATGCAACTGCGCATTCTCTGGGAAGAGATTATGTCCCGCTTCAGTTTTGTCGAAGTGGTTGGGACGCCGCAACGTGTTCAGTCCAACTTTGTCCGCGGTATTTCAGACCTACCTGTCAGAGTGCACCCGATCTAGACCGGCCTTTTAGGCACATAGACTCCAGCGAGGGCGACTGCGAAAATAGCGCTGCCGCTTAGCGGCTGACTGAGTGTTTGCGAAGCCGGCTCCGATGGCAGGCTACGGAACATCGCTTTTTGCCGGGAGGTGATTTGTGTTTGATCTCGTACCTATGGCGGGCGCACTCGGAGCAGAAGTGCGTGGTCTTGATTTGTCGGTGCCCTTGAATGGCGATCAAACCCAGGCATTGCGTGAAGCCCTGAATCAGCATCAGGTTATTTTTTTGCGTGATCAGGACATTGGCCCGGCGGCCCAGCGGGATCTTGCGCTGACCTTTGGGCCGCTCCAATCCCACCCGGCTTACGACACGATACCGGATTTTCCCGAGATCACGATTCTCGAAAGTACGCCAGACAAGCCCACCAAAATCGAAGCCTGGCATTCAGATATGACGTTTCGCGAGCACCCGCCCATGGGGACAGTTCTGCGCGCCGTTATCACTCCGCCCAAAGGCGGAGATACCATGTGGGCCAGTATGACCGCCGCCTATGACGCATTGTCAGCCCCGATGCAGGACTTTCTGCAGGGTCTTACGGCGGTTCACGATTTCGCCTGGGGTTTTAAAGAGAGTCTTGCGGAACCCGGCGGCAGGGAGCGCTTGGCCGCTGCCGTAGCAGCGAATCCTCCGGTGGTTCACCCCGTTGTCCGTACGCATCCAGAGACGGGGAGCAAGCTGCTGTTCGTCAACTCTCTCTTCACGACTCACATTCAGGAGTTATCCAGGCAAGAGAGCGAGCAGGTCTTGACGTTTCTTTATGAACACATCCGGACGCCGGAGTTTACGGTTCGTTTCACTTGGTCGCCCAACAGCATCGCGATCTGGGACAACCGCAGCACGCAGCACAAGCCAGTTAACGACTATTTTCCCGCCCATCGACGCATGGAGCGGATCACGATTGATGGTGACAGACCGTTTTGAGATCTTACGCGGGTTCGGTGAATTATGCGTTGGTCGGCAGGACTCAGCACCGGATCACAACATCCGCATCGAGGGCTTGCTACCAGTCGAAGTCGCTGAAATCATAGGGCTTGAAACGACTGGTTCGGTGAGGCCTCAAGTTGCCTTGCTGTACCTGCATCACCAATTCGGGAGAGTTTGATATGGCGTTAGGCGGAGGTCTTCTGGTACTGCTGGCAATCGCCGTGGTCTGGCTTTGGTTGCGCAAACCGAGCAAGTCCCAGTCAGCCTCTGCGCCTCATCGCCCCGTCAGCCGACCTGTTTCCCGCGGTGCCGCCTCAGCTGAGTTGCCTCAGCACGAACCCGCCACCGCGGTGATCGATGCGCCGCAACTCGAGAAACCCGCGGCGCTCGCCGCCCTGAATCTCGTGCGTGCCGCAGACATCGATGCAACGGTACAGGCAAAGATTGAAGCGGTTTGTGCCGCCATGGCGGACCCCCATCCCGTGCACAGCAAGCTGGCGGGCGGTCTGGACGCTCCCGAAGAGTTGATGGATGTGGTGGCGTCTGATGCGGGCCTCACTGCGTCGATCCTTCGAACTGTGAATTCGGCTGCGTTTTCGCTTACCTCACCGATTACCAGCGTCCAGCACGCCATCACCTATCTGGGCGTCAGCGTGGTCAAGGGGCTGGTGGCACAGGCGGCGGTTGCCGAACGAGTGACCGAAGGCACGCCGGAGCAACAGGACGCTCTGGCGCGCATCTGGCGCTCCGCCTGCGCAGCCAGTGCCGTGGCTCAGGCGCTGGGTCAGGAACTCGGTCTGGCGCGCCCCTCTGTGCTTGCTACCAAGTCGTTGTTTTTTAATCTGGGTGATGTGGCGATCGTGACCGCCGATCCTCAGGCAGCGGCCTGGTACCAGGACGGCGTCAGTATCGTGGAGCGTATCCACGGTCAGCAGCAGGCGGGATATGGCAACACAGCGATCGTTGGTGCGCAGCTGTCCAGACGTTGGAATCTTCCGGATGACATCGCCGCGGCGATTGAAGACGGATTTATTCCTCTGGTCACACCGCCAGAGAGTCATCCCATGACCGGAGACGAGTTACGCCAGAACATATTGGTGTATTTGGCGGGACGAATCGGAGATCGGGTGACATACCGGGGATTGCGAGATGTCGCGGATCTGGAGTTACGCGACACGGAGGAGCCCGGGCTCTTCTACCTCGCCGCGCATCTTGATGCGGCTGGCATGGCCCGTGTGCCGATGTTGCTTCAGGAGCCGGCGTTCCGGCGCAAGATCAACCGTCTGTTGCAGACCCTCGCGCAATAGCTTCTATGGGCGAGTTCACGGCTCGCTATGCGTGTTATTTTTTGCCGCGGCGTCGCCAGCCTGAGAACGGTGCGAGCTCTCGTGCGTAGGGCTCGACACGTGCAGGATCCCGCCACCCAAGGTGCACGGGTAGCATTCGGGTGAAGTAAAAACCTTCTGCGTCGGGTTCCAGGGCGATGGCGCGAAAACGCACCCCCGCCGCCTGGGCGTTGCGCGCCGCTTCAGCGAACGCCGGATCGTGATAATCGCTGGGGCGAACGACAGACGCATCGTTTCTCTGCACAACGAATAGCACCGTGGCCTTGTCACCGCCCCTTACCTGTTCCGCCAGCTCATGTAGATGCCCGGCGGCACGGGTGCTCACGGAATCGGGAAAATAGGCGCCGCCATCGGGGTACACCAGATGGCAATTCTTTACTTCGACGTAGTGCCGACGAGTGCCTTGCGTGAGTAAAAGGTCCACGCGAGATCCGTCGCCGTAGGGCACTTCACGCCGGAGCTCACGAAAGCGTCGCAGACCGGGTATCTGGCGGGCCTGGACTATTGCTTCTACAAGGCGATTGGGGGTTTGCGTATTGGCCCCCGAAACAATGCCATCAACCTCCAGTAGTTCGAGCGTGTAATGCAATTTGCGTTTACGCTCAGCGGGCGCTTTGGATACCCATGCTCGCGCGCCGGGGCGCACCAGGCCCTCCATTCGGCCGGTGTTTACACAGTGAGCATCGACTTCACGATCACCCAGTCGGACGCGAGCGATAAATCGGTCATAGCGGGCGAGAAAAGTGGCTTCAAGCAGGGGGCTGGTATGGGGTAGATACACCGGACCATGGTATCAAGTCCTGCTGTAATTGTGCTGCAGGACCGGTTGCACCGCGTTAGAATTTCGGATTTCGACAGAGAGGTAAGCGATCGATGAAAACAGCACAGGATCTGGTGGCCGCAGCAAAAAGCGCTGTTCACGAAGTTGATATTGCCAGTGCCGAACAAGCGGTACACGAAGCTGATGTGGTACTGGATGTGCGCGAAGGCGATGAGTTTCGCGATGGACACATTGGGGGCGCCATCAATATTCCCCGAGGGCTCCTGGAATTTATGCTCGGCGGTGATGAAGCCCTTGCGGACCGTTCAAGAAAATTTGTGGTGTACTGCAAGAGTAGCGGGCGGGCGGCGTTGGCCGCGCAGACCATGGCTGACATGGGCTATCTGCACGTGACGTCGATTGCCGGTGGCTTTGATGCCTGGAAGGACAGCGGCAAACCGGTGGCGGCGCCGACCGCACCGGAGTTTGGCTGAACGTTGCGCGCTGGTCCGCATCAGCCTTCATCACCGTATACATTCACACCATAACAATTCAGGAAGCTTCATGACCTACAAGACCTCGTCTGCGATTTATCGTGGCATCGTTCCTCTCAGTGTCACCGCGACGTTTCTGAGTGCCTGCTCAGACAGCAACACACTCGAGGTTCCCCCAGCGCCGCCGGCGCCTGCGCCCGTACCGTTTCAAGAGCTTTACGATCAGGGTGTGGATCGCTATCTCGGCGAATTCACGCCCATGACGTCCGAAGAGGACGGTGCAGGAATCACCCAACATACCTTCGGTGCCGGTGATGGCCCGCTGTGTCTGGAGGGCGGGGAATACACCATGGCGACTCGCGACGGTAGCAGCGACGAACTGATGATCTTTCTCGAGGGTGGAGGCGCGTGCTGGTCGGACCTGTGTGCCGCCACACCGGCAGCGGCACCCGGTATGCCTACCTTCGGCATCCTGAACCCTGCAGATGCAGACAATCCCGCTGCAGACTTCAACGTGGCATACCTGCCCTACTGCGATGGGTCGGTGTTTTCCGGCGATCAGAACGTTGACAGTGATGGTGACGGTACGGAAGACCGCTTTCATCGTGGGTTACAGAACCTGTCAGCGAGCGTCGACGTGATTGCGCGGACCTACCCCAGTCCCTCGCGGATATTGCTCACGGGTAACAGTGCGGGGGGATTCGGTACGGACTACGCGCTTCCCCTGGTGCGCAAACTGTATCCCGATACCCCCATTGAACTGATTAACGATTCCGGTGTGGGCATTTCCCGTCCGGGGCTGAGTGCACAGCTGAACGAGGAGTGGAATGCCGGCGCGTTTGTCCCAGCGAGCTGTGACACCTGCATCGGCGAAGACGGACATCTCACGGACCTGCACAAGTATCAGCTTGAACAGGACGACAATCTACGCATGGGCTTCATGAGCACCAAACAGGATACGGTGATTGCGGACTTCTTTGTCATGATTGGTGGCCCGGCATTCGAAGAGCAGTTGATTCCCGAGATGCAGGAGCTTGAAGCGGCGTATCCGGAGCGTTTTCGTAGCCTGATCGCCGATGGCAATACCCATACGTTTATTCAGGCCCAATTTGATTTACCCGTCGGCGGCACCACGGTGCGGCAGTGGGTGGTGGATATGCTTGGTGGAACCGATGATTGGGTGTCGGTATCGGATTAAAGCCGGAGTGAATCGTGTCCATGTGGCGTTGAGACTGATGCTTGGCCACGAGTTCCTGCAACGAGTGCAAAAAAGAAAAAGCCGCGGTAAATGCCGCGGCTTTTTTTGTCTTTTGTAGGCCGGATCGTACCTACAGATCGTTGGGGTCAGGTGGCGCTGACGTTACGCAGGGCAGGGAGCGTATGACCGTGGGACCGCCCGCATCGGGTGATTCGGAACTCACGATCAGCTGTCCACCTCCGCCGTCCCCTTCTACCGACGCCGTAATGGCAAACGCACCCGGCGCCGCGCTGTCCGGCACTGTGAACGACTCGGGGGTGAGCAGGGCACAGTCACCGCTGGTGCTCAGGCTGATCGTTGTTCCGGCGCCCGGAGCATTGTTGAAGATGTCAGCAATGTACAGCACGTGCTGGTCACCTTCGGTGATCCTGTCCGTCGCTCTTCTGGGATTGAATCGCGTATTCGCAATCAGTACCTCGAGATTGCCATCGATTGCTGACAACGTGAGCACCAGGTCCGCACGCACATTCAGCAGGTCACGGCTGCAGTACACTCCATCGCCCTCGACGGGGCACAGGCTACCGTTGTACACACCTTCGCCAGTATTGGGGTCCACGTTGGTGCTGTAGTCGCCGTCGCCATTAAAGTCGATGAACTCTTCTGCAAGGCCTGCGGCAGCGCAGTCTTCATCGCTGCTGGGCGGGCCACAGTTCGGGCCGGCGAAAGGCGTATAAACACCGTCTTCGTTGTGGTCCGTGAACGCTTCGGGCAGGTTCTGGAAGGTCTCTCCCTCGTCGTAGATGCCATTACCGTTGGCGTCAATGAAATACTCCTCACCGACGATGGTGACCGTCACCGTGCTACGCATGCCCCGAATGGCACCGAAGTCGTCGGGGCAGGGGCCAAAGGAGCCCGTGTGAGAGGGGCAGCTGAAGATACCGTCGTCTTCCGTCGTCTTGATCAGATCCTGATTGAAAACGGGGAAGCGGGGCGCCTGGCTGATCCACAGCACGGTACAGGTGCCTCGCAGCGGAATACTGGTGTCCCGAAGGGACTGGTACCGCGCACCGTTGCTAACGCCGGTCAGGCAGGAAGAGTCGATGGCGCCATACTCGGTCGTAAATACGGCGCTGGTGCCGTCGGCGACCGGGTTGTTGAACTTGTCTGCCAGGCGCACGGTGATCGCTACCTGAATCCCGTCGATGTCTCGCGCCTGAGGTACGCGGAAGAGCTCCGTGGACAGGCTGACGGAGTTCTGGTCTGGCAGGCCGGTGCCAATCACGACCTGGTTGGACGTGGCGGTCTGCAACTGGCTGGCGGAACCCGCCGCCGCAGCGTCAAAGGTCGCGGTCACCAGGGTAGAGGTGGCAACGTTACCTGACAGTACTTCGACTTCGACCAGACCGTTGCTGTCGGTGACCGCACTGGTATTGACCAGCGTAATGCCACCCAGGATGTTGGTCAGGTCAAAGTTGACCGTGATGCCGGCCAGGGGCTTGCGGGCCTCAAGGTCGAGGTAGCCGGGTTCGCCGGGCTGCGGGTCACCCGCTTCGAGTACAACGGATTCCTCGAGTACTTCAAACACGATCGTCGCGACTTCGGGGCGACCGGGTCCGCCGGTGCCTTTCAGAGCGATGATGGTGCGGTCAGAGCCCTCTTCACCCTCAGAGGGGTCGGAACTCACGTAGCCGATGAAGTTTGCATCGCGCCCCGCAATCGTCACCGTTGCGGTTGCCGTTGAATCGCCATCGATCAGCGTCGCGGTCAACGTGTCGGAGTCTTCACAGTCGTTGGCCAGGTACTCGGCCGTTGCCAGGCCGTCCAGGGTTTCAACGGTGAGGGTGGTTGTTCCGTCGCTGGTATCACCGATGGTACGGAACGCCGCGATACCACTCAGGGAACAATCACTGCTGAGGCGAATCTGCTGCACGCCCGACACCGTGTTCCCACGCTCGTCCACCACCGCGAGTCGTACGACTGCGCTGCCGCGGAAAGCCAGGTTGTCAGAGCTCAAACCGATCACGCCTGAAAGGAAGGCCGTGCCGTCAAAGGTGCCCAGTGTGAAGCCCGAGGCGGATACTTCCACGCCGATCGAAGCGGTGACTTCACCCGCGGGGCTGTCCACGGTGACCACGATGGTGTCGGCGCCCAGGGTGGCGCCAGCCCGGATTTCGAGTTCGGCGATACCCTCGCTATTGGTCAGGGCCTGGCCGTTGTCGGGGGAGATGGTGGCGAATTCTGCCGTGGCCGTGACGACAACACCTGAAACCACCGGATTGTCGACACCGCTCTCCCGCACTTCCACCAGCAGGGTTGCCGGGAAGGTTTCGCTGACGAGAGTCGTGGGATTGCCGTTTTCATCAACGACGGTAAGTGAGAGCGTATAGGAGGTCAGATCACTGTCAGGATTGTCGGGGAGGAAGCCACCGCCGCCACCGCCGCCGCCACCGCAGGCACTGAGTCCCGCGATAAGGCTACTCATTACCAAAACGGTCAGCGTGCGCGTTGCGCTACCTGTAAGCGCACCCAGTCTCGAACCCATGCTCGACCACCGGCTGCGCAGTCTGCGAAGGCCATTCATCATTATCGTCCCCTCTGGGGATGGCCGAGCCGCTCTTCTGGCGGTACCGGACCGCTCCCACTCCTACTGGTTGGCTACCTGAACATTGCCTACTGTATCTCGACAGGCTCAGGTCGTGCTACACAGGCTAACACAATACATGCTTAATGATAGAAAATAATCATAAATAACATGGCGATAGCGCGTGATTGTAATTTTTTACACAAACAACCGTCGCTAGGCACCTGACGACGGCAGCAAAGACAGGATTTTGTGGCCACTCAGGGCGAGGGCGATGAGTACAACAGCCGCCCCCAGCAGGTTGCTTGGCCAGCGATTTACGGACGCGCCCAGCAAACCACGCTGGTTCATCAGCCACAACAGCAGCACCGCGACGAACGGGAGCAACAGGCCATTGGCGGCCTGGGCAAACACGATCAGGCTCAGGGGGCGAGCACCCGTCGCTGCAAACAGAGTGCCGATGACGACCACGCCCACAGCTACCGCGCGAAACGCCCGCCCCTGCATGCGGTCGTCCAAGCCCAGGGCACCACACACCGCGTAGGCGGCGGCGAGGGGAGCAGTCACCGCACTGGTCAATCCGGCCGCGAATAGGCCTGCAGCGAACACCAGGGGGCCCGCCGGTCCCAGCACCGGTTCCAGTTGCTGCCCCAGTGACTGGGGGGAAAACGCACCGGTCCTGCCATAAAAGGTGATTGCTGCGGCGCTGATGATGGCGAGGGTTATGAGGCCGCCGAGAACGACAGAAATCCCCGTGTCCAGGCGCGCCGCGCGCAATGCCCCGGTCCGGTCCGGATCGCTTGCCCAGTGATCCCGGGCGGCGTTGGCCTGCAGAAACAGGTTGTAGGGGACGACAGTCGTGCCAATCAGGGCAATGACCATGGTCAGGGAGCCGGCGGGGATCGTTGGGTTGATCAGACCGCGGCCCAGCGCCGCCCAATCGGGCCCCAGCAACAGGGCGCAGAGTACAAAAATCGCACTCATCAGCAGCACCATGGCAATCAGCACGATCTCGAGTTGACGGTACGCCGGCAAAAACAGCAGCGCCGTCGCAATCGCTCCGATACTCAGGGCCCAGATCTGGCTATTGCCAGGCAGAACGCCATCCAGGGCCAGCGCGGCGCCGGCAATATTGCCCGATTCGTATGCGGCGTTTCCAACGCCCACCGCGAGCACGACCAGCAGAATCGTGAAGCGTCCAAACCAGCCGCTACCCAGGGCACCGCGCAGCGTTGGCGCAAGACCATTGCCCGTGACAATGGCCTGGCGAACACTCATTTCCTGCAGCACGATGGTCGCAACGACTGAGAACAGCAGCGCCCAGACCAACGCATAGGCGAAGCCCGCGCCGACGCTGCTCGCGGTTGCAATGGTACCCGGCCCGACGAAGGCCGCCGTGACCAGCAGGCCGGGGCCGAAGGGCGAACGACGGGTGCTGCGATGTGAGGAGTCTGCTGGTACCATCGCGCGATGATAACGGAAGCGCCCGCAGCAAAAACACTCAGCGTTTCTGTGGTTCTGCACAACAGTGATCTGGATCTTCTCCAAACCGCCCTGGACAGCCTTGCTCACAGCGCTCAAGAAGCCCGTCGCCAGGCGGTGCTCGGCTCAATGACGGTACGGCTCAGGGACAACGCCTCTGACAGCGATTACCAGGCACGACTGCGGTCACTGGTGCAGCGTTTGCGACCTGCCTGGGCACCGGTTATGGATGTTGCACTGGACCTGGGAGATGACAACCCGGGTTTTGGTGGCGGCCACAACCGTGCGCAGACGCGGCAGGCGGATTATCTGCTGATCCTCAATCCCGACGTGGTGCTTGAGGGCGATGCCCTGGCCCAGGGGATTCAACACCTCGAAGCAGTGAACTCCGTCGCGGCCCTCAATCCGCATTGCTCTCGTCCAGACGGCTCTCGGGAGTATCTCTGCAAGCGCTATCCCAATCTACGGGTGTTGTTGCTGAGAGGGTTCGGTGGGCGAGCATTGCGGCAACGATATGATCGGCTCATGCATCGCTATGAGTATCGCGACCTTGCCGACACCCCGACTGCGGTCACGCTCCTGAGCGGGGCCTGCATGCTCTGTCGCGGCTCCGCTTTTACTGCCGTAGCAGGTTTTGATGAAGGCTACTTCATGTATTTCGAGGACTTCGATCTCAGCCTGCGACTCGCGGCCCAGGGCGAGCTTCATTATCTGCCCACGATGAGAATTCAGCACCACGGTGGCTTCGCAGCGCGCAAGGGATGGCGTCACCGTCGCTGGTTTATCGTGTCGGCGTTTCGTTTCTTCAGTCGTAACGGCTGGCGTGCGCCACGTGCGCCCCGGCAGTGCTAGACTCGCGCCATGTCAGCCCAGCACGAAATTCGCAGACTGCAGTACCTTTCAGCCATGGGTGTTACCACCTATGTGACCCGGCGCGCGTTGCCCGGCGCAGCGCCGACGGCCCGGCTCGGTATACAACGTCCTGCTGCTCCCGCCTCAACTGCGATCGCAGCGGGTCCTGATGTTTCACCAAGAGGTCGAGGCAAAGCGGGCGCGAGCGCGCCGGAAGAGTTGCGACGCATGCTTGCGCCCAGAGAAGGCGCAAGTGCGAAACCGGCCAGAGGCGAGAAGCCGGCTGATGGTGAGCACGAGGCGAAGACAGCGCCTCAGGTACCCAGTGCGGCTGCGCAGCGATTCCGACTGGCCGTGCTCGTGTGCGCTGATCGGCTCTGGCTGGAAGAGCTTGGCGACGGCGTTCTTGCCCGGGAGCAGGTGGAACTGGTGTCAGCCATCGGCCGGGCAATGAAGCATCCCGAAAAAACTCAGCCAGCGCGGGTTGGGCAGTTTGACTGGCCGATGCACGACAACGGCCAGCTTGACCTCGGCGCTGATGAGGCCGCAGCGTCGCTGCAGGGATACCTGGGTCGCCAGCTCGATGATCATCAATGCGTTGCCCTGTGCTGCCTGGGTGAGCCGGCGCAGGCGAGGATCAAGGGCCTCAGTCTGCCCTGTGCAACCCGGGTCCTGCCCTCGACACGGGAGCTGCTTGAGAATCCGCTACGCAAACGGGAGCTCTGGGAGCGGCTGTCGCAGTCCTGATGGAGTTGCGTCAGGCAATGGCGGAGGATATACCTGCGATCCATGCTCTGGATCGGGAACAGTCGCCGGTATACCAGCACCCCAGTGGCTACGAGGCGCTCCTGCAGTCTCCCGGCACCTTATTGGTGCTGGATCACGAAGGTCAGCTAGTCGGTTTCGCTGCGTTCACACAGGTCCTTGACGAGGCGACGCTGCTGAATATTGCGGTGGCGTCGTCGCAGCGTGGTATGGGACTCGGGCGCAGACTGCTCGAAGCGGGCTGCCGGGCAGTGGCGTCGGCGGGAGCGCGGCGTGTGCTGCTGGAGTTGCGAGAATCCAATGAAGGGGCTCGAAGCTTGTACGAAGCCATGCAATTCGCGCTCGACGCACGCCGCGAGCATTACTACCCTGCCGCCATCCCTGGGGGCGCGCGCGAGGCGGCGATTCTTATGAGCAAAACACTGGAGATCGACAGTGCGGGTTCTTGAAGCAGGTGACTGGAGTCTGCTCCTGCCCTCGGAGTGGCAGGCGGAGCGGGACGACGACGGCATCGTGATCGGCGATCGCGATGGCATCGGTTGCCTTGAGATATCGGAATTGCGTCGCGAAACCGGTGAATTTTCTGCCGGTGATCTTGAGCAGTTCCGCGAGGCCGGCCAGCCCTGGGACAGCGTCAGTCTCGGTAGCTTTGAGGGGCGCGCCAGTGCTTTCTCAGAAGATGGCGCGAGTATTCGCGAGTGGTTTCTTCATGCCGGCGACCTGCTGCTCTTTGTCACCTACAGCTGTGATGAAGAAAATCGCGGTATGGATGACGCCGCGGTAGACGACATGTTATCGACACTGCGCTACCTGCCCGAGTAGCGTTGTCGCGGGATTACGAGGTCAGGGAACGCGGATTCAGGTATCGCGCCTTCAGGCGACGTTACCCGTTACACGCACCCGTTTGCTCCCGGTGGTGACCGGTGCCGCTCGCGCTGCAGCGCGACGTTGCAGATTGTCATCAATGAGATTTTTCAGCGCGATAAGTAAGCCGGTAAAGATGAATGCCCCCGGCGGAAGAATGGCGAGCAGAAACGGCTGGTAATCGGCGAACACGACGATCTTCCAGTCCACCGCCGCAGCGCCGAATAACAGGTCCATGTTGGCAAACAGTGCACCGGTGCCGGCCAGTTCTCTCAGCGCGCCCAGCACCAGCAGTACGGCCGTGAATCCCAGTCCCATCAGCAGGCCATCGTAGAGCGCCGGCAGTACCGGGTTCTTGCGGGCAAAGCCGTCGGCGCGGCCGAGAATCACGCAGTTGGTGGTGATGAGGGGAAGGAAGATACCCAACACTTCGTACAATCCATAACTGTACGCCTGCATCAACAACTCAATACAGGTCACGGACGCCGCGATGATCATCACAAACGTGGGTAGTCGTACTGCATCGGCGGTGACATTGCGGATCAGTGATACCGTGGTGTTCGACGCAACCAGTACAAAACAGGTCGCAAGGCCTAGCCCCAGCGCATTGACCACGCTGCCCGTCACCGCCAGCAGCGGGCACAGTCCCAGCAGCTGAACAATCGCGGGATTGTTCTTCCATAACCCGTTGACCGTGAGTTCGCGATAGTCACTCGTCGCCATGATTACTCCTGCTCTGGGAACAGTCGTTCCCGGTTGGCCTCAGCATAGCGCAGCACTCTAGCGGTGGCTTGCACCATGGCCCGGGGCGTGATGGTCGCCCCCGTGAACTGGTCGAAGACGCCGCCATCTTTTTTCACTGCCCAACGCTCTGGCGCGGGATCGGTAAGTGATCGCCCTGCAAAGCTTTCCAGCCAGTCGGATTTTCGGTGGTCCACGGCGTCGCCCAGGCCTGGTGTCTCCCGGTGGCGCAGTACGCGCACGCCGGCGATGCGGCCGTCGCGGCGCACGCCAACAATGAAGTCTATGGCACCACTGTAACCGTCCGGCGCCCGCGCCGGAATGATCGCCGCGACCGTCGTGTCCCCGCGTCGGGCGAGATAAATGGGGCGCGGAGCGTCGAGGTGCAGCAGTGGATCGCCGACGGGTGCGTCGAGTCGGTCATCGAGCATGCTGTTGTCGTGCTGTTCCCGCGGGATGATTTCGAGCAGCGCGCGCTCTTCGGCGGCGCGTTCGGCCGCCGCAATGCGATCCCTTGTGGTGAGATAGGTTCCCGCTACCAACACAGCAGTCAGCAGGGCGAAGCCCGCCAGTAGCAGACCGTTGCGGGTGATCGCATTGCCTGTCTCATTCATCACGCTGATCTTTACCGTGGCCGTAGACGCGAGGCTGGGTGTAGTGGTCGATAAAAGGGGCTGAGAAATTGGCGATCAGGACGGCAAAGGCCACCGCATCCGGGTAGTTTCCGCGCACACGGATGGTGTAGATCAGGACGCCGATGAGCGCGCCGAAAATCAGACGGCCTCGATTGCTGACCGCCGATGATACGGGGTCTGTGATGATGAAGAACGCGCCGAACATCGTTGCGCCACTGAGCAGGTGGAACAGGGGGGAGCCACCACTCGAAGAACTGCCCTCGTCGTAGAACAGCGCTGCGCACAGGGCCAGGCTGACCAGCATCGCCGCCGGTGCGTGCCAGGTGAAGATGCGTCGATAGAGCAGCCACGCGCCGCCGGCGAGAAAGGCGAGGTTAACGACTTCCCAGCCGACGCCGCCGAAATGCCCAAGCTGTGGCGTGGCCGCATACAGGTCTTCAAGGGTCTGGCCGGTGTTCTGGCGCAGCACATCAAGCGGTGTCGCCATGGTTACCCCGTCGTAGGAGGCCGGCACAAAACAGGCGCGCAGGGCATCCATTACTCCCGGCGTGCCTTCGATGAGGGGGACGGGGGCGCTCCAGCTACTCATCTGGAGCGGAAACGATATCAGCAGGACCACATAGCCCACCATGGCGGGATTGAAGGGGTTGTAGCCAAGACCGCCGTAAAGGTGCTTCGCGATCAGCACCGAGAATGCGACGCCAACGAGTATGAGCCACCACGGCGCATAGGGTGGCAGGGCGATACACAAAAGCGTTGAGGTCACCAGCACACTGTAGTCTTTCAGGAAGGGCGCTATTGGCTGTTTGCGCAGGCGCAGCGCCAGTGCCTCACACGGTAGCGCGACCAGGCCACCGAAAATGACGTTGACGAGGGTGCCAGGGCCGAAATACCAGGTCAGCGCGATCAATCCGGGAATCGTCGCTAGCAGCACCGTGCGCATCACCTGGGAAGTGCTCAGGGGGCCGTGGGCGTGAGGGGATGTAACGACCAGCAGGCTCAAGGTGTCTGCTCCTTGGGATCGTTTGCCGCGTCCAGTTCTGCCCGAGCCGTCGTCAGCTTTTTCTCGGTGGTTTCGACCGCTTTGGTCAGCGCTGCGGTTATGGTGGCATCGCTGCCATCATCCGCGGCGAGCTTCGCACGCGCTTTCTCCAGGCGGGCTTCAATCCGCTGGATTTTCTCCCTCGCGGCATCGCCTGCCGACGCGGGGCTGGTTTCCTGCGCTGCCTTGCGTGCCTGGGCCCTCTCAATCGCCGCCTTGATGGGATCGTCACCGCCCGCATCCAGCGCCTTCGCCGCTGCGGCGCGCTTGCGCGCAGCACGCTTGGCTTCTTTTTCTGCCGCTGCCTGCTCCAGCCGTTCCTGCCGTGCCTCAAAGCGTTCCCTGGCCCGGTCCGATTTGGCGGTATCGGCGCGCTGTTCAATGATGGCAGCCTTGGATGCCCGGTAGTACTGCACCAGTGGAATATGGCTGGGACACACATACGAGCACGCGCCGCACTCTATGCAATCAAACAGTTGATGGGCCTCCAACTGGTCCTGATCCTGTGCGCGGGCATACCAGTAAAGTTGCTGCGGCAGCAATGTTGCGGGGCAGGCCTCGGCGCACAGGCCACAGCGTATGCACGCCTGCGGTGAAGCGTTCGCTGGCAGTTCCTTCGCCGACGGCACCAGCAGGCAGTTGGTGGTCTTGATTACCGGGCACTCGGTGCTTGAGATCGTCACGCCCATCATGGGGCCACCCATGATCAGGCGCTGGCGTGGTGCCTCGCGATACCCCGCGTCCGCCAGCAACTGTTTCATGGGCGTGCCTAGCAGTACCTCAAAATTCCCGGGCTCGGTGACGGCTTCGCCGGTGACCGTGGTGATACGACTCACGAGGGGACGTCCAAGCAGCACACTGTCGTGTACGGCCACGGCGGTGCCGACGTTCTGGCAAAGTATACCGATGTCCGCGGGCAGTCCCCCGGTCGGTACCTGCTGTCCGGTGAGAATCTCGATCAGTTGCTTTTCACCGCCGGAGGGATACTTCGTCGGGAACACCACCAGCTCGATCGGAGTCTGTATCTCAGTCAACGCGGATTCCAGCGCGCGAACCGCGTCGGGTTTGTTGTCTTCGACACCCAGAAGGATTTCTTTGGGCTCGCACAACCAGGCCAGTATCTCGATGCCAAGCACGAGTTCCCGTGCGCGTTCGCGCATGAGGATGTCGTCTGCCGTGATGTAGGGCTCGCACTCCGTCCCATTGATGATCAGGGTTCGAATCTGCCCGGGACGCGCGCTGGACAATTTGCGAAAAGTGGGAAACCCGGCTCCGCCCAGGCCGGCAATACCCGCTTCGTGCAGCCGTGCGACGACCGCCGCCGGATCGCGTTCGCGATAGTCGGGCCAGGGTTCCAGGTCCAGCCAGCGGTCCTGCCCGTCGCAGTCAATGACGATGCAAGGCGCACTCATGCCCGAGGCGTGGGGGATCACGCGATCCTCAATGGCCACAATGGTGCCCGAGGTGGGCGCGTGGACGGGCAGGCCGGCAAGATCGGTGAGACGCTGGCCCCCGAGCACGTCTTCGCCTGGCGCTACGATGGCCTTGGCGGGAGCGCCGATGTGCTGGGACAGCGGTATGACCAGTTGATCCGGTATCGTCGCGCGGCGCAGAGGACGGGTATTGGACAGGCTCTTGCGCTCCGGCGGGTAGATCCCACCGTGAAAATCATGGGGTCGCCTCATGCTGCGCGTTCACCCGTGCTGACGCGCTCAGCGTCAGTCGCGATGATCAGCGGTCTGACATCCGCCCGGGGAAGATCCCAGTGCCAGGTCGCCAGCGTGGTCACTACGGGCCGCATTTCGATGCAGTCAACAGGGCAGGGGTCGACGCACAGGTCGCAGCCCGTGCACTCGTCGACGATCACGGTGTGCATCTGCTTGGCCGCGCCGACGATAGCGTCCACCGGACAGGCCTGGATGCATTTGGTGCAACCGATGCAGTCATCCTCAATGATGAAGGCGGTGGACTTCACCGACTCTTCGCCGTGCTCGGCGTCCAGAGGAATGGGTTCTACATCAAGCAAATCTGCCAGCGCCTGGATGCCGGCTTCGCCACCGGGAGGGCATTTGTTGATGGCCTCTCCTGCCGCGATGGCCTCGGCATAAGGTCTGCAGCCAGGGTGCCCACACTGGCCACACTGGGTCTGGGGCAGAATGGCATTGATCTGATCAGCGATGGGGTTGCCCTCGGCGCGAAAGCGGATCGAGGCAAAGCCCAGAACGGCGCCGAAGACCACGCCCAGGGCCACCATGGCCGCGAGCGCGGCAACAAAGGGGTAATCGCTGACCAGGCTGCCCATGCGCTACACCAGTCCCGCGAAGCCCATGAACGCGAGGGACATGAGTCCCGCGGTCACCATGCCGATGGCCGCCCCGGAAAACGGCTTGGGTACATCGGCCACGGCAATACGCTCACGCATCGCGGCGAAGAGCACCAGCACCAGCGAGAAGCCCAGCGCCGCGCCAAACCCGTACAGCAGTGCTTCCATAAAGCTGTGACTGCGATTGGTATTGATGAGCGCCACGCCCAGGACTGCGCAATTGGTCGTGATCAGCGGCAGGTAGACGCCCAGCACGCGGTGCAGCAGTGGGCTGGTCTTGCGTACAACCATCTCGGTGAATTGCACGACCACGGCGATAACCAGAATGAAGGCAATGGTTTTGAGGTAGGTAAGGCCCAGGGGCGTGAGCAGGTAGTGATACGTCAGATGGCTGCAGGCCGAGGCCAGGGTCAGAACAAACGTGGTGGCCATGGACATGCCCATGGCGGTTTCGAGCTTGTTAGATACACCCATGAACGGGCACAGCCCCAAAAACTGTACCAGCACAAAGTTGTTCACGAGGATCGCGCCGATCAGCAGCAGCGAATAATCCGTCAGCATGTCTTCAATCCATCCTCAGCAGGCCAGGCCGAAGGTCCGTCCCAACTGCCATGGTAGGCAGACCGATCTTTAGAAACAACGGCTTACCGACACCAGCTTTGATCCGAATCAAGTCACTCGCATGCCGGGAGTCGCGCCCTCATCAGGGCTGAGCAGAAAGATCCCGGAATCACCTTCACCCGCGGCGAGCACCATGCCCTCAGAGACGCCGAAGCGCATTTTACGCGGGGCAAGATTCGCCACCACCACAGTGAGCTTTCCGACGAGATCGTCGGGTGTGTAGGCCGCCTTGATTCCCGAAAACACCTGCCGTTTGCCGAGTTCACCGACATCCAGGGTCAGGGCCAGCAACTTGTCGGCGCCCTCGACGGCACTTGCCGCCTCGATACGGGCGATGCGCAGATCCACTTTCTGGAAATCAGCAAAATCCAGATAGGCGACATCGTCACTTTTGGGAGCTGGGGCTGGAACTGGGGCTGCTTCGGTCTCTGGCGGACGATTGCTGTCGACCATGGCCGCGACAACCTTGGGGTCTACCCGCTGCATCAGCGGTTCGAAGGTTGCAAGCTCGTGATCTGTGAGCAATTCGTGGCGATCCTCCCAGTTCAGGGTGCAGCGCAGATACGCGGACGCGCGCTCGGCCATCGCTGGCAACACGGGTTGCAGATAAATCATGAGCTGGCGGAAGCAGTTGATACCGGTGGAGCACACGTCGCGCACCGTAGCCGCCTGCGCCGGGTCCTTGGCCATCACCCAGGGTTTGTGGTGGTCGATGTACTGATTTGCCTTGTCGGCAAGCTCCATGATCAGGCGGATGGCACGGCCAAACTCCCGACTCTCGTAGGCGTCGGTGATGGCATCGCCAGCGGACTGAAACGCGGTGAGCAGTTCCGGTTCACTGCAGCTCTCGGCCAGGCGGTTATCGAAGCCCTTGCGTAGGAAGCCGGAACAGCGGCTCGCAATGTTGACCACTTTGCCCACCACATCGGAATTTACGCGCTGAACGAAGTCCTCCAGGTTCAGGTCGATATCGTCTACACCGCCACTGAGCTTGGCGGCGAAGTAGTAGCGCAGATATTCCGCGTCCAGATGGTCGAGGTAGTGCCGGGCGTTGATGAACGTGCCGCGACTCTTGGACATTTTTGTGCCGTTGACCGTGAGAAAGCCGTGGGCATACACCGCTGTGGGCGTGCGCAGCTCCGCCGCATGCAGCATGGCGGGCCAGAACAGGCCGTGAAAGTTGATGATGTCCTTGCCGATAAAGTGGTACAGCTCCGTGTCGCCACCGGGCTGCCAATAATCGTCAAAGCTGACGCCTTCGCGTTTGCAGAAGTGCTCGAAGCTGCCGATGTAGCCGATGGGCGCATCCAGCCATACGTAAAAGTACTTGTTCTCTTCGTCGGGAATTTCGAAGCCGAAGTAGGGCGCATCGCGACTGATGTCCCACTCCTGCAGTTCGCTGTCGGTCCATTCGCGCAGTTTGTTGGCTACGGATTCCTGCAGCGTCCCCGAGGCGATCCATTCGCGCAGCATGTCCGCAAAGGCGGGGAGGCGAAAAAACAGGTGCCGGGACTCTCGCTCCACGGGGGTCGCGCCAGACAGGGCCGATACGGGATCTATCAGATCTGCGGGGGCGTAAGTGGCACCGCAGGCCTCGCAATTGTCACCGTACTGATCCGGGGTTTTGCAGTTGGGGCAGGTGCCTTTGATGAAGCGGTCGGCCAGAAACAGACCTTTCTCCGGATCGTAGGCCTGGGTGATTTCCCGCGCTGCGATGTACCCCTTGTCCCGGGCGCGACGGTAGATGGTCTCGGACCAGTGCCGCGTCTCGTCGGAGTGGGTGCTGTAGAAATTGTCAAAGCTGATGCCAAACGATGCGGAGTCGGCGGCGTGTTCGAGGCGAACGCGGTCTATCTGCTCTTCGGGGGTGATGCCCAGTTTCTCGGCGGTCAGCATGATGGCGGTGCCGTGGGCATCGTCAGCGCAGATGTAGTAGCACTCATTGCCCCGGGAGCGCTGAAAGCGCACCCAGATGTCGGTCTGCACCTGCTCGAGCATATGGCCGAGGTGCAGGGGGCCGTTCGCATAGGGAAGGGCGCTGGTAACAAGAATGCGCCGCGGATCAGTCATCGCCAGTAGTCCGGGTTTTTGGAAGCGCGCCATGATAGCGATTGGCTTCGGTGATTTCACCCGCATTGAGACGTCGGGTGGCACTATCTATACTTGCCGCCTTTTTGGGCCGGGAAGGGCTATGCAGCAAATTCGTCACATCGTGGCCATCGCGTCGGGCAAAGGCGGCGTGGGCAAGTCCACCACTGCGGTGAATCTGGCGCTGGCGTTGCAGGCTCGCGGTGCCCGCGTCGGGCTGCTGGATGCGGACATCTATGGTCCCAGCGTCGCCCTCATGTTGGGCGTCGCCGATGACACGCGCCCCCAGACAAAGGACGGGCAGTACCTGCTGCCCGTGCGCGCCCACGGTCTGGCGAGCATGTCCATGGCCTATCTCGCCAATGACCGTACGCCGATGGTATGGCGCGGCCCCATGGCCGGCGGTGCCCTGGTACAGATGTTGGAGCAAACCCTGTGGGGCGAGTTGGACTACCTGCTGATCGACATGCCCCCAGGCACCGGTGATATTCAGCTGACCCTGTCACAGAAGGCGACGCTGGCCGGTGCGGTCATTGTCACCACGCCCCAGGACATCGCGCTGCTGGATGCCCGCAAGGGTATCGAGATGTTTCGCAAGGTCAGCGTGCCGGTATTGGGCGTGATAGAGAACATGGCCATGCATACCTGCAGTCAGTGTGGTCATACGGAATCGATTTTCGGCACCGACGGCGGAGAACGCATCGCCAGGGAGTACGGTGTTGATCTGCTGGCGAGCCTGCCGCTGGAGCGCGGTATTCGCGAGGCGACGGACGCCGGGTCACCTCCCGTGGTGTCTGAGCCCGCATCGCCCGCGGCGCTGGCCTATGCAGCCGCGGCCGAGGCCCTTGCATCGCGCCTCGATGGCGCGGCACCGGCGGAATTCCCCACCATTAGCATCAGCGACGACTGACAGGAAAAACTATGAGTATCAAGGCAGACCGCTGGATTCGGCGCATGGCGCAGGAACACCAGATGATCGAACCATTCGCCGAAGGGCAGGTACGATCAGGAGAGGGTGGTGAAAGGCTGATTTCCTATGGCACGTCGAGCTACGGCTATGATGTGCGGTGTGCCGATGAGTTTCGCGTGTTCACCAACATTAATTCTGCAACGGTGGACCCTAAAGCCTTTGACGACAACAGCTTTGTCAGCGTGCAGGGCGACGTCTGTGTGATCCCGCCGAATTCCTTTGCTCTGGCGCGTACCGTCGAGTACTTCCGCATCCCGCGGAACGTGCTGACGATCTGCCTCGGCAAATCCACCTATGCCCGCTGCGGCATCATCGTCAACGTCACACCTTTGGAGCCCGAGTGGGAGGGGCACGTGACGCTGGAGTTCTCCAACACCACCACGCTACCCGCAAAAATCTACGCCAATGAAGGCGTTGCGCAGATGTTGTTCTTTGAGTCCGACGAGGTCTGCGAGGTCAGCTACAAGGACCGCGGGGGCAAATATCAGGGGCAGACCGGCGTCACGCTACCCCGCGCCTGATTCAGCTGCCGCTGCCTGACACGGGCGCGCCTGCGATGCTGGCGCTGATGAGGTTGGCCTCGGTGGTCTTGCCATCCTCTACATGCACCGTGCGTACCATGAGGTAGTCCCAGGCTGGTGCAATCCACACGGTGGACTGGCGCTCGGGATCATCGTGGTCCCGTTCAAAACGCAGCGTGTCGATCCAGCCCATGGGAGTTTCGAGGCGCTCTTCGCCGCGGTAGAGCAGGCGGTATTCCTTGATCTTGCGACCGTCAGCCACCTCAAACAGCATATCCTCGCGTGGCGTGGAGTCATTGAGCAGCGACAGGCGCAGCTGTTCCTGCTGGCTCATGCGGTCCAGGGTCTGGGCCGATTTTGGCAGGTCGTACCAGTTCTTCTTGTACAGGCTGCGAATCGTGTCGGAGTCTTCGTTGAAGTGAACTTCACGCCGACGGCTGATGGGTCCGCTGAGCTGGTAGACATAGGACTTGGGCTGGACGCGGTCGCCTTCCACGGCGAACACGCTGACTTCATCAATGCCGGCCACCAGGAGCTTGCCGTTGCTGGTCAGGCGGCAATCGCCGTTATCATCCATCGAAAGGCTGCGGCGAAGTTTGATGCTGAGCCCCGAGGTTGACGTTTTGTAGACCGCCTCATAAGGGGTGAGGGTATGGTGATCGCGCTGCTCTGCGTGTTCGTCCGCATGGGCACCGAAGATTGAGAGAGCGAATGCGAGCAGGGCAGGTGTATACCAGCCGCTGCGTTCAGGATCGCTCGACAGCGGTGCTCGTGGTGTTATTCGTCTCAACACTGATTGCCTCTCCGTCCTTCAGGGCGATGCCATTTTTCAGTACTACCCGGCCCGTGGCACACCATTGCACCGCCAGGGGGTAGATGCGGTGCTCTTCGCGTTGCACCCGAGCGGCGATGTCCTCCGCCCGGTCACCGTCATGGATGGCGACGCGGGCCTGAATGATCGCCGGACCAGCGTCCAGTTCGGGGATCACAAAATGCACCGTGGCGCCGGCCTCGCGGTCGCCGGCGTCCAGCGCCCGCTGGTGTGTGTGCAGCCCCGGGTATTTAGGCAGCAGAGAGGGGTGAATGTTCAATAGGGAACCGTAATATTCCCGAATAAAGAGGGGGGTGAGGATGCGCATGAAGCCTGCGAGCACCACGATATCGATGTTTTGGGCGCGCAGTTCCGCCAACATGGCCCGTTCAAATGCTTCGCGGTCCGCAAATTCCCCGTGTTCAATGCAGGCGTGGGGCAGGCCGCGCTGTGCGGCACTGACAAGGACTCCGGCGTGTGCATTGTTGGCCAACACCAGGGCGAGGTCAGCGGTAATGCGCCCATCGGCGCAGGCATCGGCGATGGCTTCCATATTGGAGCCGCGGCCCGAGGCCAGTACCGCGATGCGGGGTCGATTCATGAGCGGATGCTGAGGGGCGCGTCACCAGTGACAATCGTGCCGATTGGCCAAGCGGCCAGATCCTGTGCGGCCAGGAATGCCTGGGCCGCTTCGACGTGCTCGGGAGGCAACACCACCACCATGCCCACGCCACAGTTGAACGTGCGGTACATCTCATCGGTCTCGATATTGCCCTGCTCCTGTAGCCAACGGAATACCGCGGGCCATTCCCACTGCCCACCATCGATCTCGGCGGTCGTACCCTCGGGTAATACCCGTGGCAGGTTTTCGGTCAGGCCACCACCCGTGATATGGGCCATGGCATGGACGGGAACACGCTCGCGCAGGTCCAGCAGCGGGCGGCAGTAAAGGCGCGTCGGCGCGAGCAACAGGTCCGCGAGGCTGGCGCCGCCGGCCTCCAGCGGCGCCTGCAGGTCCGCATCGCTGCGCTCCAGTACCTTGCGTATCAGCGAGTATCCGTTGGAGTGGGGACCGCTGCTGGCAATGGCCAGTAGCGCATCACCCGCGCGTACGGCGCTGCCGTCGATCACCTCGTCTTTCTCTACCACCCCGACGCAGAAGCCCGCGAGATCGTAGTCGCCGCGCTGGTACATGCCCGGCATTTCGGCCGTTTCACCTCCCACAAGGGCGCAGCCGGCGAGTTCACAGCCACGGGCTATTCCTTTGACCACGTCGGCCGCCACGTCTACATCCAGCTTCGCGGTGGCGAAGTAATCCAGGAAGAACAACGGCTCGGCGCCGCTCACGGCGATGTCGTTGGCGCACATGGCAACAAGATCAATACCGATGGTGTCGTGGCGCTGAAGATCGATGGCCAGGCGCAGTTTGGTGCCGACACCGTCCGTGCCGGACACAAGCAGGGGTTCGCGGTATCGCAAGGGCAGGGCGCACAGGGCTCCAAATCCCCCCAGATTGCCCAGCACCTCGGGACGCCGGGTGGCCTCCACGGCGCCACGAATGCGCTCAACCAGCGCATTGCCGGCGTCGATATCGACGCCGGCGTCGCGATAGCTCAGGGAAGCGTTCTGGTCAGGATCGGCCATGGGGTAGTCCGGTGTTGTCAACGAGCGCGCAGTGTAGCGTCCCCAATCGTGCAGTAAAGGGAATTAGCCGCTCGTGCGCTGCTACAATGCGCCCATGCCTGCGATCGTATCCAAATTGCTACGCCTGACCCTGTGCACGCTGTTGGCGCTGGGGGTTGTGGCCGTTCGCGCCGAAATCGTGTCCGATGTGTATCGAGCGAGGGTCCCGGTGGATGATCGGCGCGCCAGTACGCTGGACAGGGCCCGAAGTGACGGGCTTGTGCAGGTGGTGGTCAAGGCGTCCGGCGACACCCAGGCCGCCGAAAACGAGGCGATACTCGCGGCAGCAAAAAAAGCCTCGCGCTTTCTACGCAGCTATGGCTTTGAGGAGTCCGAGTCCGGACTCGTGGCCCTGCTTGATTACGACGAGGCTGCCCTGCGGGAACTGCTCGTGCAGGCGGGCCTCCCGCTGTGGACCGCAAATCGACCCCGCGTACTGGCCTGGGTGGTGATTCATGATGGCGACGGTCGACACTTCGCTTCAGCGTCTGAAACACCGTTGATCCACGCCGCTTTGCAACAGAGTTTTCAGCTACGGGGGCTGCCGCTCCAGCTGCCTCTTCTCGATTTGGAAGATGCGGCTCGGATCAGTCCCGGCGAAGCCTGGCGGCAGTCATCGGGCGCGCTGCTGCGGGCTTCGGAGCGCTATGGTGAGGTCGAGTTGCTGGCAGGGCGTGTGGCGACGCTGTCTGATGGCCGTTGGGTCGGGGAGTGGCGACTCCTGGACAATGGACGCTGGGTAGTGAGTTCTGTCGATGCGGCGTCGCTCGATGCCTTTGCGGAGCAGGGAGCAGCGCTCGCGGCCGATCTTTATGCGGGGCGCTACGCGGTGGCACCGCGTGATCAGGGTGACGAGCGCCTGCGCATTACGCTTCGTGGCATCCACTCCTTTGCTCACTATCGGTCCGCGTGCGAGGCTATACGTGGTCTGGAATCAGTGCAGCGGGTGGTGCCGGAACACGTCCTGGGTGACGAAGTAAGCCTGCGGGTGCACGCCGACGCGGACCAGGTGCAGCTGGCGAAGATTCTGGAACTCGATCACCGTTTTGTGGCCACCGATGACGATTCGGTTCAGGCAGGTCTGCGTTATGAGTACATCCCATGACTGAGTCTTTTCCGCCGGAGATACCGGTCAATCGCTGGCCTCTGGTATTCGGTGTATTCGCTGGTCTTGGCGTGTTGTTCTATGTGCTGCAGCCCATTTTGCTGCCGTTCGTGCTGGGAGCGCTGATCGGCTATCTCGGTGACCCCCTGGTGGATCGCGTTGAGGCTCGCGGGGGTAGTCGCACCCTGGGTGTTGCCCTGGTGTTCGCGGTGTTTTCCGGACTCTACCTGTTGGCACTGGTGTTTGCCGTGCCGATGCTGTTACAGCAGTTGGATGGACTCATCGGGCGCATTCCCACGCTGTACGCCTGGCTGCGTGATGTGGCCCTGCCATGGCTACAGGACCGTACCCTGGTGACTGGCGAGTTGCTGCCACCCATCGACTGGTCGGCGGAGCTGATGGAGAACTGGCAATCCCTGGGCAAGATGACCGCCCAAACGATTCGCCAGCTCACCGGCTCCGGCGCGGGGCTGCTGGCGTTCATGGCCAACATGGCCCTGGTGCCGGTGGTGGCTTTTTACCTGATGCGCGACTGGGACGATATCGCTGAGAAAATCCTCATGCTGTTACCGCGGGACTGGCAGGCAGGGACCGCGCAGATGACGCGGGAGGCCGACGAGGTTGTCGGTGCGTTTCTGCGCGGTCAGTTCATCGTAATGTGTGCCCTGGGTGTGCTCTACACCATTGGTCTGTGGATCGTGGGCATCGAGTTGGCGCTTCTGTTGGGCTTTATTGCTGGCCTGGCCAGCATCGTGCCGTATCTGGGTTTTATCGTCGGCATCGTCGCATCGCTCACCGCCGCCTGGCTGCAGTTTTTTGACTGGATGCCATTGATCTATGTGGGGCTGGTGTTCGGTGTCGGGCAGCTTGTCGAGAGCATGATTCTTACGCCGATCCTGGTGGGAGACCGGATCGGTCTGCACCCCGTAGCGGTGATATTTGCCCTGATGGCCGGCGGCCAGATCGCCGGGTTTGTCGGCGTGGTGGTGGCATTGCCCGTCGCGGCGGTGGTGATGGTTTTTGCGCGTCACGCGGTGGCCCACTACCGTCGCAGCAGTCTGTATGGCAAGGACGGCGAAGACACGATCGAAGAAGCGGAGCCAGCGCTCGAGCAGGATCCACCGCCGGAACCGGACACCGATGGCTGAAACATCCCTTCACCGGGGTCCCTCACAGCTGGCGCTTGAGCTGTCCCTGGATGACCAGGCCACCTTTGCTAATTTTTTCCCGCGTGTGGGGGTGGTGCAGGTGCTGGCCGGTCTCAAAGACGAAGCCGGTCTTCACGAGGGCCTGCACTTCTTTCATGGCGCCCCCGGCGCCGGCAAGAGTCACCTGCTGCAGGCCCTGTGCCACGAGCAGGTGGGTTCGATTTATCTGCCCCTGGAACTCATGGTCTCGCTGCCGCCCCATGATCTGCTGCAGAACCTCGAGCAGGCCGGTCTGCTCGCCATCGATGACCTCGAATGCATTGCGGGGCACAACGACTGGGAGGAGGCCCTGTTTCATCTGTTCAACCGGGCGCGCGCCAGTCGCTGTCGCCTGTTGATCGCCGCGTCGCGTCCGGCGCCGGAACTGGCGCTGTCCCTTCCGGATCTCGTATCGCGGCTTACCAGCGGCCTCACCTGGGCCCTGCCGACCTGTAGTGATGACGAACTTCGCGAGGTGCTGGATTTTCGCGCCCGGCGACGGGGTCTCGTATTGGCGGAACCGGTCCTGCGTTATCTTTGTGAGCGTAGCAAGCGCAACTTGCCTGAGCTTTTGGCGAGCCTGGAACGCCTGGACCAGGCCTCTTTGGAGCGTCAGCGCCCTGTAACCGTTCCCCTCGTCCGCGAGGTGATGGGTTGGTAGCTCAGGCCTGGGTATGGAGGGGCAGCGCCGTACTATTTTTGATTTCTGTCACCGCCATGTGCGAATGCAACTCGCGTACGTCGGGATTGGCACTCAGGGTTTCGCGCACGAAGCGTTCGTAGTGGCGCATGTCCCGGGTCACGATCTTCAACAGGTAGTCCCAGATTCCGGTCATGGTGTAGCACTCCAACACTTCCGGGTAGCGCACGATGTCTTCTTCGAAACTGAGCAGATTCTGGCGGCCTGTGGCGGTCAGGTTCACGGTGGCAAACACCACGATATCCATGCCCAAAGCGTGACGATCCAACAAGGCGACACGGTTTTTGAGCAGCCCGGCTTCCTCCAGTCGGTGAATCCGTCGCCAGCAGGGTGACTGGGACAGATTGACGCGCTCAGCGATGGCCGCCGTGCTCAGGCTGCTGTCGTTTTGCAGCAGATCCAGAATCGCCAGATCGGTTTTATCGAGCTGCACGGAATATTTAACCTATGTTGGCTAAAAATACGCATAGTTTATTCATTGTGAGCAGGTACCGATACCCCAATTGCATAACAATTTCTGTGGTATTGCGTAGACTTTGCAGACATAAACTCGCGAGGAATACCCATGACCGGTAAGGCCGACCGCGGGATAAGAAAACTATCCCTGGATGACAAATACGCGCTGGATGCGACCCGTGCCTACATGACAGGTATCGAGGCTCTGGTGCGCCTGCCTATGCTGCAGCACCAACGCGATCAGCAGCGCGGCCTCAACACTGCGGCTTTTGTGTCGGGCTATCGCGGCTCTCCCCTGGGCGGCGTGGACCAGGCGTTCTGGAAGGCCGGGCCCTGGCTCAAGCGACACAATGTGCATTTCGAGCCGGGGATCAACGAGGAGCTCGCCGCGACCGCGGTCTGGGGCAGTCAGCAGACCAATCTCTCGGGTGGCGCTCGCTACGACGGCGTGTTCGGCATGTGGTACGGCAAGGGACCGGGCGTCGACCGGTCTATGGACGTGTTCAAACACGCCAATGCCTTCGGTACATCGCGCTACGGTGGCGTGCTCGCCGTGGCGGGAGACGATCACGCCTGCAAATCCTCGACGCTACCGCATCAGTCGGAGCACAACTTCATCGCTGCATCGATGCCCGTACTGAGCCCTGCGAACGTGCAGGAGGTACTGGACCTGGGCATCTTCGGCTGGGAGCTGTCCCGCTACTCCGGTTGTTGGGTTGCCTTGAAGGCGATCACCGAGAACATGGACTCGGCGATTTCCGCCGACATAGATCCCGCGCGTATCCAGATCACGATTCCCGAGGGCTTTGCATTGCCCGAGGGGGGTGTGCACGCGCGATGGCCCGACAAACCCATGGAGCAGGAAGAGCGCCTGAACCGCTACAAGATTTATGCGGCGCGCGAGTTTGCCCGGGTAAATGGCCTGAACCGCATTGTGCTGGATAGTCCCAATCCGCGCTTTGGCATCATCACCTCGGGTAAGGCCTACCTCGATGTTATGCAGGCGCTGGAGGACATGGGGATTACCCCCACGGTAGCGGCCGAGATCGGCCTTCGGGTCTACAAGGTTGGCATGCCCTGGCCCCTGGAGCCCCAGGTGACCCACGATTTCGCCGAGGGACTCGAAGAAATTCTGGTGGTCGAAGAGAAGCGCTCGGTCATCGAAGATCAGTTGACGGGACAGTTGTACAACTACGCCGTGGCGGCGCGCCCGCGCGTGATCGGCGAATTCGATGAAAATGGCCGTGACCTGTTGCCCAACCGCGGTGAACTGACGCCCGCCATCGTCGCACTGGCGATCGCCTCGCGCATCCGTCGTTTTTATCACTCCCCCACCATGGACGAGCGGATTCGCTGGATCGAAGAGAAAGAACTGTCCCTGGCCCGCCCCACGGAACTGGCGGAGCGCGTACCCCATTTCTGCAGCGGTTGCCCCCACAACACCTCAACACGGGTTCCCGAAGGCAGTCATGCCATGGGCGGTATCGGCTGTCACTACATGGCAACCTGGATGCCCGATCGTCCCACACTGACCTTTACCCAGATGGGAGGAGAGGGCGTGACCTGGATCGGTCAGGCGCCGTTCACCGACACCAAACATGTATTCCAGAACCTCGGTGATGGCACCTATTTTCACTCCGGTATTCTCGCAGTGCGCGCCGCCGTGGCTTCGGGTGTGAATATCACCTACAAGATTCTCTACAACGATGCGGTCGCCATGACCGGTGGCCAGCCCATTGACGGTTCATTGTCGATCCCCGATCTGCTGCGCCAGATCAGCGGCGAAGGCGTTCGTCGCATTGCCCTGGTGAGTGACGAGCCCCAGGGGTGGCGAGGTCGCATGCCGGGCCTCGATGGTCTGAGCCTGCATCACCGCGACGAGATGGATGCGGTGCAACGGGAGCTGCGCGAGGTTCGCGGTACTACGGTCATTGTGTACCAGCAGACCTGCGCGGCAGAAAAACGTCGCCGCCGCAAAAAGGGAGCGCTGGAAGATCCCGCCAAGCGTCTGTTTATCAACGACGCGGTGTGCGAGGGCTGCGGGGACTGCTCGGTGCAATCCAACTGCCTGTCGATCGTGCCCAAAGAGACGCCTCTGGGGCGCAAGCGCCGCATCGATCAGAGCGCGTGTAACAAGGACTACAGTTGCAACCGTGGCTTTTGTCCCAGCTTTGTAACAGTGCTCGGCGGCAGTCTGCGCAAGCCCGAAACGGCCGATGCGTCTGCGGTGGTCTTTGACCCCCTGCCGGAGCCGACGTTGCCCGATATCAGCGAACGGCCCTGGAATACGGTGGTCACCGGCGTGGGTGGGACCGGCGTGCTTACGATCACCGCGCTGGTGGCCATGGCAGCTCATATCGAGGGTAAGGGCTGCGCCACCATGAACCAGACCGGCCTGGCGCAAAAGTTCGGCGCCGTGGTTTCTCACGTGCGCGTGGCGAACCAGCAGGAAAACATCATGGCGGTGCGTATTCCCGCCGGCGAGGCCGATCTGCTGCTGGGCTGCGACCTGGTGGTTACCACCACCTACGAAGCCATGGGTAAAGCAGCCCATGGCCGTACCCATGCGGTAGTGAACGAAGCGGAAGTCCCTACGGCGAGCTTTATTCTTGACCCCGACGCGCGCTTTCCTACCGGTGCAATGAAGCGCCGCATTCTCGATGAGGTGGGTGAGGACGGCTGCCACTTCCTGGATTCCAGCCGCATCGCCACAGCCTTGCTTGGCGACTCCATCGCCAGCAATCTGTTTCTGCTTGGGGTGGCGTGGCAGCAGGGCCTGGTGCCCGTGTCGGCATCGGCGCTGGAGCAGGCGATCGAACTGAATGGGGTTGCTGTGGAGTTCAACAAGCGGGCGTTTCTTTATGGCCGTCGCTACGCCCATCGACCGGAACAGGTGCTTGCGCTGATTCCCCAGCGTGCGGCGGCTCCCGAATGGAACCTGGATGCGCTGGTTCAGGATCGCTTCGAGCGCCTTACCCAGTACCAGAACGTCGCCTACGCCGAGCGTTATCGCGCTCGCGTAGAGCAGGTGCGTGCTCGCGATGCGCAGGCAGAAGCTCAGGGCTCGGTGACTGACGTTGTTGCCCGGGCCCTGTACAAGCTGATGGCTTACAAGGATGAGTACGAAGTCGCGCGGCTTTACAGCCGTCCCGAATTCCTGGAATCCCTGCAGGCGCAATTCTCTGGCGACTATGAACTTCGCTTCAATCTGGCGCCGCCGCTGTGGAGCGATCGCGATGAATCCACGGGCCTGCCGCGCAAACGCGAATTTGGCGCATGGATGCTGCATGCTTTCAGATTGCTGGCACCGTTCAAACGCTTGCGTGGCACACCGCTGGATATATTCGGGTATACCGCCGAGCGGCGTCAGGAGCGTCGGGATATTGCCGACTACGAGGCTCTTATCGACGAGTTGCTTCCTCGCATTGGCGAAGCCTCACGCGAACTGGTGGCGGAACTGCTGGCCCTACCTTTGCAGTTGCGCGGCTTTGGGCATGTAAAAGACCGGAATCGCGAGCAGCTACAGGTCCGTCGGGATGCGCTGTTGGCACGCCTGGATGGGCGCGCGGAGCCGGTGCAGATCGTCGAGGCGGCTTAGCCCTTTACCCAGCCCCAGATAATTAATAACCAGCAGGAGTTTTAGATGGGCGTTTTCAGCGCTGTTTCCTTTGATGAGCACGAGCAAGTGGTGTTCGGCCACGATCGTGACAGTGGCCTGCGGGCAATCATTGCCGTGCACGACACCACGCTGGGCCCGGCGGTGGGGGGGTGTCGCATGTATCCCTACGCCAGCGAGGAAGCGGCGGTGGAGGACGTACTGCGCCTGTCGCGGGGTATGACCTATAAATCGGCGTTGGCGGGTTTGCCCCTGGGCGGCGGAAAATCCGTCATTATCGGCGACCCTGCAACGCACAAGACCCGGCCGCTGATGCTGGCGATGGGACGCTTTGTCGACTCCCTGGGCGGTCGCTATGTGGCGGCGGAGGACTCCGGCACCAGCGTTGATGACCTGCGTGTGATGGGCGAAACCACGGCGCATGTATCGGGCATTGCCACCACGGAGCACGGTGGTGACCCGTCGCCGAGCACAGCTCTGGGCGTATTCCTTTCGATTCGCCGTGCCCTGGCTCATCGCCTTGGCTGCGACGACCTGCGGGGTGTTCGCGTGGCGATCCAGGGACTGGGTCATGTGGGCTTTGATCTCGCGCGGCGCCTGGTGACTGCCGGTGCCGAGGTGAGGGCGGCGGATATGAGCGCCCAGCGCCTCGAGCGGGCAGAGCGTGAACTGGGTGTTCAGCCGATGCCCATCGATGAGGTCATGGGTGCCGATGTTGATGTGCTTGCCCCCTGCGCTCTGGGTGGCGTGCTCAACCGCGAGTCGATCCCTGCAATTCGCGCCGGCATCGTCGCCGGAGCTGCGAACAATCAGCTACGGCACGACAGCGACGCTGATCGGCTGGCCGATCGCGGAATCCTTTACTGCCCCGATTTTCTGATCAACGCCGGTGGCATAATTGACGTGCATTACCAGCGTAGTGACGGGGACCGCCGTAATCTGGAGGCTCATATAGCCGGCATCGCTAATCGGTTGGACGAGGTGATGCAAAGATCAGACAACAGTCACCGCTCGACAGCGGTGATCGCCGAGGAACTGGCCCGGGAACTCCTTGCCCGGCAAGCCAAAGCCCCGTCTCAGGCCCGCATCGCTGCCTAGCTTCGGGCGCTGCGCTCGGTGGTATCCATGGCATGCGCCGCAGCATACGCGCCATCTTCAAGATGCAGATACCGGCGCAGATAGTGCACGGCAAGGTAGAAGGGGCCTGTGTCGAGCAGTGCCACCGTGGCCTTGAACAGGTAGTTGCTTCCCACCAGTACTGCCAGGGCCTTCAGGGTGATATCCCCCCTTAGAAAGGCGGCGCCGAAGGTCACGGTGACCACCATGACCGAGTCCACCATCTGGCTCATCAGGGTGCTGAAGTTATTGCGGACCCAGAGATACTTGCCTTTGGTGATGCGTTTCCAAAAATGGAACAACTGTACATCGCAATACTGGGCGGCGATGTAGGCCAGCATGGAGGCGAACACCGCGCCAGAGGTGGTGGCATAGATGAGCTGATACAGGCCAATGCTGTTCTCGACAACCTCACCGTTGGGCAGTGGGACCGGCGCCGCGAGCTGGATAATCTGCCAGGGTGGCATGGAGTCCGCAGGTACCGAGGGAATACTGTTGCCCAGGAACAGCACAAACAGAATCAGAAAATTCAGGCCCAGGCCGACGCTCACCAGAAAGTTCGCGCGGGCTTTGCCGTACAGTTCGCACACCAGGTCCGTACACAGAAACGTAAGGGGGTAGGGCAGCACGCCCACCGCCAGGGCCATGGGGCCGAGTTGTACGAAGCGTGTGATGCCAATGACGTTCAGCAGCGTCATGGCGCACAGGAACGTACCGGCCAGCACGAGAAATACCCGTTCGCGTCGTTCCTGCAGCAGATGTGGACCCATCAGGCCTCCCGCTGTCCGAGGTTGGCGTGCAGCACGGCGCCATTCATTACGGGGTTGCGGTGTGCCCAGTACAGTACTCCAGCGATTTCTTCAGGCTCGATCAGTCGCCCAAAGCTGTTCATGGCACCAACCTGCTGCAATACGGTCTCGTCGCTACCCAGATGATTGCGGAGCATCTCGGTATCGGTAAACCCGGGACACACCATGGCGGTATGAATCCCCGAGCCCATGAGGTCCTGGCAGGTCGCACGCATCATACCTAGCTGGGCGTGCTTTGACGTCACGTAACTGAAGGAGTTCGGAACCGCTTTCTCGGACAGGGTGGAGCCGACGTAGAGCACACTGCTGCCGGGCCCCATACCCGGAAGCAACGCACGCGTCAGTCGATTCACCGCCAGCACATTGGTTTCGAGCACAGCACGTAAATTGCCGTCCGGGCAGTCGTCGGCGCTGTCCTTGCGCATCTGGCTGGCGTTGTGGATCAGGCAGATCTCGGACAGACCATGCACGTGGCTCAGCAGCGCATCGATGACCTCAGACACGCTGTCTGGTTCCGCCAGGTCGCAGGTCAGGTTGTGTACGCCGGGGACCTCGCAGATGCGTCGTGACAGGTTGACGACTTCGTATCCACCCTGCTGAAAAGCCTGGGCCGTTGCCCGGCCTATACCGACGCTGGCACCGGTGATTATCGCAATGGTCATGATCTGTTATCCGCTAAGTGGACTTGCGATGCTATCAGCCCTGTCGTTGCCTCGCACGGAGAGTTCGCCTGCGCCGGCGACATACTGAACCGCAATTGAGCCAGGGCGCGTATCATGGGGCATTCAAGTTCTGCTCAGGAAGCTCCATGGATCGCCTTGCCACGTTGTACATCGACAAAGAGAGCCACAAATTCTCCGCGGCGCACTACACGATTTTTTCCGCGACGGAGCGGGAGCGTCTGCATGGCCATAACTACAGTGTTTCGGCCATGATTGCTGCCCCGATGGGGGCCAATGGTTTTGCCGCTGACTACAATGTCTACAAGCAGCGCATCAAGGCGCTGTGCGACGAGTTGGACGAATACCTGATTCTGGCGGCGGCATCGCCCCACCAGCAGATCGAGGAGCTTGATGACAACTATCGGGTGCGGTTCAACGGCGAGGAAATGCAATTCCTGCGGACAGATACGCTTCTTTTGCCCATCGTGAACGCCACGGTGGAAGAATTCTCGCATTACCTGCTGCAGCGACTGCTCGCCGCTTCTCAGGGCGAAGCGCTGGTGGAAGCGCAGGTGTGCGTTGCCTCCGGCCCAGGTCAGAAAGGCTGTGCATCCTGGCGGGCCATGGACGAAGGTATTGCCTGAGCGCCCGGTCCCTGTTCGTATACGCCCTTAACTTTTTGCAGAGAGGCTATTCATGAAAACAACGCATCGCGCTGCTTCCGTCTGGCTTGGTTGGGTGCCGGCTACTTTTCTGGCGCTACTACTGAGCCCATCCGCCGTGACCGCGGCGAACCCCATGCAACTGGAGGACGTCTTTTCGCTGTCCTGGGTGACCTCGCCCATGGTTGGGCCCGAGGGCAAGAAACTCTATTACCTGCGCAACACCATGGACGTGATGCAGGATCGCCGCCGCGCCAACCTCTGGACCATCAACAGTGACGGTTCGGGCCATCAGCCGATTACCAGTGGTGCTCGCAGCGTGTCGTCGCCTGCGTTGTCGCCCTCAGGTGATCGCCTGGCATTTGTGGACAAGGATGAGGCGGGGTCGCAGATCTTCGTTCGCTGGCTCGCAACCGGGGCGACCGCCCAGATCACCCGGGGTGCCGAATCTCCCCGGGGCCTGAGCTGGTCGCCCGATGGACGCTGGCTCGCTTACAGCAAACGCGTAGCGGTGGACGCGCCCACCATGGGCAAATTGCCCAAGGCGCCCAAGGGGGCTGAGTGGGCGCCACCACCGGTCGTGGTTGATCGCATGGTGTACCGCAACGATGGCGCCGGACCGCGACCCGAAGCGTTTTTCCAGATTTTTGTGGTTCCCGCCGAGGGCGGTGCCAGCCGCCAACTTACGGAAGGGCCGTATGACCACAGCGGCCGAATCGAATGGTCCGAGGACTCCGGCGCGATTTATTTTTCGGCCAACCGCAACGAAGACCGTGCATTGGATGTATTGAACTCCGATCTGTACCGGCTCGAGGTCGCCGACGGCGGCCTGACGCAGCTGACGAATCGCCAGGGACCAGAAGGCTCGCCGGCCCTGTCTCCTGACGGACGGTATCTCGCCTTCACGGGTTTCGATGACAAGCGACAGTCCTACCACCGACAGCGCCTCTACGTGCTGGAGCTGGCCAGCGGTGAGTATCGTGAGTTGCTTGAGGATCTGGATCGAAGCGTGGTCAATCCCCGCTGGTCCGGCGATGGCAAGCGTATCTATTTTCAGTTCGATGACCGTGGCGATACGGTACTCGCATCGACGGATCTGCGCGGTCGCATGCAGCGCCTGGTAACGGGCCTGGGTGGCACGACACTGGGGCGCCCCTATTCCGGGGCCGCGTATGCGATCGGCGGTAACGATCGCTATGCTTACACAGCCGGTACGACGCAGGGTCCGGCGAATCTCGCCACGGGGCGCGCCGGGCGTGATGCTCAGGTGCTGACGGATCTCAATCGCAACGGTATTGCCCAGCGCAGCCTCGCTTCGGTGGAGGAGCGCTGGGTGACCTCGCCGGCGGGTGACGAGCAGATCCAGGCCTGGGTGGCATTTCCGCCTGGGTTCGACCCGGATAAAAAATACCCCCTGATTCTCGAGATCCATGGGGGCCCCCACACCAACTACGGAACCCGCTTCTCAAGCGAAGTGCAGCTTTATGCCGCTGCTGGTTACGTTGTGCTCTATGTGAATCCCCGTGGCAGCACCAGCTACGGTGAGCGTTTCGCCAACCTGATTCAGCACAATTATCCCAATGAGGATTACGATGATTTGATGGCGGCGGTAGATGCACTGATTGCCGAAGGGTCCATCGATGAAGACCGCCTTTTTGTCACAGGGGGCAGCGGTGGCGGTGTGCTCACGGCCTGGATCGTCGGCAACACGGATCGATTTCGGGCCGCCGTGGTGGCCAAGCCCGTGATCAACTGGACGAGCTTTGCCCTGACCGCCGACATGCCTCCGTACTTCACACGCTACTGGTTCCCGGCCATGCCCTGGGAGGCCCCGGAGCACTACTGGAAGCGCTCACCGCTATCGCTGGTAGGAAACGTCAAGACGCCCACCATGCTGTTGACCGGTGAAGAGGATCTGCGCACTCCGATGGGCGAAACGGAGCAGTATTATCAGGCGCTCAAGCTGCGCGGCATCGATACAGCGATGGTGCGTATTCCCGGTGCGTACCATACGATCGCCAAACGGCCGAGTCAGTTGATGGCCAAGGTGGCCGCGATACTGGCATGGTTTGAGCGCTATACCCCCGAAGAGGACTGAGTCATGGTTAAGGCCGTAGAGATCGATGCACCGGGCGGACCCGAGGTGATGATGCTCCGGGATCGCGATCCGGGTGAGCCGGGTCCGGGACAGGTGCGCGTCGCCAATCGGGCCATTGGCCTGAACTATATCGACACCTACCATCGCAATGGCCTGTACCCGCTGCCGATGCCCAGCGGCCTTGGCCTGGAGGGCGCGGGTGTGGTTGAGGCGGTGGGCGAGGGCGCCGACTTTGAAGTTGGCGACCGGGTTGCCTACTGTGCCGCAAGCATCGGCGCGTACGCGCAATCGCTGCTACTGCCAGCGCAGCGCCTGGTGCCAATACCGGACGGCGTGGACTTCGACACAGCCGCCGCGGTATTGCTCAAAGGAACAACCGTGGAATACCTGCTGCAGCGGCTGTTCTCGTTGCGCCCCGGTCACACCACGTTGTTCCATGCTGCCGCTGGCGGCGTGGGCCTGCTGTTTGGCCAATGGGCCGCGGCGTTGGGTGTTGAGCTCATCGGCACCGTGAGTACGCCGGCAAAACGCGACCTGGCCCTGGCCAACGGTTATAAACATTGCCTGATCAGTGGCGAGGACGACGTGGTCGCTGCCGTGCGGGAGATCACCGAAGGACGAATGCTTCCGGTGGTGTACGACGGCGTGGGCGCCGCCACGTTTGAGCAATCCCTCGACTGTCTGGCTCCGCGCGGACTGATGGTGAGCTTTGGTAATGCCTCGGGTAGCCCGCCGCCCTTTGATCTGCAGGAGCTATCGGTCCGGGGCTCCCTGTTCATAACCCGCCCGACGATGCTGAGCTATGTGGCGGCGGAACAGGAGATGCGCGACAGCGCCGCAGCAGTCTTCGAGCGTGTTCTCGATGGAACCCTGCAGGTCAATATTGCGCAGCGCTATCCCTTGGTAGAAGTGCAGCGCGCCCATGCCGAACTCGAGGCCCGGCGCACCGTGGGCTCGTCACTGCTGATTCCCTGACAACCAGGGGGTCAGTGCGTCGCTTCGCGCAGACTCTCGATCGTCTGGGGCCCCACCAGTATCCGGTGGACCTTGCCACCGGGCGCCAGCACCAGCGTTGTTGGCAGCACCGCTGGGCGTTCCGTGCCCAGTTGAGTTGCGGGATCGTCGGCAAGCGTTGGAAACTCAATGCCCAGTCCCTGTATCTGGCGCGAGAGTTCCTCGCCCTGCGCTCCGTCGAAGTTCACGCCGAGAACCTGGTAGTCGTCTTCGCGGTGCAGTGCATTCAGTTCCGGAACTTCCTTGATGCAGGGTTTGCACCACTCGGCCCAGTAGTTGATGAAGGTCCAGTTGTCGATGCTGCCCAGGGGGCTGTGGGTGCCGCCACAGGCGTTGAGCAGGGCGATGACGGTGACCGCTATCAGGCGACGACCGGTGCGGAAAATGGCGTGCTTCATTGGTTTGATTCGAATACCTCGGCCAGGGAAAGGGACAGCGTGTCCCGCTTGCTACGCTGTGTCTCCACGAGCAGTTCAGTCACTCGGTGCTCCCAGGGCGCCAGATCGTTCTGATCACCTGATTGCAGTTGCCTCTCGTCTATCAGCCATTCCTGCAACTGCCAGAGCGTGACGCCATGCAGATCCCGGCTGAGCAGATAGTGGCCCCGCGAGTCCTGGGTGATAACCCGTTGCTCGATGAGCACGTCGCGCAGGATTTGCCAGCTTTCTGCATCGATGCCCAACTCCCGGCGTTGAAAGATCTCAAGTTCTTTCAGCGTTCGCCCCTGGGTTTGTCGACGCCAAAGGGTCTCCAGTAACTCCAATCCCTTGAGGATCAGGGGGCGCTGCGCTTGCTCCTTGTTCTGGTAGGCCGACAGGCTGTGAACCACGATGGCAGCGATGAGTACGATGTTCCAGGAAATAAAAATCCACAGTAGGAACAGGGGAACCGCAGCGAAGGCTCCGTAGATAAAGGTGATGCTGGATCCCGCTACCAGTTTGGTGAACAGCCCGCGGGCGATATTGAACGCGATGGCGGCCAGTACGCCGCCTACCAGCGCATGGCGCAGCGATACGCGACAGTTGGGCACAGCAGCGTAGAGCAGGGTAAAGCCCAGGGTCTGTAACAGGTACGGCGACAGACGCAACATCAGGGCGCCGATGCCGACCGCGTCGTAGCTTTCGAAGCGGTTGGCAAAGGATGCGAGATAGGTGCTGACCCCGATGCCGAAGCCGATGGTGATCGGAGCCAGCGATAGTACCGCCCAGTACAGCAAGAAGCTGGGTATCAGGCCGCGATTGCTCTGGGTGCGCCAGATCAGGTTAAAGGCCTGCTCTATATTGCGTAGCATGAGTACCGCCGTTGCGAGCAGGAACAGCACCCCGAAGCTGGTGAGATTACGGGCCTGGCGCGAGAAGTCGTCCACGTATTCCTCAAGACCCGCCGAGGTTTCTGGCACCAGGTGTTCGAACAGCAGTTCCTGAATATTCTGTTCCATGCCCTGGAATGCGGGAATCGCCGACGCCATTGTGTAGAGCACGGTAAGCAGCGGCACCAGGGCAAAGAGTGACATGTAGGTCAGCGCCGCAGCGGTGTCGCGACATCGATCCGTGCGATACCGCGCCATCAGGTACAGGGCCCGGTGCCGGAATTGCTCTAAGTAGGTTTGCCAGTTTTCCATGCGCAAAGTATCGCAGAAACTGCACACCTTTAGGTGCGGCCAGTGAGTTTTACCGCTTTGCTATACTCGTCCGCCACTGCCCCGAACGGGCTCTGGTGGGCTGCGACTGTCTCAGACGCAGCGACCGCACTGCGGATTGTCACAGCGGATTGTCACAGCGGATTGTCACAGCGGATCAGCCATGGATCAGAAACCCTACGTACTCGTTCTCTATTACAGCCGCACCGGATCGACGGCAGCGATGGCCCGCCGGGTGGCAAGGGGTGTCGAGAGCGTGACGGGCGTCGAGGCACGCCTGCGTACGGTCCCGGCCATCTCCGCCGAGACTGAGCAGGTTGCGGATGAGGTCCCCGACGATGGCCCACCCTATGCCACGCAGAATGACCTGAGACACTGCGCGGGACTGGTGCTGGGTTCGCCGACCCGTTTTGGCAATATGGCCGCTCCCCTGAAGTACTTTATGGACCAGGGTTCGGAGCTCTGGCTCAGCGGTGCGCTCATTGACAAGCCCGCAGCGGTCTTTACCTCTACCTCAAGCCTGCATGGCGGGCAGGAAAGCACGCTGCTCTCGATGCAGTTACCCCTTCTGCATCATGGCATGGTGATCGTGGGTCTGCCCTACGGAGAGCCCGGGCTCGCGCGAACCACCGCGGGCGGAACACCCTACGGCGCCAGTCACTGGTCCGGCCCGGAAGGCGGTCGCGAGCCCGACGATACGGAGCTGGCCCTGTGTCACGCTCTGGGACGCCGCGTTGCAGAGCTCAGCGAGCGTCTCCGTTGACGGCGGGAGCGGGTCCGGTTCGCGGCGGGCGCAGTCGCTATCTGTGGTGGGCGCTCTGGTCGAGCTTTGCCCTGCTCGTGGCGACGCTGATCCTGGATGCGTGGCAACGTCAGGCGCACTACGTGGTATGGCTGCTCTGGTTGCTGCCCCTGGCCATGCCACTGGCGGGCATGCTTCGGGACCGGTTGCGCAGCTTCGCCTGGCTGACCTTTATCGTACTGCTGTACTTCATCATGGCGGTGCTGCGTTTATTTGCGGAACCCGAGAGCATCCGCGCCCAGCTTGAACTCGTGGCGGTGGTGATGCTGTTCTGCTGCGCCATGTTCTATATCCGGGAACGCGGGCGGGAGTTGCAGCAGTCCGCTGAAGAAAACCCATCAGGAGCTGAATCGTGATCAAACGTCTGCTACGAGGTCTATGGAACGGCGTTACGCTGGTTCGGGTGGCGCTCGCGAACCTGTTGTTTCTGGCGCTGCTGCTGGTGCTGTGGATAGTGTTAACGGACCGCCCTGAACCTTTGCCGGAGCGCGCCGCGCTGCTACTCGAGCCTCGTGGCGTGGTGGTCGATGAACGCACCCGCATCGATGCCTCAGGGTTGCTGTTACCCGTGGACAACGTCGATCGCGAGGTGTTGCTGGCCGATCTGATCGACAGCGTGGATATGGCCCGCGATGACGAACGCATTGTTGCCCTGGTGCTGGACCTCGACCAGATGGTTTCGATCGGTCAGAGCAAGAGTTGGGAGCTGGGTGAGGCTATCGCGCGGTTTCGCGAGACGGGCAAGCCTGTCGTCGCCGTGGGCGACTATTTCACCCAGGATCAGTACCGCCTGGCGGTGGAGGCCGATACGCTGCTGATTCACCCCTACGGCACCGTCGCCCTCGAGGGCTATGGTGTCTTCGGGAACTACTTCGCGGAGGCCCTCGAAAAACTGTCGGTTTCAGTTCATGTATTTCGCGCCGGCGAGTTCAAGTCCATCGCTGAGCCGTTGCTGCGCCGCGATATGTCCGATGGCGAGCGGGAGATCACGGCGCGCTGGCTGGGTGATCTCTGGACGTCCTATACCGATACCGTCGAAGCCCGACGCCAGCTGGAGCCCGGCAGCGTCAATGCGCTGCTGAACCACTATGACGAACGCCTGCGCGAGGCGGGTGGCGACAGTGCGAAGCTGGTGCTGGATGCGGGCCTCGTCGACGATCTTCTTCACCGGGAGCAGCGCGATGCGTATCTCGCGGCACTGGTGGGAGCGACAGACGACAAGGGCCGCTATCAGGCCGTGCCCTTCGAACATTATGTCCGCCGCGAGCGGCCGAGGCTGCTGCTGCCCGGTCGTGAAACCGTTGCCATTGTGACGGCGCAGGGCAGCATTATGCCCGGCGAGCAACCGGCGGGGCGAATTGGTGGCGATACGCTGGCGCGTCGTCTGCGTGAGACAGCGGAGCGCGACGGTACCCGGGCCATTGTGGTGCGCGTGAGTTCTGGTGGCGGCAGCGTGTTCGCCTCAGAGGTCATCCGCGAAGAGATGGCGAGAATTCGTGACGAGGGTATGCCGGTGGTGGTCAGCATGGGCAACGTGGCAGCATCCGGCGGTTATTACATTGCCACCGCCGCGGACCGGGTGGTCGCTACGCCCATGACCATCACGGGCAGCATTGGCGTGTTTGCCGCGTTCCCCACCGTCGACCGGCTGTTGGCCCGAGGCGGAGTCTTTACCGACGGGGTAGGCACAACAGCCATCGCCGGTGGTCTACGGCCGGACCGTCCCCTGTCGCCCCGGGTGGCGGACGCGCTCCAGCAGTCCGTGGATGATCTGTACGAACGCTTTCTAGGATTGGTGATGGAAGCCCGGGGTATGGACCGTGCGACGGTGGACAGCCTTGCCCAAGGGCGGGTACTCAGCGCGGGCAGGGCCATGCGCGATGGGCTCGTGGACCAGTTGGGCAGCCTCGATACCGCGGTAGCCGAAGCGGCGAAACTGGCGGGACTGACCGAGGGAGACTACGACGTCATCGCCATCGAACCACCCTTTGATTCTCGGCAAATCCTGATGCAGCAACTCGGTAACGTGCTGGGGCAGCGGTCCAACGGTCTGGCCGGTTACATTGCACCGCTTGTGGCGACCTTTGGGGAACCCCTGAATCGTGCCGCGGATCTCATCGAGAGCCTCGACGATCCCCGGCACCTCTATATGCGCTGCCTTGTATGCGGCCCCTGAGGGGCCGCGGTGCTATCAGGCGGCCTCGGACTCGTTGTCGTCACCGCTGGCCATGTGCAGTTCCATCTGTGGGAACGGAATGCTGATACCTGCGGCATCAAAGCGCAGTTTCACGGCTTCCGTGGTGTCCCAGAGCACGCCCCAGTAGTCCGCAGAATTCACCCAGGGTCGCACAAGAAAGTTTACGCTCGAATCGGCGAGAGCGCCCACGGTGATCACCGGTGCGGGCTCAGCCAGAACCCGTGAGTCCGCGGCGATGATGTCTTCGAGTATGGCCTTGGCTTTTTTCAGATCATCGCCGTAGGAAACGCCAAAGGTCATGTCCACGCGGCGCGTCGGTCGCGCCGAGAAGTTGGTGATGTTGCCGCCGATGATGGCGCCGTTGGGTACGATGATCTCCTTGTTGTCAGGCGTGGTCATCACCGTGGTGAATATGGTGATGTTCTGTACAACGCCCATGGCGCCACCGGCGTCGATGAAATCGCCTTTCTTGAACGGTTTGAAGATGATCAGCATGACCCCGGCGGCGAAATTCCCCAGGGAGCTTTGCAGCGACAGGCCGATGGCCAGACCTGCGGCGCCGAGCAGGGCGACCAGTGACGTGGTGTCAACGCCGAGCTGACTGAGCGCGGCGATTACCACAAACAGCAGGCCTAGCCAGCGCAGAATGGAACAGACGAAGTTCACCAGCGTCTCGTCCATACCTCGCGACAGCATGACCTTCTGCACCACCGCAACGATGCGGCCGACGATGAAACGGCCGATGTAGAAGATAAGGATCGCCAATCCCAGGGCGATGCCATATTCGATGACTTTAGGCAGCCATTTTTCCGTGTCTTGAAGGTATTCCATCGGGGGTCTCCGTGGTCTGTAGGGTGAGCGTTAGCCTTGATCCGGTGACAACTGCGCCACTGAATCCCTGGGAAGTGCGTCGGCCAGGGCGTCAGCGAAGCGCCACAGCAGTTCACTCAGGGCGGCGGCGATTTCATTGCCATCAATGCCACTAAGGGCGCTGGTTTCGCTGAAGGTCACGACGGCGACGGTTTCGTCATCGCTCGCCCTGGCCCAGCGGCCTTCGGCACTGATAAGCGCGTTGTTTCCGTCGCGCTCAAGGTGTTCGACCGTGACCGTGAGACGCCAGTCCACGGTGGTGCCGTGAGGCACCTGGGGGAAGCGGCTCACCCGGCGCGTATTGAGTCGCGACTCCAGGCGATTGGCGATGACGCGCTGTACACCCAGATCCACGGGCTCGGCCCAGCGTCGCGTGGGGTCATAGCGCAGGCTGTATTCGCCATCACGCAGCAGCAATTCCTCGCGCAGCAGAAAATCCGGCAGGCGGATGGTCTCGAGCATGATCACTGGGCTGTCAGTCGTGGCCGCGGGTGGCGATCCATCGCTCAGTTGAAAATGCTGTATCGGCGGCGCATTGACGGCGCAGGCGCCGAGCAACAGCATTATCGCCAGTCCACCAAGAGGGTTACGCCATCTCATTGGGGTGCCTCGGTTCGTCCGCGCAGCAGCGCCTGGGGGTTTTCTTCCAACGTGCGTGCAAGGGAGCGCAGGGAGCGGGCGGCGAGAGACAGATCGTGCATCGCCCGGCTCATCTGCCGTCGCGGGCCTGAATCCGGTGCGGCCGCATCCTCAATACGTTGTAATGTCGCGCTGGCGCTCGCCAGCGCCGTATCGAGCGATGCCAGGGAGTTGTTCAGATTGTCGCCGATTTCCGGCAGGCGGCTGTTGAGCGTGGCGAGGGTGGTATTACCCTCGTCCAGAAGCTGCGCCAGGCGTGGACTGGTGTCTGCGAGCGTGGCGTCCAGGCGTGTACTGGCTGCTTCTATCGATGCGAGGCTGCTTTGCAGCGACGCTGGTAGCGCCTGCATCTGTTCGCTGTTGAGCAGGCTGTCAAGGCCAGAGGCGATGCGGTCGATGTTGGCGACGATCGCGCTGTAGTCGATGGATTCCAGGGTCTGGCGTAACTGCTCCAGTTCGGTGGGAATGGTGGGAATCTGGGGGTAGGGGTAATTCTCCAGCGTTTTCATTTCTACCTGTGTGTCCGGATGGAAGTCCAGTTGCACGTACAGCAGGCCTGTGAGCAGGCTCTGGGTGTTGAGCTGGGCACGCAGTCCCCGGGCGACGAGTTCGTCGTGGATCGAGTCGCCCACGGAGCCGCTTATCTGCATGGAGTTGGGGTCGATCTCGCCCATCACCGCCATCGTGACGCTGCCTGATTCGCCATCCAGCAGCAGGTCGATGTCGGTGATCTGACCCACGGTGACACCACGCAGGGCGATGGGGGCGCCGATCGTGAGTCCGTGCAGGGAGCCGTCAAAGGCCATGACGACCTTGCTACGCTCGCCACCGAAGCCTCCACCGGCAAAGAACAGAGCGCCGGCAAACGCAATGACCACCGCGCCGACCACGAAGGCACCAACGAGTACGCTGCCACGGTATTCACTCATGGGCATCTCCAGCGCGATTCAGGAACTGGCGTACCACTGCGTTTTCACTGTGTTCCCGCAGCCAGGCGGGATTCCCCCGGTCAATGAGGCGCTGGGTGCCCGCATCAAGATAGATGCTGTTATTGGCAATGGCGAAGATGCTGGGTAGTTCGTGCGTCACCATCACAACTGTGGCTCCCGTGGATTCCTTGATCTGGAGAATGAGGTCATCAAGACGCCGTGAACTGATGGGGTCGAGACCCGCCGAGGGCTCGTCGAAGAAGAGGATATCAGGGTCCAGCGCGATTGCACGCGCCAGCGCGGCGCGTTTGCGCATACCGCCGGAAATCTCTGAGGGCATATAGGTCTGGTAACCGTCCAGGCCGACCAGGGCGAGTTTCAGTGCGACGATATCTCGAATCGTGCGGGCATCGAAGTCGCTGTATTGTTCGAGCGGCAGCGCTACGTTCTGGGCCAGGGTCATGGCACTGATGAGCCCGCCCGACTGGTAGGTAATGCCCCAGCGCTGCCGCAATCGATCCCGTTCCAAAGTCGATGCCCTGGTAAAGCTCTGCTCGCCGTAATAGATGTCCCCGGATGCAGGGCTCAGTAGGCCCAGCAGGTGTTTCAGCAGTGAGCTCTTGCCGCAGCCTGAGCCACCCATGATGACGAAAATGTCACCGCGCTGGACTTCAAATGTCAGATCGCGCTGGATGACCCGGCGGCCGTAGGCCATGGTCATGTCTTTCACACTGATGACCGCGTCGCCCACGCTCAATACCCCAGCTGTTGGCAGAGAATATTGATCGCTGCGTCGGCAACGATCAGGTAAATCACTGAAGTAACTACGGCGTCGGTGGTGGCGCGACCCACGGCGGCAGAGTTTCTACCGGCGTTCATGCCAGCGCGGCAGCCCGCCGTTGCGATCAGTACAGCGAACACAAACGCTTTGATCAGGCCGATAACAAAGTGGTCCGTGCTCACGGCACTGTTGAGCTGACTCATGTACTGCAGGGGGGTAACGCCCATTCCGCCCGCGACAATGGCGCCGCCAAATATCCCCAGCGCGTCGGCAAAAATCACCAGTAGCGGCATCATGGCCACCAGGGCGAGCACGCGGGGAACAACCAGAAACTCCATGGGATTGATACCCAGGGTACGGATCGCGTCGATCTCTTCGTTGCCCTGCATCGTCGACAGTTGTGCAGCGTAAGCCGCGCCCGTGCGGCCTGCCATAACCACCGCGGTCATGAGGGCACCCATTTCACGCAGCATGCCCACGGCCACAAGGTCGGCCACATAGATAGCGGCACCGAACTGCTGAAGCTGCGCCGCGCCGAGATAGGCGAGGATCATGCCCACCAGCACGCTTGTCAGGGTGATGATGCCCAGGGCATTGGGACCGGCGAGATAGCACGCCGACATGAGCTCGCGCTGTCGCATGCCACCGCGTCCCGCCAGCGATTTCGCCGAGGCCGTCAGTACCGCCCCCAGGAATGCCAGGGAATCCAGCAGACCGTCTCCCAGCTGCGCCAGCGAGGCGCGCAAACCATCCAGATTCAGGACTGCGCGGCGCGTTTGCTGCGGGGGTACGTGCAGGGGCACGCTGCGCGCGAGTTCGAGTAGTTTGCGTTGGTCGTCCTCGGCGCCAATGAGGTCGAGGGTGGCTGGTGCAATGCGCCGTTCCAGTCCAAGAAGCTGGGCCGTGAGTCGACTGTCCCACGCGCTGACGCCGTTCAGGTCCACGGTCAAGGGCTGGGAGGAGGGGTATGGGGCGATCGCCCTGGCCAGATCGGGAACCGTGGCCGCGCGCCAGTCACCACTCAGTACAAGGCTCTGCTGTGGAGCCTGTAGAACGGCTTGGGGCGTGTCAGCGGTCATGCGCTTGGCGACTGCGGTGATTTACTGGAACGGCAGCGGCGGACGTACGGCCTCGAGATCATCCACGGCTTTGCGGTAGATGGCCTCCACGGGGGTGCGGTCGTCAGCTTCCCGCCGCCGCGAAATCATGGTTACGGGAAACAGATAGTTGTCTGTTTCATCCAGGCGCAAGGCCCGGCTGCGTCCCTGCCGGTCTTCATAGACCACCCACTGCAGGTCCAGCTCGGTGGCGAGCAGGTCGCCCAGGAGTATGCCCATGGCCTGGAGCGCCTCGCGGTCATTCCCGGTCACGATCCCATCGTCAAGCAGTCGTTGCAGGTAGTCCAGCTCGCTGCTGCTGCGACAGCAACGCCCGCCGTAGTGGCGCAGTGTCAGTTCCGTAATGTACTGGCGCTGTGCGTCCATGTACTGGCGATCCAGCGGGTTGAGCGGCGATATGAGGATTTCGTCACCGTTCTGGGCGCTGGCAAATGGCAGCATCCATGAGATAGCGGTCAGCAGCACGACCGTACAAATCCGCCTAGGCGCTTTGCCGGTCGAGGCGCGAGCAGCGGCCTGAAAGGAGGTGCCCCGGGGGCCAGGGAGTGTCGTCAAGGGGTTTCTCTCTTACGAGTCAGCTTGTGTTCAGCATATTGTCATGGATAATTGGCCGCCTTCAACGGCGCGAGAATCTCCGCATCCGCTGGCGGTGCGAATCCACTGATGACTACGAGTATTTTGACGGGCAGTATTGTGGCCCTGGTGACGCCAATGCACGCTGATGGCAGCGTGGACTGGCAGGCCCTGGAAGGCCTTCTCGACTGGCACGTAGCCGCGGGTACCTCCGCAATTGGTGCCGTGGGCACGACGGGAGAGAGTGCGACCCTCGACGTGGCCGAGCACCTCAAGGTGATCCGGCACTGCGTGAGCCACCTCGATGGCCGGCTGCCGGTTCTGGCGGGTACCGGAGCGAATTCCACGCGGGAAGCGCTGGAGCTGACCCGGGGCGCGGCGGAAGCTGGTGCCGACGCCTGCCTGCTGGTGACGCCCTACTACAATCGACCCTCGCAGCGCGGTTTGTATGAACACTTTCGCACGATTGCCGAAGCGGTGTCGGTTCCCCAGGTGCTCTACAACGTGCCTGGACGCACCGCGGTGGATCTGAGCAACGAGACTGCGCTGCACCTGGCAGAGATCGACAACATTGTGGGTATCAAGGACGCCACCGGCGACCTCGCCCGCGGTCGTGAATTGATCGCCGGCGCCCCCGAGGGCTTCGCGATATTCTCTGGTGATGATGCGACGGCGGCGGAACTGATCCTTGCCGGGGGCGCCGGCAACATCTCGGTCACTGCCAATGTAGTCCCACAGCTGATGGCGGCGCTGTGCAGTGCGGCCCTGGCGAAAGACGGTGCCGGTGTGGCGAACTTGCAGGCGCGCATCGAGGACCTCAACGAAGTGCTCTTTATCGAGGCCAATCCCATGCCCGTGAAATATGCTCTGGCCCATCTGGGCCGTATTCAACAGGGCATTCGCCTTCCGCTGACCTGGCCCGAGGGCGAGGTGGCGGCCCGCATCGAAGCGGTATTGGGAGCGCTGGAAGCATGATGCGCGTATTAGTCATACCACTGACTCTGCTGTTGTCTGGTTGCGGCTACCTGTTCGGTGACGAGGGGCTGTTCCGCGATAACGCCGGTGACTACGAACAAGCGCAGGAAATCGCGCCCATCGAGTTGCCTCCGGGCTTGCAGAGCGAGCGTATTACCGAGATCTATGCGATCCCTCCGGTAGAGAGTGACCCCCAGTTCAACACGGGCGACGATGTACCGCGTCCTGCGCCCCTGGTGTCGGGTAATGCGGATCAGTTGGTCCGTATTCAGAAGCTGGGGGACGACAGCTGGGCACTCATCGCAGTCGCTCCCGGCCAGCTCTGGCCACAGCTGCGAGCGTTTCTGTCTGCCGCCAATATTGATATTGCCCGCATGGATGCCCGTGCCGGCATCATCGAAACAACCTATCTCGAGCTGCAAAACCAGACCCAGCCTTCCCGTTTTCAGCTGCGCGTAGATCGCGGAGTACAACGGGGGAACAGTGAGCTGCATGTACTGCAGATGCATCAGAGTAATGTAGAGGGTTGGCCGGAGCAGTCCGACGACGTGGAGCTGGAGGCAGACATGCTGCGCAGCGTGGCCCAGTACATCGCCAACAGTGCCGACACCGCGCCCGTGTCCATGATGGCGGAGCAGTCGATCAAGTCCAGTGCCCGGGTGGTGCTCGACGATGACGAGAAGGGCCCGCTCATTCGTCTTGAGCTGCCCTTCAACCGCGCCTGGGCGTCGACCGCGCGCTCCCTGGAGCTGTCGGGTTTTGACATTACGGATAGAAACCGCAGCACCGGGGTGTACTACATCACCTACGTGGGCGATCAGGACGAAGAGGAATCGGGCTGGTTCGGTTGGTTTGGTGGTGGCGAGGATGAACACCCCGCCACAGGCATTCCTCTGCTGATGACCATGGAAGCCGTTGCGGATGAGCGCATGGAACTGCGTATTCGCCCGGAGCAGGATCCACAGGCCCTGACTGTGCCCCAGATTCAGTCCCTGCTGGTGTTGATCAAGGGCAACATCAACTAGTGCGGTTGGCGTTTCTGGGTAGCGGTAGCCGGGGCAACGGCACGCTGCTCGAGGCCGACGGTCATCGCCTGCTTATCGACTGTGGGTTCTCGGTGCGCGACGCCACCCGTCGCGCGGCGCAGTTGGACGTAGACCTGGCTTCCCTGAACGCCATTCTGGTAACCCACGAGCACAGCGACCACAGCAGCGGTGTGGCGGCGCTGTCGCGGCAGTTTCGAATTCCCGTTTACATGACCCACGGCACCTGCGCCAGTGGGCGGATCGATGGCTGCGCGGCCATTCACTGCTTCGACGCGGATTCCGAATGGTCCCTGGGGCCGTTTCGCATTCGCGCGGTGGCGGTGCCCCACGACGCGCGGGAGCCCGTGCAGTACTGCGTTGAGTCCGCTGGTCAGCGGGTGGGCGTGCTGACAGATCTGGGGTCCGCAACACCCCACGTATGCCGAGCCTTCGACGACTGCGACGCCCTGGTGCTCGAATTCAACCACGACCGGCAGATGCTCTCGGCGGGCCCGTACCCCCCCGCACTCAAG
>JAUIMF010000015.1 GCA_030433415.1 Gammaproteobacteria bacterium | reverse complement strand
GAGCATGTCGATCAGGCCCTTGGGCCGCAGGTCGAAGTGCTCGCGTACCAGTTCCACGATCTTGTCGTCGCCGACTACGCCCGTGCCAAAGGTGTTCACCGAGATCGACGTAGGCTCGGCTACGCCGATGGCGTAGGACACCTGGATCTCGCAGCGCTCGGCGAGGCCGGCGGCGACAATGTTCTTGGCGACGTAGCGGCCGGCATAGGCTGCGGAGCGGTCCACCTTGGAGGGGTCCTTGCCCGAGAACGCACCGCCGCCGTGGCGGGCCATGCCGCCGTAGGTGTCTACGATGATCTTGCGGCCCGTGAGGCCACAGTCACCCACGGGGCCACCGATGATGAACTGGCCTGTGGGGTTGATGTGGTAGCGCGTGCCTTCGTGCAGCCATTCGGCGGGCAGTACTTCCTTGATGATCATATCCATCACGGCGGTGTGAATGTCGGCCTGGGAGATGTCTGCATCGTGCTGCGTAGACAGTACTACGGCGTCAACGGCGACGGGCTTGCCGTCTTCGTAGCGCAGTGTGACCTGGCTTTTGGCATCGGGGCGCAGCCAGGGCAGCGTGCCGTTTTTGCGCAGCTTTGCCTGACACTCAACCAGGCGGTGCGAGTAGTAGATTGGCGCGGGCATCAGCACCGGTGTTTCGTTGCTGGCGTAGCCGAACATCAGGCCCTGGTCGCCGGCGCCCTGCTCTTTGGCTTCGCCTTCGTCCACCCCCATGGCGATATCGTGGGACTGCTTGCCGATGGCGTTGAGGACTGCGCAGGAGGCGCCGTCAAAGCCCACATCAGAACTGGTGTAGCCAATATCGGTTACCACGTCGCGCACGATGTCTTCGAGGTCCACGTAGGTGTTGGTCGTCACCTCACCGGCTACCACGACCATGCCGGTTTTAACGAGGGTCTCGACGGCCACGCGGGCGTCGGTGTCGTCCGTGAGGATGCGGTCCAGAATGGCGTCGGAGATCTGGTCCGCCATTTTGTCGGGATGGCCCTCGGACACGGATTCCGAGGTAAAAATGCCGTACTCGCTCATAAATAATCCTTATGCGCTGATCGATGCCGCGCCAAACAGGCGCAGCTGTAATTTGAAACCGTTGCGCTGGCCCAGGTAGCTGCTGGCCACCTCGTGCAGTCCCGCATCGCTGGCCCAGCCTTCGAGCTGTTCGGGGGCGAAGCCCAGCCACAGGTCGCCACAGTTCTCGCGTGCCCAGCCCTGGCTGTGTTCGCAGAGTTCCGTGACCAGCAGCGCACCACCGGGTGCCAGCGTACCGGCGGCCTCGTGCAGCGTCGCGGCGGGGTCCGGTGTGTGGTGCAGCACCATGTTCATGACCGCCAGGTCGGCGCGTAGTTCACGCAACTTTTTATGGCTGGTGTCGCCAAGCACGAATTCGATGTTGGTGGCACCACTGTGTTGCGCGGTGTCCTGCGCGGCCCTGAGCATTGCCGGGGCGTTGTCCAGAGCGACGACGCGATCAAATAGCGTCGCAAGGCGCGGCAGCAACCAGCCCTCGCCGGGGCCGACCTCCAGTGCCACGCGGCGTGAAGCCAGGGGCAGCAGGTCCAGAAGGCCATCAACGGCGGCGGCATAGCGCTCCGGTGCGGCGATGAGGTCTTGCTGTTCGCGAAAGCGTGTTGCGTTCTCACGAAAGAAGTTGAGTGAATTTGCTTCGCGGGTCTGCTGCAGCTGGTCCCGCCGCTGGTGAGTCTGTTGATCGAGCGGCAGATCGTCGGCGGCAGCAAACAGGGCCTGTTGCAGCGCGGCGAGCGGATCGTCACGCAGCAATTCCCGGCGGCGGTAGAAAATATGGTTGCCGTCGCGTTGGCTGTCCAGCAGACCGGCGGCACTCATGAGCTTGAGGTGGTGGCTCAGGGCGGGCTGGCGCACATCCAGCAGTTCACAGAGTTCAGAGACATCCATGGCGTCGTGACGCAGCAGGCGCAGCACACGCAGGCGCAGCCCATCGGCGGCGGCCTTGCACAGGCCTGCGAGGGCCATCTCGGGCTCGACGTCGGTGGTCGGGACAACAGCGGTGGCGGTGGCAGCGTTCATCAGGCGGCGAAGTGTAGCAGCTCACCACCCTATATCAAATTATTTTGATATAGATGCGAATTTCTGTTGTCCTGCTCCGGGCCATACGCGACAATGCGCGCCCCTGCTACCGGTGCCCCAGGAAACGCCATGTCCACCCGAACTGATCTTGCCAACGCCATCCGGGCCCTCGCCATGGATGCGGTCCAGAAAGCCAACAGCGGACACCCCGGCGCCCCCATGGGGATGGCGGATATCGCCGAGGTGCTGTGGAACGATTTTCTGCGCCACAATCCCGCAAACCCCGGGTGGGCGAATCGGGACCGATTCGTGCTCTCGAATGGCCATGGCTCCATGCTGATTTACGCCCTGCTCCACCTCAGCGGCTACGACCTGCCCATGAGCGAGCTTGAGAACTTTCGGCAATTACACAGCAAAACGCCGGGCCACCCCGAGTACGGTTATGCGCCGGGCGTCGAAACCACCACTGGCCCTCTCGGCCAGGGCATCAGCAACGCCGTGGGTATGGCGATCGCCGAAAAGGCGCTGGGCGCCCAGTTCAATCGTCCCGGGCACGACATAATCGATCACTTTACCTACGTTTTTGCCGGAGATGGCTGCCTGATGGAGGGTATTTCCCATGAGGTTTGCTCGCTGGCCGGTACCCTGGGCCTTGGCAAGCTCATCGTGTTTTACGACGACAACGGGATTTCCATCGATGGCGATGTGGCGGGCTGGTTCAGCGACGACACACCCAAGCGCTTCGAGGCCTACGGGTGGCAGGTCATTCCCGCCGTAGACGGTCATGACGCCGAGGCGGTGCTTGCGGCAACACAGGCGGCGCGCGCCGAGAGTGGCCGCCCCACGCTGATCTGTTGCCGCACGGTGATCGGCAAGGGCGCTCCGAATAAAGAGGGCACGGCGTCTACCCATGGCGCACCTCTGGGTGATGACGAGATCGCCGCTACCCGCGCCGCCATTGGCTGGCCCCACGCACCCTTCTCGGTGCCGGATGATGTCTACGCCGGTTGGGACGCAAAGGACAAGGGCGCGGCCGCAGAGCAGGCGTGGAATGACGCGTTTGCCGCCTATCGCGATGCCCACCCGGACCTTGCGGGTGAGTTGTCGCGGCGTCTGACGGGCGACCTGCCGGCGGATTTTGCGGCCCAGGCCGACGCCTACATCGCCCAGTGTCAGCAGGCGGGCGAGAAAATAGCCTCACGCAAGGCGTCCCAGAATGCGCTGAACGCGCTCGGTCCGGTGCTGCCGGAGCTACTGGGTGGGTCGGCGGACCTGGCGGGATCGAACCTTACGCTGTGGAGCGGTTCCCAGGGCCTGGAAGCCGGCGATGCCTCAGGTAACTACATCTACTACGGTGTGCGCGAATTCGGCATGTCCGCCATCATGAACGGTATTGCGCTGCACGGTGGGTTTATCCCCTACGGCGCGACGTTCCTGATCTTTATGGAATACGCACGCAACGCCGTGCGCATGGCGGCGCTCATGCAGCAACGCGCGATCTTTGTTTACACCCACGATTCCATTGGTCTGGGTGAAGATGGACCCACGCACCAGCCCGTCGAGCAGCTCACCGCGCTGCGCAGCACGCCCAACCTGCACACCTGGCGTCCCTGCGACGCGGTGGAGTCCGCCGTGGCCTGGAAGGCGGCGATCGCCCGCAATGACGGACCCTCGGCGCTGGTGTTTTCCCGTCAGGGGCTGCCGCATCAGGAGCGCAGCGCGCAGCAGCTTGCCGACGCAGAGCGCGGTGCCTACGTGTTGCGGGATTGCGAGGGTCAGCCCGACGCCATTCTGATTGCAACGGGCTCCGAAGTAGCCCTGGCCATGGATGCGGCTGCGGCGCTCGGCGAGCACAAGGTGCGCGTCGTCTCCATGCCCTGCGCCGAGTTGTTTGACGCTCAGGATGCTGCATACCGCGAGTCCGTGCTGCCGAGCGATTGCCTGGCGCGCGTGGCGGTCGAAGCAGCGCACCGTGACTACTGGTACAAGTACGTCGGCCTGGATGGTCGCATTGTTGCCATGAACAGCTTCGGTGAATCCGCCCCCGCACCAGCACTGTTCGAGACCTTCGGCTTCACCGTCGACAACGTGGTTGCCGCGGTGCAGGACGTGCTGGAAGGCTTCTGAACCCATGGTGCGCCTGGCGATCAACGGCTACGGTCGCATCGGGCGCACGGTGCTGCGGGCGCTGCAGGAAAGCCCGCATCGCAACGCCCTGCAGGTCGTAGCGATCAACGAGTTGGCCGATGGCCCTACGGTTGCCCACCTCACCCGCTACGACTCCACCCATGGCCGGTTTCCCGGTCAGGTCGAGCTGCATGGCGACCGACTGAAGGTCGGTGATCACCAGAAAGCGTTGATGCATCAGGCGGATATCTCGCAGCTGGACTGGCGCGGCGAGGACGTCGATCTGGTGCTGGAATGCTCCGGCGCGTTTTCGGATCGCGCCACCGCCGAGCAGCATCTGCAGGCGGGAGCGCGGCGCGTGCTGTTCTCGCAGCCCGCCGAAGCCGATGTGGACGCCACGGTGGTCTACGGCGTCAATCACGGCGATCTGCGCAGGGACCACCGCATCGTCTCGGCAGCCTCGTGTACGACCAACGGCATTGTGCCCGTGATCGCCGCGCTCGATGATGCCTTCGGCATCGACTACGGCACCATCACCACCATCCACTCCGCCATGAATGACCAACCTGTGCTGGATGCGTATCACAACACGGATCTGCGCAAGACCCGCGCCGCCGGCCAGTCCATTATTCCCGTCGACACGGGCCTGGCGCGCGGCGTTGAGCGCATTCTGCCAGCGCTCGCGGGCCGCTTTACGGCCCAGGCGCTGCGGGTACCCACGTTGAACGTATCGGCCATGGATCTCACGGTCACACTGCAGTGTGATGCCGACGAGGTCGCGGTAAACGCTGCGCTGGCAGACGCGGCGGCGCGGTGTTTTGAGGGCGTTCTGGGCTACACCGAAGAGCCCCTGGCGTCCTGCGATTTCAATCGCGACAGTCGCTCCAGTATCATCGACGCCTGCCAGACCCGGGTCAGCGGCCGTCGCCTGGTCAAAGTCCTCACCTGGTTCGACAACGAATGGGGTTACGCCAACCGCATGCTGGACGTGGCCCGGCACTGGACCGAGCTCTGAACCCATCCCTCTACCCTCTTCATTTCAGGAGCAGACCATGACGCCAGCAGTACAACGCATGGAAGACATCGAGCTTGCCGGTCAGCGTGTGCTGATACGCGAAGACTTGAACGTGCCGGTCAAGGATGGCCGCGTGACGTCTGATGCGCGCATACGTGCGGCGCTGCCGACGATACGTCGGGCCCTGGATGCCGGTGCCCGCGTAATGCTCATGTCGCACCTGGGTCGCCCCACCGAGGGCGAGTTTGCCGCCGAGTTCTCGCTGCAGCCGGTGGCGGATCACCTCGCCATGCTACTGGGCAGTGCGGTGACGCTTGTGAGCGACTGGCGCGAAGGCGTCGCGGTGGCCGAGGGTGAGGTCGTGCTGCTAGAAAATGTGCGTTTTAATCCCGGCGAAAAAAAGAACGACGAGGCGCTGTCCAAAGCCTACGCGGCGCTCTGCGATGTATTTGTGATGGACGCCTTTGGTACGGCCCACCGCGCCCAGGCCTCGACCCATGGTGTGGCGCGTTTTGCGCCCCGAGCCTGTGCTGGACCACTGCTCGCGGCGGAGCTCGATGCCCTGGCGAAAGCGCTGGCCGAACCCGCCCGGCCCATGGTTGCCATCGTCGGTGGGGCCAAGGTATCGACCAAGCTCGAAGTGCTTGACGCCCTGTCGCAGAAGGTGGATCAGCTCATCGTGGGCGGCGGCATCGCCAATACGTTTCTTGCGGCGGCGGGCAAGCCCGTGGGCAAATCCCTGTGTGAGCACGATCTGCTGGACGAGGCGCGGCGCATCGCCGCGAGCACGACGATTCCCCTGCCCACCGATGTTGTGACCGCGCCGGAATTCGCCGAGGACGCGCCCGCCACCACCTGCAGCGCCGATGCGGTGGCAGACGACGCGATGATTCTGGATGTGGGTCCCGACAGCGCGGCGGCGATGGCGGCGATCCTGCGCGACGCCGGCACGATTCTGTGGAATGGACCGGTCGGTGTGTTCGAGTTCGACAGCTTTGCCGGCGGCACCGAGGCCCTGGCTCGGGCCATCGCCGACAGTCCGGCGTTTTCGCTTGCCGGTGGCGGTGACACGCTGGCCGCGATCGACAAGTTTGCCATCGCCGACAAGGTATCTTATATCTCGACGGGCGGCGGTGCGTTCCTGGAATACGTCGAGGGCAAAGTACTGCCCGCGGTGGCGGTGCTTGAAGAACGTGCCCGCGAGGGGTGAGGACCCAGTCAGCCGCCGAGGCCTCTATCCCCAAGAACTGAAGGCTTTTTAACAGGGGCTGAAGGCTCAGGCACCCTGCAAATGCAGGAACGTTGCCACGCCGTCAAAGAACATCTGCACGGCGATGATTACCAGGATCATCCCCATCAGCCGTTCCATGGCCAGCAGACCCCGGTTGCCCAGGGCTTTGAGCAGCAGCGGTGACGCCATGAGAATTACAGCGCATACGCCCCAGGCGCCGATCACGGCAAAGGTCCAGTCCAGCATGCGCGACGGATCTGTATTCACCATCAGCATGGCAATTGCCAGGGATGAAGGTCCCGCTACCGCGGGAATAGCCAGCGGCACCACGAAGGGCTCGCCACCGGGCACGTCTCCGAGCAGTCCGTAGGGCGACGGAAAAATCATGCGTATGGCGATCAGGAACAGAATGATCGCGCCACCGATGCTGATCGACTCCTGCTTGAGTCCCATGGCCGCCAGAGCCGCGCTGCCGCCATAAAGGAACAACAATAGTACGCCCAGGGCGATAAGCAGTTCGCGGAATATCACCCATTGCCGCCGCTTGCCCTCGACATCCTTCAGCACCGCCAGAAAGATCGGCACGTTGCCCAGGGGGTCCATAACAAGAACAAGAGTGATAAACGCGCTGACGATGGAATCCAATGATTATCTCCGCTGTTCGCCGCGCTGATCGCGACGTGGCGGGAGTATACCGGCCCCGGCGCGGCGGGGCATTCTGGTAGAATCGCGGGCTGAAATCTGGTCTGGATGGAACATGAGCAGCACGGAAAATACCGGCGGAGCGACGCTATCCCGGGAACTGAAGGAAGGTATTCTGCTTCTGCGCGGGGGCCGCGTTGCCCAGGCGGAGGAAGCGTTTCGCCAGGCCCTGGACACGCAGCCCGAGCAGGCACCCCAGGCCCATCATCTGCTGGGCACGCTGTGCTACAACCAGGGGCGCCTCGAAGAGGCGGAACAACACCTGGGTGCCGCGGTGGCAGCGAAGAGCGAGATTGCCCCGGCCTGGCTTGAGTTGGGCAACACCCGCAGTGATCTGGGTAATGTGGAGGGAGCGGTCGACGCCTTCTCTCAAGCCTTGCGGCTCGACCCCAATCTGGCCCGAGCCCACTATGGGCGCGCTGTGCTGCGCGACTACGCCGAAGCAGACGCCTGGGCTGACGAATACGCCGCGTTGGAAGCCGCCTATGAGCGCGCAGCACCGGGCAGTCGTGACCGTTGTGATCTTGCCTGGGCCATCGCTGCCGTACTCGAGGCGCGAGATGACGTCGACGCGAGTCTTGCCTACCTGGCCGAAGCCCACGCGATTCAGGCCAGCGCTCTGCCCCAGCCTTACGATGCAGCCGCTGCTGGCGCCTACTTTCAGCGGGTTCGCGAAGGGATTGATGCGCCAACGCTGGCGTCCATCGCGGCGCTGGGTCGTCGCACTGATCGGCCGGTGTTTGTGTTTGGTCCCCCGCGTTCGGGTACGAGCCTTGTGGAGCAGATTCTTGCCAGTCACAGTGAGGTGTATGGCGCGGGAGAGCTCAGAGCCATTGGCCAGCTCTGTGGTCAACTGGAGCAGGCCGGCGGCAAACCGTTTGCGGAAGTTTTCGCGGCCCTGGATGACGGTCAGCAGCGAAATTTCGCCGACGCGTACCTGGAGCTGCTCGGCTCCCTGGGCACGTCCGCACGGCGCGTCGTCGACAAGATGCCTGCAAACCTCCTCGCTGGCGCGATGCTCGCGGGTCTGTTTCCCGAGGCGCGCTTCTTCTACTGCGATCGGGATATGACCGCGACGGCGTGGTCCATCTATAGTACCCGCTTTGCCGAGCCCCTGGTCTGGGCAGATACGCCCCGGGACCTCGTCGCCTACCTGCGTTCCTGCCAGGAGCACCGGGACTATCTGACGGAACTTCTGGGTGAGCGCCTGTGGATCGTGGACTATGCGGCGCTGGTAGAAAACCCGCAGACCGTGATCCCCGCGCTGTTGGCGCATATCGGTCTGCCCATGGAACCGGCCTGCCTCGAATCTCATCGTACGGACCGCGCCGTGCGCACCGCCAGTACGCAACAAGTACGGCAACCGATCTACCGTGACGCAGATGCGCATGCCAGCGCCTGCGTGGCGCATTTCCCCGCGTTGCGTGATGCGCTCCATGGATAGCGCTGAGCGACAGCGCCTCATGCAGGCTGGAATGACGGCCCTGCGCAGTGGCGATAGTAATACGGCGGCGAGCCACTTCGAGCGCTTGACCGCCAGCGGCGCCGACAGCAGTACCTGGCTTGCTCTGGCTTTTGCGCGGGTGAACGGTGATGCAGAGGCGGCGCTACAGGCCGTCGACCGGGCGCTGGAACTCGAGCCGAGGAATCTTCGTGCCCTGCTCTTCAAAGGCAATCATCTCGAGCACATGGGGCGCGCGCGGGCTGCCCTGGGTTTTTACCAGGCCGCGTTGCAGGTGGCGGCGCAACAGAGCGAGCTTCCCGAGGACGTGCGTCAGGGGCTGGCGCGGGCTCAGGCGACCAGCGAACGCTTTGCCGGTGAATATGAGGATTATCTGCGTGGAAGCCTGGCTGCTGCAGGGCTGTCCACGGACCCCTGCCCGCGCTTTGAAGAGTCCCTGGATATTCTGACGGGGCGAGCGCAGGTACAGCTGCAACAACCAACGCGGTATTACTTTCCGGGCCTGAAGCAGGCCGCGTTTTTCTCCCGGGACGAGTTCCCCTGGCTTGAGGAACTTGAGTCCCACACCGACGCCATTCGCGAGGAACTGCTGGCACTGCTGGCTGGTCAGGAAGCGTTTACTCCCTATCTGCAGGCGGATTCCCATTCCCCCCAGCTCAATGACACGGGCAACGTTGGCAGTATGAACTGGAGCGCTTTCTACCTGTGGCGCGATGGCGACCTGGTAGCAGAAAACGCTGCTCGCTGTCCGCGTACCGTGGAGGCATTAAAGGTGGTGCCGGCACCCGATGTGCCGGGACAGGATCCGACGGCGCTGTTTTCACGGCTAATGCCGGGAGCGCGGATTCCGCCGCACAACGGCATGCTCAATACCCGGCTCATCTGTCATCTGCCCCTGATTGTGCCGCCCAACTGCGGGGCCCTGCGAGTGGGTAATACCACTCGACCCTGGATCGAGGGTGAGGCGTTTGTGTTTGATGACAGTGTTGAGCACGAGGCCTGGAACGACAGTGATCAGGAACGTGTGGTGCTGTTGTTTGACCTGTGGCGACCCGAGCTCAGCGACGAGGAACGTCGTTGGGTCCGGGAACTGCTGCAGGCGGTGCAGAACTTCGGCAGCTGAATGCCCCGCTAGTCGCTCCGGCGGACTCCCTGCAGGATCCAGGCGGCACTGCGCTGCTGTGGACCCATGGCGAGGGTCGCACTGGGGGCCAGCTCAACGCCTGCGAGGTCCAGTTCACGACGCCAGTTGTTCAGGCCCGCCTCATCCAGCGCTGCATCGGTCATTGCGCGCATGCGATGCTCAAATGCCAGTAGCTCCCCCTCTACACGATGGGCCCACTGCGCCACATCATCAGCACTGTAGTTGTAGGGGCGCTGATACATGTGGGCAATGTCACTGTAGATGCCAAAGATCATACCCCCCGCCCCTTCTCTGCCCACGCGACGCAGCACGGCTTCGAGGGCCTGGACGCAGGGCGCCAGGGCTTTGTCGGCAGCGGCAAATTCCGCCTGCGTTCCATGGCCGTCGCGCAGGGCGCAGGCACTTTTTAGAAAGGTCGAAAACGCGTCGAGTACGCCGCTGTCCTGCGTGGCCTGCAGTGCTTCGGCGATGGCCTGGCATTCCTCAAAAATGGCACCGCCGCGCTGATGCAGTACCGCGGCAAACCGACCGCCAGGGCTCAGGACCCGCGCGGTCTCGGCAACCGCATCGATGCCGGCATATTCCATGCCGAACTGCGACACAACCGCGTGGAAGCGCCCATTTGCGGTGGGAATGTCCGCCGCACTGGCACACAGGGGCACGATAGCCGGGAACTGGCGTTTGACCAGCGACAGCGCCGCAGGCGAAAGGTCCAGGCAATGAACTTCAATTGCATGAGATTCACTGGCCGCGGCTTCCAGCGCAAAACCGGCAACGGCACCGTCACCTGAGCCGAGGTCCAGGATCCGTGGCTGAGATGCTCCCGCGGATAAAAGGGCAACGAAAAAGGCGCTCCAGAATTGCTGGAGCGCCTCGTCCTTGGGGCCGCCTACGCCGACTTCACCGACGCGTTTGCTGTTGGCCCAGTAACTGTCCCAGGGGTCGCCGGTGATACCCGCTTCGGCGGGCTTATAGGCCACCTTCGAGGGGGCCACCAGCCTGAGCGCTACGGCGTTGCCAGTCACTCACGGCACTGCCTGCGCCAGCCTGAGCTGCTTCGCGCTGAGCACGGGTTGTGCACACTTTTTCTTTGAAGCGCGTACCCGTTATCTGCACGCGCTTGCAGATGATGTCCTCGCCGTCGTCACTGGCAGCAGCGACGGTTTCTGCCGACGATGCGGTCTCTGCCGCCGCGGAGGGGGCTGACGTGGTTTGCTGCGTGCTGCTGGAGCAGGCAGCGACAAAAACAACGAATAACAAAAGAAGGTGTTTGAACATGAGAGTCGGTTTCCAAATTGTTTGATGGCTTGTTTGCAGACAAGGGCGCTTCATCGGCGTGCTTGAATGAGTAGCCCACTGTCTACAGTACGTGGGTCGGACAACTTCTACCCTAGACCTTCTGTGTGCTTGCGTCTACCCAATTCAGAGCGAATACCCTTTTGACGTTACCGATGGGTTTTATCTTGTGCCAAAGAAAAAGCCCGGGCCTTACGACCCGGGCTTTCGTTGTTGAGAACGCGAGAGGTGCTGGGCACCTCCCGTGTTCCCATCCGGTCACACGAGATGACCGGGGGGCCAGTTCCTTAGAACTGGAAGGTACCGCCTACGAACCAGTAGCGACCCAGAGCGTCGTAGACGCCGGGGAACGTATTACCGTTACCGAAGATAGACGGACCCGCGTCGGTCAGAGGCGGCTCTTCGTCCATCAGGTTGGTGATACCCGCACGCAGCGTGATCATGTCGGTGACATCCCACAGACCGGAAACGTCCAGGTAGTTCTGGGCGTCGAGATCCCAGCTGCCGTCTTCGGTACAGGTACCGCCACCGCCGAGGACACACTCATCCGCGTCGCTCATGTAGCGCCATTGTGCAGACAGGGTAACCGCCCAGGGCGTAACCCAGGTTACACGCAGGTTGTTCTGCAGTTCGAAGGTCGGCGTGCCACAGGAACCACCCCAGTAGCCCACACAGTCAACGATCTGCTCACCGGCGAATTCCTGCTGATCCCACTCGGTCAGGTACGTACCGATGTTGGTGATGTTCAGGCTACCCATGTCTCCCAGACCAAAGGTGTAATCGATCGTGTAATCGAAGCCCTTGGTGCTGAAGAAGCCGAGGTTGTCGTCGGTAGACAGAATGTTGTCGTTACCCAGCCACAGCGTTCCCGTTACCGCACCGCGGTTCACCCGGTCACAGAACTGAGCGTCGCCCGTGTTCAGACAGCTGTTGAGGATCGTCTCGGAGCTGATCGCGCCGATCGCGTCGGTGATTTCGATATCGAAGTAGTCAACGGTGATCGTCAGATCTTCAACGAAGCTCGGTGACCAGATCACGCCGTAGCTGTAGGTATCAGCTTCTTCAGGCTTGAGGTCCGGGTTACCACCGGTAACTTCGTTGTACTGACCAGCAGGAGAGTCAGCAATGGTGCCGTACTGCGCGGCGGTTACGCCGGTGCGGGCACACTGCTCGAAGCTCGCCGTGGGCGTAGCGCCGGCACAGGGGTCTTCAGCCATGTCGAACAGGCCGATACCCTGGGAGCGGAACAGCTCGCGGATGTTCGCGGCACGAACAGCGCGGTTGTAGCTGGCACGCAGACGAACATCTTCGTTGACGGACCAGGCCAGAGCCACCTTGTAGGTATCGGTTTCCACGTCCGTGGAGTAATCCGAATACCGGTAGCCCAGATCCAGGGTTACTTCCTGGGCAAAGTCTTTGTTTTCGACCAGGGGAATGCTCACCTCAGCGAAGTATTCCGTAACGTCGAAGCCACCTTTCACGCCCAGTACGGGGCCACCCTGACCAGCACCGTCGCCGCTTTCAAAGCCGGAGTCGGGGTTGAAGTCCAGGTTTTCAGAGCGGTATTCCGCACCCAGTACCACGCTGATGCCGCTGTCGGCGGTGGGCAGGGATACGCCGTACTCGCCCAGGTCACCCGTGACGTAGCCGGTGAATACCTTCTGGTCCGTGGTACCACGGGCGTACAGGGGAATGTACAGGTAGTTCAGCATCTCGTCGGTAACTGCGCCGGTCTGGAATACGTTCCAGGGCACACAGCTCGGGTCAGAGCCGTCCAGTACGGAACGACATACAGCGTTGCCGTTGGCATCTGTCGTAGCGTCCAGGGCGCGGATGATGCGCGTGGTGGACAGCTCGTTGTTGTACGTGGATTCCATAGAGGTCTCGGCGTACTGGCCAGATACTTCGTAGCGCCAGTTGTCGTTGATCTCACCGCGGGCACCGAACACGCCACGGAACGTGGTGTGACGGATGTCTTCGTTACGGAAACCACCTTCTACGTTACGACGGCCGAGGAACAGGTCCTGGAAGTCGTTTTCGCCGAGGCCAAACTGGCCACAGATCAGGTCGAACTGCTGGTCGGACAGGAAGGGGTTCCCGCAGGACAGGGCGCTGGTTACGAAGAACGCACCGGAGGGAGCGATCTGCGCGTTGGAGCGGTTGTCCATGAAGTTCAGCTCGGTGAATACGTCAACGTGCTTGTTGATTTCGTAGTGACCGAAAACACCACCGGTATAGCGCTCGTCAGGGCGCTGGAAGAAGTTGGAGGGGTTGTAGTTGTACAGCAGGCCATTCCGCGGCACGAACTGGTCACCCTGAACGATGTAGTCGAAGCTGCCGGGGGGCACATCCGCGAGCAGGCCGAAGTCCGTGAAGCGACCTTCGGGCAGCGTGGAAGAACCACCACATGCCTGAGAGTCCTGGCTGCCGGCGATAGCACAGTTGGAGAAGTCACGAGAACCCTGCACAACGGCGCTGATGTCACGGTAGCCGGCGTAGGCGGTTACGTTACCGCGACCACCGTCCAGGTTGGCACCGATGATGAAGGAGATGTCAGCAATCTCGCCATCGTTCACGGTACCGCCGGGAGCTTCAAAGCCGCTGGCGGCGTTGATGGATTTCGCCTGGCTGTTGTCGTTTTTGTGCTGGTAGCCGGAGTACTGAACGTCCAGCTTCACACCTTCGAAGTCATCAACCATGATGAAGTTGACAACACCAGCCACAGCGTCAGAACCGTAGGTGGACGAAGCACCACCGGTCAGCACTTCCACACGCTCGATGAGCGGTGCGGGGATCTGGTTGATGTCAGAGCCCTGGCCACCCGCCTGGGGAGAACCGATGGGCAGGCGACGGCCGTTGACCAGTACCAGGGTACGGTTGGCACCCAGGTTACGCAGGTTAATGGTGGCCGTACCGGTAGAGCCGTTGGACTGACCGGAGTTCTGACCCGGATATACCGAGGGTAGATCTGCCAGCAGGTCTTCTACGCGGGTAACACCCTGGAACTTGAATTGCTCGGCGTCAACCTGGGTAACCGGGCTGGAGCTCACCAGATTAGCTTTCTGGATACGCGAGCCGGTGACCACTACTTCTTCAACCAGCTGCTCGTCCTGCGCAAAGGCAGTGCCGGGCAGCGTGCTGAGTACGCCGAGGCCGAGGGCCGCAGACACAGCGGTGGTGAGATGCTTTCTCAACATAATGTAAACCCCTGAATAAAAATAATAACTGCAATGGGTGCGGCGCCGAGACGCCGCGGTGGTGACACTGTAAACCAATGTAAATGCCCTTTGCCCATGGGGTAGCGGGTATTTGTGACAAATTCACGCGATTGCCGGGAACTTATCCAAAACTGCAGGTTTTCAGCAGCTTATCAAGGGGTATTTAGGCAGAACTTGAATGGCCGGGGCCAGGGTGCTGTTTGCGGAGGTGGCGCGTCAGCGCAGGCGTGTCACGCCCACGGCGCGGCCCGTGGCCACGTGAACCAGGCGAAAAAAGCCCATGAAATTGCGCTCGATGCGGACCCGCTGATCGTCACCACCGTAGGCGAAGCGCCCGTCCAGGCGTTGTTTCCAGACCTGGCCGTTGTCCAGGCGGAATACGGTGTCGCCACTCCAGCCACGGAACTCCGCGGCCTGGGCCTCGACGTTATAGGCGCTTTCGACTTCGCGGACTTCGGCGTTCTGATCCCTCAGCACTGTGGCCTCGCCCGCGGTGTACTGCAGCAACCAGGCGTCCAGTTGCTTCAGCTGCTCGGGAGTCAGGTTGTCCAGCCCCGCCGCCTTGAACTGCTCGTCGCTCATCAGCTTGCGTACGCCCGGAAACTTGTCGTCACGTGCAGTGGCGAGGGCGGGGGCCAGCAGGGTAAGGGCCAACAGGCTGATGCAGCCCAGCCGTAGCGGACGGGGCAGGCGCGAGTGACGTTGGGCGCCATGTTGGGCGCTACTCTGGACTCTATTTATAGCTACAGGCATGTAGGGTGACTCCGCAGGCGAACTAGAACAGTACCCGGCAGCGGAGCGTACCGTCCAGTGCCGAGAGCTTCTGCAGGGCAATCTCGGAGTGTTCGGCGTTGACGTCGATGACGACGTAGCCCACGTGTTCGTTGGTCTGCAGGTACTGGGCGGCGATGTTCACGCCGTGTTCCGAAAACACGTTGTTGATTGCGGTCATCATGCCGGGGATGTTGCGGTGTATATGTAGTAGTCGGTGGCAGTCGTCGTGCTCGGGCAGGGCAACCTCCGGCATGTTCACCGAACTCGTGGTCGTGCCGTTATCGGAGTAGCGAAATAGCTTCTCGGCGACCTCCTGGCCAATATTGGCCTGGGCCTCCATGGTGCTGCCGCCCACATGGGGCGTCAGAAAGGCGTTGTCGAACTCGCGCAGCGGTGACAGGAATTCATCGTCATTGGAGCGGGGCTCCACGGGAAACACGTCGATCGCCGTGCCGCGCAGATGCTTGCTGCGCAAAGCCTCGGCCAGCGCGTCGATGTCGACCACGGTGCCTCGGGACGCATTGATCAGGATCGCGCCACGTTGCATGCGTGCCAGTTGGGCCGCTCCGATCATGGTGTGGGTCGCGGCGGTCTCAGGAACATGCAGGCTGACAACGTCGGCGTGGGCCAGCAACTCGTCCAGGCTGTCGACCTGGCGGGCGTTGCCGATGGGTAACTTGTTCACCACGTCGTGGAACAGAACACGCATACCCAGCCCCTCGGCGATCACGCCGAGCTGCATGCCGATATTGCCGTAGCCGACAATTCCCAGCGTTTTACCGCGTATTTCGTAGGAGTTAGCCGCACTTTTTTGCCATTCCCCGCGATGGGCCGCCGCGTTTTTCTCCGGCAGACCGCGCAACAGCAGGATCGCCTCGGCAATCACCAGTTCGGCAACAGAGCGCGTATTCGAGAACGGGGCATTGAATACCGTGATGCCGCGCCGCGTCGCCGCATCCAGATCGACCTGGTTGGTGCCGATACAAAAACAGCCAATGGCGATCAGGCGAGGTGCCGCGGCGAGCACCTCTTCCGTGAGCTGCGTGCGTGAGCGAATCCCCACGAAATGGGCGCCGGCCAGGGCGGCTTTGAGCTCCTCGGGCGGCAGCGATTTGCTGTGCTGCTCGATATTGAAGTACCCCGCCCGGTTCAGCGTCTCGATGGCGGACGGATGCACTCCCTCCAGCAATAGAAAACGGATTTTGCTCTTTTCAAGCGACTGCTGAGCCATGATGGGGTCGAACTCCGGTGATTGGGCAGCTAACACCGGGGACCCGGCGGCGGAGGGCGCGCATGGTAGCATACGAACGCCTGGCTCCGGGCCTGGCTCCGGGCCTGGCTCCGGGCCTGGCTCCGGGCCTGACTCTGAGCCTGAATTGGCCGAACTAAACGCTTGAACGCGGCCTCGCCGATACGGCGGCGACTCCTTCCGCTCGCTGGGGAGGGGGGACGCTCGCTCCAGGAATCACCGCCGTATCGGCGAGGCCTCTGCCGAGCGGTGACTGGGCGATCCTTGCTACGGTACAGGTACAGGTACAGGTACAGGTACAGGTAAAGGTACAGGCACGGGTACCGGGGCAGGGGCAGGTACGGGTGAGGGCTCAGGGTCAGGCTTGCGTAGAGGCGCAGGTGCAAGGCGTGTTCCTGGGGTGTCTCAGAAGGCTGGCACAGGGCTGGGCAGGAAGAGGCCGCAGACATTGCACGGCCTGGCGATCCCGGGGGTGACTTCCGGAGTGAGCGTCCCCCCTCTACAGCGAGCGGAGGAAGTCGGCCCCGGGATCGCGAACGACCGCGACAACCCTCGAGCTACCATCGGGCCAACACGTTTTGTGCGAACCTGTTGGTGAATCACTAATTGGCATCTTAGGACCTTAATGTGTTGAATGACGTCCAAATCCGCGATCTGACGGCTATCGTCGGCGAAAATGGTATTCGCGTGGATGACGATGCCCGAACGCAGTACGGGCGTGACTGGACTCGGGTGCATGAGCCGGCGCCGTCGGCGGTGGTGTTGCCCGGCAGCGTGGAACAGGTGCAGGCGGTGGTGCGCTGGGCGGCGCAGGAAGGCGTGGCGCTGGTGCCCTCGGGAGGGCGCAGTGGTTTGTCTGCCGGTGCGGTCGCGGCCAATGGTGAAGTGGTGGTTGCTCTGGATCGCCTGAATTGGATTACGGATTTTGATGCCACGGACCGCACGGTGCGCTGCGGGGCCGGGGTGGTCACGGAGCAGCTACAGGCCTTTGCACAGGGTCAGGGCTTGGCATATCCGGTGGACTTTGCGTCCAGTGGATCCAGTCAAGTTGGCGGCAATATCGCGACAAATGCCGGCGGAATCAAGGTTATTCGCTACGGAATGACGCGTGAATGGGTGGCGGGGCTAAAGGTGGTCACCGGCACGGGCGAGTTGCTGGATCTGAACCGCGGGTTGGTCAAGAACAACGCCGGGTATGACCTGCGCCACCTGATGATTGGTTCCGAGGGCACCCTGGGCATTATCGTCGAAGCGACCATGCGTCTGGACGCGGCGCCACCGCCCTGTGCGGTGATGGTGCTGGGCACGCCGGACATGGCGGCGATCATGCGAGTGCTCGACGCGTTTCGCGACCGGGTCTGTCTCGAAGCGTTTGAATTCTTCTCGGAAGAGGCGCTGGCCAAGGTGGTCGCGCATCACGATCTGGCCCGACCCTTCACGACCGCCACGCCGTTTTATGCGCTGCTCGAGTTTGCCTGCCCCGATGATGACGCCGAGGCAGCAGCGATGGGCTGTTTTGAGCACTGCGTAGAAAACGGATGGGTCCATGACGGTGTCATGAGCCAGAGCCTGGCGCAGGCGCAGAGCCTGTGGCGGTTGCGCGAGGACGTGTCAGAGACGATTTCGCGCTGGACGCCCTACAAGAACGACATCTCGACGGTGGTGTCACGCGTGCCGGCGCTTCTGGACGAGGTGGAGCAGGTGGTCAACGCGAATTACCCCGATTTCGAGATCATCTGGTTCGGACATATTGGCGACGGCAACGTGCACCTGAACATTCTCAAGCCTGACGACATGAGCATGGATGAATTCCAGGCCCGTTGTGGTGACGTCACGCCGGGAGTCTTTGAGGTGGTGGCCCGCCATGGCGGCAGCATCTCGGCCGAGCACGGTGTGGGCCTGCTGAAAAAACCGTACCTGTCCTACAGTCGCTCTGAGGCAGAGATCGCGCTGATGGCACAGATCAAACGGGTGTTTGATCCCGCCGGCATCATGAATCCAGGGAAGATGCTGGACGCCTGAACTCCTTCACGCCGTCCACGCCGCCCAGCAGCAGGCGGTCTGCAGGGCGATGGGCGAACAGGCCGTTGCACACGACACCCGTGATGGCATTGATCTTTTCTTCCATCGCCAGGGGCTGGGGAATCGAGAAGTTGTAGACATCCAGAATCACGTTGCCGTTGTCGGTGGTCACGCCTTCGCGCAGTATCGGGTCGCCGCCGAGCTTCACCAGTTCCCGGGCGACGTGGCTGCGCGCCATGGGTATGACCTCTACTGGCAGGGGGAACGCGCCCAGGGTGGGCACCCATTTGCTCTCATCGGCGATGCAGATAAAGGTGTTGGCCACCGCGGCGACAATTTTCTCGCGCGTCAGGGCGGCACCACCGCCCTTGATCAGCTGCAGGTCGGCGTTGCACTCGTCGGCACCGTCCACGTAGTACTCGATGCGGTCAACAGCATTGAGGTCATAAACGGGAACACCGATGGCGCGCAGGCGCTCGGCGCTGCCTTCGGAGCTTGCCACGGCACCGTCAAAGCGGTGCGCGAGCTTCGCCAGCCCTTCAATAAACAGGTTCGCCGTAGAGCCGGTGCCGATGCCGAGCACCATGTCAGATTCGAGATGGGGTTCGACGAGTGCCAGGGCGGCGTCTGCCACGCTGCGCTTGAGGGCGTCCTGATCCATAAGCGGTTCCTGAAAGCAAAGCGCGAGTGTACCTGCGTGCGCCGGCGCCGGGGAGGGGCTGTGACTAGTTCACGCATCCCGTGGCTGCGCGCTGCCTGCCTGGTGCTTTACCATGCGCCTTTTGCCCGGCGCCCTGCTCATGCCCCAGTCCTATATCAAGCGAATCCTTGATGCCCGCGTCTACGACGTGGCCCGGGAGACGCCGGTCGACGAGGCGGCGCTGCTGTCGGCGCGCTTTGGTAACCGCATCTGGCTGAAGCGCGAAGATCTGCAGCCCGTGTTCTCGTTCAAGCTGCGCGGCGCCTACAACAAGATGAGTCGCCTCAGCCCGGAGCAGCGTGAGCGCGGGGTCATCGCGGCGTCGGCGGGCAATCATGCCCAGGGGCTCGCTATGGCGGCCCAGCGCATGGGCGTACCGGCGACCATCGTCATGCCTCAGACCACACCAGCGATCAAGGTCAATGCGGTGCGCTCGCGCGGAGCGCAGGTGGTGCTGCACGGAGACAGCTTCGACGAGGCGGCGGCGCATGCCACCGCGCTGGTAGAGAAGAAGGGACTGACCTACGTGCACCCCTTTGATGATCCCGATGTGATCGCAGGGCAGGGCACCGTGGGAATGGAGGTGGTGCGCCAGCATCAGGAACCGCTCGACGCGGTCTTCGTCCCGGTCGGCGGCGGTGGCCTGCTTGCCGGGATGGCCGCGTACATACGCTACGTGTGGCCCCAGACCAGAATCATCGGCGTGGAACCCGAAGACGCGGCCTGCCTGAAGGCGGCGCTGGATCGGGGGCGACGCGTCACGCTGGGCGAGGTGGGGTTATTTGCCGATGGCTGCGCCGTGGCACAGGTGGGCAAAGAGACCTTTCGAGTGATCCGCGATACCGTGGACGAGGTCATCACCGCCAGCACCGACGAGATGTGTGCGGCGATCAAAGATATCTTCGAAGACACCCGTGGCATCGCCGAGCCCGCCGGGGCCCTGGCGCTCGCCGGCCTGAAAAAATACATCGAGCGCGATGGCGTGCAGAACCAGCAGCTGCTTGCGGTGCTCAGCGGTGCCAATACGAATTTTGATCGTCTGCGTTACATCTCGGAGCGCACCGAGATCGGCGAGCAGCGCGAGGCGGTGATCAGTGTGACGATTCCCGAAGAGCCCGGCGCGTTCCGCCGTTTCTGCGGCGCCATCGGCAAGCGCAATATCACGGAATTCAACTACCGCTACAGCTCGGCATCCCGGGCGCGGGTGTTCGTGGGGGTGACGGTGGAGCCGGGCGGCGATGACCTGTCACAGCTACTGGCCCAACTCGAGGGTAAGGGCTATCACTGCGAAAACCTCACCGACAACGAAACGGCGAAGCTCCACGTGCGCTACATGGTGGGGGGACGGGCGCCGGATGATGTGGGCGAGGAGCGCGTTTACCGCGTTGAATTTCCCGAGCGACCCGGTGCGTTGCTCAAATTTCTGGCGGGGCTGGGTGAGCGCTGGAACATCTCGTTGTTCCACTATCGCAATCATGGCGCCGCCTTCGGGCGCATTCTGGTGGGCATGCAGGTGGGGGCGCGCCAGCGTCGGGAAGTGCGCGAACGACTGGAAGAAATCGGCTACCGCTACTGGGATGAAACCGACAATGCGGCGTACCGCCTGTACCTCGGTACGCCAGATGACGACGTCTGATAAGGCAAATCCTCCCTGGTCAGACGTCTTGCACCGTCAACTATTCCATGACATATTTGTGAATTCGTAACAAAAATAACCCAAGGATCGTCGTGAAACGCCGACCTGACATGCTACTTGTGCTCACCGCCGCCTTCGGCCTGGGCGTACTATTGACCGTGATGCTGCCCATGTCCTCCGGGCCGAGCGTCGCTGCGCCTGCCTCACCACTTCAGGCCGGTATCGTCGACAACCCCTGAGTTTTCTGCGCTGCTAGCTCGCTTCTGAGTTGCACAGCGCCAATCCCTCTTCCGTCAGCACACCGTCCAGCGGCGCATCCCAGCTTTCGCGCATCGCGTCAATGCGTTCGTCCTGTTGCGAGCTGTACGCCAGCCCCAGCAGAAACGGCCGCTGGTCGGGCAGCGCCGCAATAAACCGGTCGTAAAATCCGCCGCCCATGCCCAGCCGGGCTCCGCTGGGTGACCAGGCAACGAGCGGTATGACCAGCAAGTCCAGGTCTGAACCGGCTTGTGGAGCGCCCGCACTTTCGCCAATGCCGTAGCGATTGGGGTGAAGGGGAGTGTCGGCGTCCCAGCGCCGGAATTCCAGTGACTGGCCCTGAATAGAGGGCAGGTAAAGGGTTTTGCCCGCTTGCCGTGCGTTCGCGGCAATGGGTGCGGGGTCCAGCTCGCCATCGTTGGCGAGGAACAGGCCCACATGCTGCGAAGCAGACCACAGCCGGTGGGTTGCCAGATGTTGTGCGGCGCGCAGCGCTGCTTCAGCGGCGATCGCAGGCGCGATCTGCCTGCGCAATGCCCGGTGTTCGGTGCGCAGGGCGCCCTTTGCTTCGCGATACTCAGTCTGCGGCGCCATTCCGGTGGTTTCTTTCGGCGAGATTGGGTTTTTTGCAGCGGGGCAGCCGGAGGGGCAGAAAAGTTCGGTACCCGGCGCACCGCTGACAGAACGGCCCTTGAACCCTACGGTTCAAGGTGGTGGCTCCCGTACCGTATCAGGCTTCCCGGTCATGCCGGACTTGCACACCAACGGCGACGGTCACCCCCGGTTAACGCTTTATCGGCTCGAGGACAGTAAGTCTGGCAAATGCGCCAGGGACCGGGACGAATTATAGCGTATCGCGGGTAGGGGCGGTGGTACCTGCCCCCAATTGACTTGCCAACGGGGCGTTTCAGCCGATTTCGAGCTGACGAAGCTGGTGCAGCGCCTCGTCGAGTTTGGCGCTGAGGCTGGCCACGCCTCCTGGTGGCGGAGGTGTCTCGTCTGTTGCCGTGGCAGTGGCATCGGTTTCGGCCGCGGGGCCGGAGCGAGCCTTCAACAGCTCATGGCTGATGTTGAGCGCGGCCATCACGGCGATGCGCTCCAGGCCAATCACTTTGCCGGTGGCACGAATGGCGCGCATCTGCTCATCCAGGTGACGGGCAGACAGCAGCAGTTCCGCCTGCTGCTCGGGGGGGCAGGCCACCTGGTATTCCTTGTCGAGAATCTTCACAGACACGGTGTTGCCGCGAGCGCTCATGATGCGGCCTCCATGCTGCGCAGGCGTTGCAGCGTTGCCTCGACGCGGGCGCGGGCAAGGTCATTCTTGGCAATAAGGTCCCGTCGCTCCTGCTGGAAGCCAAGATTCTCTTCCTTGAGCGCGCGGTTTTCGCGATTCAGCTGCGCGCACAGCGCAATGAGCTGATCGATCTTGTCTTCCAGGGTTTTCAGGGCGTCATCTGACATGCCGGCACGACTTGCATGGCGCTTGGGATTGTCGGCACTATAGGGTTCGGTCTCAGACAGGTCAACGGCGCAAACGCGTCGCAGTAAACGTATTGTCCATTCTTGATCCTCTTCCCGGTGACGATCTGGGTGCCCATTTTGACGCGCTGGCAAATGCCCTGCTTGAGCAGGGGCAGTTGCTGTCCCCCGCAGAAATCCACGGCTGTCTGGGCGGACTCCTCGGCGGCGGCTTTCGCGGTGATCGCGCCGCGCTCATCACCAACCTGGAGCAGACTCTGGACACGACGTTCCATGGCGACATGGCCGACGCAATCCAGGGCCTGCGGGATGAGATGGAAGCCTGCATCGCCGCGGGCGACTTTGACTTTCAGCTATTGCTTCCCGGTGACGACGTGGAACTGGGGCAGCGCGTGGACGCCATGGCGTCCTGGTGCCGCGGATTTCTAGGCGGCTTTGCCCAGGCCCGCGTCAGCGCCGGTGCCCAGGCCGAGGCCGTAGCTACCGACAGCGCCGAAGCGCTCAAGGACTTTGCCGCCATCGCCCAGGCTGGTCCCGATGACGACGACAGTCAGGATGATGAGGATGGCGAGCGCCACTACGAAGAGCTCTACGAGTATCTGCGCGTTGCGGCGATGAATGTGTTGCTGGACGCCGGGGTCGGTACACCCGAGGATCGCGGTGACTAGCGCGCAGCCCTGTTCCGGCGAACCCCTGGACGCGGTACCCGGGCTGCCCCGCGGTGAATTCCAGCGCCGCCGTCAGCGCCTGATGGACATGATGGAGGACAACAGCATCGCCATAGTCACGGCGGCGGGGCTGGCCGTGCGCAGTCGCGACACCGAGTATCCATTCCGTCAGGACAGCGATTTTCACTACCTCACGGGGTTCCCCGAGCCCGATGCCGTGGCGGTCCTGCTACCGGGACGCGCGCACGGTGAATACGTGCTCTTCTGTCATGAGAAGGACCCTGTGCAGGAGCTCTGGCACGGCGCCCGGGTTGGCGCCGACGCGGCAAGCGAAGCCTTTGGTGCCGACGATGCCTTTCCTCTCAGTGATATCGACGACATCCTGCCCGGCCTGATCGAGGGCCGGGGTCGCGTGTATTACTCCATGGGACGCAGCCGTGATTTCGACTCCCGTATCATGGCCTGGGTCAACAGCATCCGCAGCAAGGTGGCGGCAGGGGCAGTGCCGCCGGGAGAGTTCACGGATCTGGATCACCTGCTGCACGAGCAACGCCTTTACAAATCCGCTGCCGAGTTGCGGCAGTTGCGCCAGGCCGCAGCGATCAGCGTGCGGGCTCATCGCCGCGCCATGGTGCAGTGCCGTCCCGGAATGTACGAGTACGCCCTGGAAGCCGAAATGCAGCACGAGTATGCCCGTCACGGCGCCCGCCACGCGGCCTATCCCGCTATTGTTGCCGGTGGTGCCAACGCCTGCACCATGCACTACACCGCGAATGATCGCCGCCTGCGCAGCGGTGACCTGGTGCTCATTGACGCAGGCTGCGAGTACCGTGGTTACGCCAGCGATATCACCCGCACGTTTCCCGTCAATGGTCGCTTCAGTCGTCGCCAACGCAAGCTCTATGAACTGGTACTGGCGGCGCAGGAGGCGGCGTTCGCCGCGCTCGCTCCAGGACAGGACTGGAACGCGCCCCACGAAGCCACCGTCGACGTTATCACCCGGGGACTCGTGGACCTCGGCCTGCTCAGCGGTCGTGTCGAGAAGCTGATAAAAGAGGGTGCATACCGCGATTTTTATATGCACCGCGTTGGCCACTGGCTTGGCCTCGATGTGCACGATGTGGGGGACTACCGTCCCGGCGGAGAGTGGCGGATTCTGGAGCCGGGCATGGTGCTTACGGTAGAGCCGGGCTTGTATGTGGCGCCAGACAATACCGCTGTGGATCGACCCTGGCGTGGCCTGGGCGTGCGTATTGAAGATGACGTGGTGATTACCGAAGACGGTTTTGAGCTGCTCAGCAGCGGCCTGCCCCGCAGCGCAGATGAGATAGAGGCACTCATGGCATGAGCGACGGTGCAGCTCGCCAGTCCGATCATGTGGTGATTGCCGGGGGCGGTATGGTGGGCCTCAGCCTGGCCCTGCTGCTCGACCGCGATTTACCGGAGCGCGTGCGCATCACCGTCGTTGAGGGCATGGCCCTGCCAGAGCCCACGGCAGTCTCGAGCCCTTACCACCCCTCCTTTGATGCCCGTTCCACGGCCCTGAGTTTCAGCACGGCAACACTGCTGCAGGAGTTGGGTCTGTGGGATGAACTGTTGCCGGGGCTGGGGCCGATCCGACAGATACACGTGTCGCGCCGCGGGCGCTTCGGCAGCAGTTGCCTGTCGGCGCATGAGCAGGGCTGGGACGCGCTGGGGTGGGTGGTCGAAAACCCCTGCCTGGGTCGTACGCTGCTGGCGGCGGTTCGTGGGCGCCCGCGTATCGAACTGCGCTGTCCGGCCCGCGTCAGCGAGGCAAGGGCTGATGCTGGGGGCATGGACGTGACCCTCGACGGAGAGACCGTGCGCGCGGATCTGCTGGTGATCGCCGATGGCGCCGCCTCCACGCTGCGCGAGTCCCTGGGATTTTTTACCCGGCGCAAGTCCTACGGCCAGCAGGGGCTCATCGCCAATCTGGCCTTTGAACAGGACCATCAGGGCTGGGCCTTCGAGCGCTTCACCGCCAGTGGCCCCCTGGCCCTGCTGCCGCTGGTGGCGACGGCGGAAAGCGCCCATCGCATGGCCCTTGTGTGGACCCTGCCGCCGACGGAGGCCCAGCGATTGCAGGTGGCCGATGACGACAGTTTTCGACGCGCTCTGGAGGATGCGTTTGGCCATCGCTTAGGGCGCATCACGCGGGTCGGCGAACGGCACAGCTACCCCCTGGCGCTGGTCGAGGCGGTGGAGCAGGCACGGCGACACTGCGTGGTGCTGGGCAACGCCGCCCACGCGCTGCACCCCGTAGCGGGCCAGGGTTTTAACCTGGCACTGCGGGACGCAGCCGCACTCAGCACTCATATCAGCGATGCGGTACGTCGTCAGCGCAGCCCCGGTGATCTCGACGCACTGGAGGCCTACACGCGCTCGCGTCACGAAGACCAGGCCATCACCATTGGCGCCAGCGACGGGCTTCCCGGCCTGTTCATGGTGGCGGACCCCCTGGTTTCCCTCGGACGCGACCTGGCGCTTGCGGGCCTCGATCTGTTTCCGCTCCTTCGACGGCAGTTTGTGCATCAGGCTGCGGGCATGGCCGCGCTGGAGACTGCCCGTGGCTGAGCGGTCGCACGACAACACGGCCGATCGTCGCGTGGACGTGGTCATCGCCGGCGGTGGCATCGCCGGCCTCGCGACGGCGGTGGCGTTGGCGGGCAAGGGCCTGTCCCTGGCGCTGATCGAGGCGAAGGAGCCCGCGGCGCTGCCCACGGTCGATGCAGGCGAGACCGATCCCCGCGCCTTCGATGCCAGGGTCAGTGCCCTGACGGGTCGGTCGATCAAGTTTCTGGATCGCCTGGGAGCCTGGCCGGCGATCACCGCAGCCCGTAGCTGCGCCTATCGCCATATGACGGTCTGGGATGCCGAAGGCACAGGTCGTATCGAATTCGACGCATCCGAGGTGGGCGCGCCCAGCCTGGGAACCATCGTCGAAAACAGCCTGGTTACCGGCGCGCTCCTGGAGCGGGCGCAAGACCAGGCTGGCCTGCAGATAAGGGCTCCCGCTGTTGTGGCCGAGCTTGAGCGCCAGGAGTCATGCACCACGGTGGTACTGGAGTCAGGGGAGCGCCTGGGCTGTGATCTGCTGGTGGCCGCCGACGGCGCCCTGTCGCCAACCCGCGAGCGTCTGGGTATGCGGACCCGCGAATGGGACTACGGACACCGGGCCATCGTCAGTACCGTGCGCTTCGAGCGTTCGCACGAGCGAACGGCCTGGCAACGCTTTCTGTCGACGGGGCCGCTCGCGCTGCTGCCGCTGCAAGGCGCTGATGAGCGGCTGTGTTCCATTGTGTGGTCCATCGAAGAGGATTGCGCCGATGAACTGCTCGGTCTGGATGAGCAGGGCTTTTGCGATGCGCTGACCACCGCCAGCGAAGCGGCGCTGGGTGCGGCAGTAGCGTGCGCACCACGCTATGCATTCCCCCTGCGTCAGCGTCACGCCGTGGACTACGTGTTGCCGGGTATCGCCCTGGTGGCCGATGCGGCGCATACGATTCATCCCCTGGCGGGCCAGGGAATCAATCTGGGCCTGGCCGATGTTGAGGTGCTCGCCGATGAAGTTGCCAGGGCCGTGGAGCGGGGCCTGAACCCCGGCCGACTTGACGTTTTGCGCCGGTACCAGCGGCGTCGCAAGGCAGACAATCTCGCGATGATGGCCGCCATGGATGGCTTCAAGCGATTGTTCGCTCAGGATGCGCTGCCGGTGCGCTGGCTGCGCAACCAGGGTCTGCGCAGCGTGAACGCCATTTCTCCGCTGAAGCGACGCCTGATTCGCCAGACGATGGGCGTCGCCTGACATGCATTGAGTTTTCGCGACTCGCGGCTAGAATAATTTGGAACGGCTCCGGTGGGCTTCAGCGCATCTGCCAGGGCACATACTCTCGCTGCAATATTGCCGGCGGGCTGGAAGGAGCTAAAAGGGGCTAAACGATGAAGTATCTAGGTGTAGCGATGCTGTTTTTCATCAGCCATCTGGCGCTGGCAGACCAGGCGACGGCCATGAAATCCGGGTGTATGGGTTGTCACCAGCTCGACCGCAAAGCCGTGGGCCCGTCCATCAAGGACCTTGCGGCGAAGTACAGTGCGGCAGACGTCGATGCGCTGGTGGCCACGGTCAAGGCCGGACGTGCCGCTGGAGAGCTCACCTGGGGGGCCATTCCCATGCCCGCCAGTCCGGCACCCGAAGCCGATGTGAAAACCGTTATTGAGTGGATGCTCACCCAGTAAGACACGGCGCGACACTGTCGGCCATTTTTCAGTTTCAGAGGACATGTTATGAGTCAGGTACTTCCTGAACTTCGCTACGCACGCAGCCACGAATGGGCGCGTATAGAGGATGACGGCACGGTGACAGTGGGGATCAGCGATCACGCCCAGGAAGCGCTGGGTGATGTGGTGTTCGTGGAGTTGCCTGAGGAGGGCGCGGAACTGTCCGCCGGTGACGAGGCGGGCGTGGTGGAATCTGTAAAAGCCGCCTCTGATATCTACGCACCCGTATCGGGCACGGTCATCGCGATTAATTCGGTGCTTGAGGATGCTCCAGAAACCGTCAACAGTGATCCGTACCAGGACGGATGGTTTTTCCGCCTTCAGCCTCAGGACGTCGGCGAGGTCGAAACCCTGCTCCTGGACGGCGAGGCCTACCAGGCGCACTGCGACGCCGACGACTGACCGCTAACGCACCCGGGGCTCGTTGCCGTCGCGCAGCGTCATGACTGGCCAGCCACGGTCCCGGGCCGCAAGCTCAAGCTGATCATCGGGGTCCACGGCAACGGGATTGTCGACAAGCTCCAGTAGCGGCAGGTCGTTGTGGGAATCCGAGTAGAACCACGCGCCCTCCAGGCTTTCGTTCTGCCCGGCCAGCCACTCACGCAGGCGAGTGACTTTGCCCTCCCGATAGGTCAGCGTGCCCACGGTGCCCCCCGTGAGCTTGCCGTCGTGAATCTCGACCGCGCAGCCCAGCAGGTCCGCGATGCCCAGACGGGCGCCAATGGGTCGGGTGATGAATTCGTTCGTCGCCGTAATAATCAGTGGACGATGACCCTGTGCACGGTGGTGCTCAATCAGGGTCGTGGCGGCGGGTAGCAGCAGCGCGTCGATGGCTTCACGCATGAAGTCGGCGTGAAGCGATGCCAGTTCATCGAGGCTCCGCCCGGCCAGCGGTGCCAGTACAAACTCTACATAGGCTTCGATGTTCAGGTTGCCGCGCTGATAGTCTGCGTAAAAGCGATCATTCTCGGCGCGGAACTGCCGGTCATCCACCAGCCCCTTGTGGCAGAGAAACTCCCCCCACAGGTGATCGCTGTCACCCGCTATGAGCGTGTTGTCGAGATCAAAAATGGCGAGGGTCATGTTTCATGGCCATGGCGGTGGGGGTCGCAAGGTTAGCGATGGCACACGGGTCTGGCAATTCTCACGCTCGCTGTGGAACAATCGAGCGCTCTGTATACCTTCGGTTAAGCCAAGCATGATCGATGCGCAGGGCTTCAGGCCCAACGTGGGAATCGTTATTGCCAATGACGCGGGCAGGCTGCTCTGGGCCCGGCGCGTGGGTGGCCGCGATGCCTGGCAGTTTCCCCAGGGAGGTATAAATGACGGTGAAAGCGCTGAAGAGGCACTGTACCGAGAGCTCGAAGAAGAGGTCGGCCTGGGCCCCGATGCCGTGGAGCTTGTGGGTAGCACGCGCGGTTGGCTGCGCTACCACCTGCCCAAGCGCTACCAGCGCAAGGGGCAGGAGCCGCTCTGCATCGGTCAGAAACAAAAATGGTTTCTGCTGCGCATGCTGGCCGACGATGACGCGGTGAGCTTCACGCACAACCCCAAACCGGAGTTTGATCACTGGCAGTGGGTGTCCTACTGGTATCCCCTGGACCAGGTGGTGTTCTTCAAGCGGGAGGTTTACCGGCGGGCGCTCAAGGAGCTCGCAGCCCCGCTGGCCGGCATGACGGGCGATACGCCCTCGCGCAAGTCCCGGAGACGCTGACCGGTGCTGGACGTACTGCGCAACATTGTTCTTGAGGTCAATACCGCCGAGTCCCTCGACGAGATTCTCGGCATCATTGTCTCGCGGGTGCGCGCCGCCATGGGCACGGAGGTCTGCAGTGTCTACATACGGGGGCGCGGCGAATCGCGTTACGTCTTTCGTGCCACCGAGGGCCTGAACAGCGCACAGGTGGGCAAGGCGTCGTTGGCGCTCGGAGAGGGGCTCGTGGGCCTGGTTGCCCAGCGCGAGGAGCCGGTGAACCTCGAAGATGCGGCGTTACACCCCAACTTTCAGTTCTTCCCCGATATCGGTGAGGAACCTTTCTACGCGTTTTTGGGCGTGCCCATCATCCACCAGCGGGATGTGCTGGGCGTATTGGTGGTGCAGCAGGCCGAGCGACGGCGCTTTGACGACAGCGACGAAGCGTTCCTCGTCACCATGTCGGCGCAGCTGGCGGGGGTTATCGCCCACGCGCGGGTGACGGGTGAGGTCAAGGATGCCTCCAGTCCCCCCAGTGACATGGTCTGGACCCGCATCAGCGGCGTACCCGGCGCCCCGGGAATCGGCATTGGCCGGGCCGTGGTTATTTCTCCCGCGGCGGACCTTTACGCCGTACCGCGCCAGCTCAGCGATGATCGACGCGGCGAGCTTCGTGCCTTCAAGCACGCTCTGTCCCAGGTGCGCACCGACATTGAATCGGTAGCCGAAAACCTGCGAGACAAGCTGTCTCCCGAAGACCTGGCACTGTTCGATGTTTACCTCGGCATTCTCGATGACTCGACGATTGGCGGTGAGGTGGCGGCGCTGATCAAGGGTGGGCAGTGGGCCCAGGGCGCCCTGGCCCAGGTCATGATCGAGCACATTCGACACTTTGAGGCCATGGAGCATACCTACCTGCGCGAGCGGGCGGTCGACGTCAAGGACCTGGGTGAGCGGGTGCTCGGTTACCTGCAGGCAGACGAACGTGAAAACCGTGAGTTTCCCCACGATACGATCCTGGTCGCCGAGGAGCTCACCGCCTCGATGCTGGGCGAGATACCCCGCAACCGCCTCGCTGGCCTGGTGTCGGTGCGAGGCTCGGGGAACTCCCATGTCGCCATTCTTGCCCGCGCGATGGGTATTCCCACGGTGATGGGTGCGGTGGACCTGCCCTATACGCGCCTGAGCAACCTGTCGCTGGTGGTGGATGGCTACAACGGCAATGTGCACCTGAACCCCACACCGGCGATCGTGTCGCGCTTTCGCGAGATCGCCGACCAGGATCGCTCGCTGAACAAGGACCTCGAGGGGCTGCGCGGTCTGCCCTGCGTCACCCTCGATGACCGGCGTCTGGCCCTGTGGGTCAATACGGGCCTGATGGCCGATGTGGCGCGCTCCCTGGAGCGCGGCGCCGAGGGCGTGGGCCTGTACCGCACGGAAGTCCCGTTCCTGATGCGCGAACGCTTTCCGTCAGAAGAAGAGCAGCGCCAGATCTACCGCGAACAGCTTGAGGCTTTTGCGCCCCACCCGGTGACCATGCGGACCCTGGATGTTGGGGGGGACAAGGCGCTGCCGTATTTCCCCATCGAAGAGGCCAACCCGTTCCTTGGCTGGCGTGGAATTCGCGTAACCCTGGACCATCCCGAAATCCTGCTGGCGCAAGTGCGGGCCATGCTCAAGGCCAGCGAAGGCCTGAACAACCTGCGCATCATGCTGCCCATGGTGAGCAATATTCCCGAACTGGACGAAGCGCTGGCGCTGGTGCATCGCAGTCATCGGGAGATCGCCGAGGAGGGCATTGATGTGCCCCTGCCGCCGATTGGCGTGATGGTCGAAGTTCCCTCGGCGGTGTATCAGGCCCGCGCCCTCGCGCGGCGGGTGGATTTTCTGTCGGTGGGCAGCAACGACCTGACCCAGTATCTGCTGGCGGTGGATCGCAACAATGCGCGGGTGTCGGATCTTTACCACGCGTTTCACCCGGCGGTGCTCGAAGCGTTGGACCAGGTCGCCCAGGCGGGGCGGGCCGAGGATGTGCTGGTCAGTATCTGCGGCGAGCTTGCCGGTAACCCCATGGGCGCGGTGTTGCTGCTCGCCATGGGTTATGACGTGTTATCGATGAACGCCACCAGCCTGCCGCGGGTTAAACACGTGCTGCGCTCGATCACGGCGAAGGACGCCCAGCAGGTGCTCGAGGACGTCCGGTTGCTCGACAGCGGCCAGGAGATACAGGCGCACATGAATGAGTTCATGCGCTCCCGCGAACTCCAGCAGATGGTGCCGGCGCCCGTCGACCCCTATTCCTGACGCAGCCCCGCATCACTGCGAAACACGGATTCCCCGATAATGGCACCACCGGTGTCAAAGCGTTGCTCCTGAAACTCCCAACCCTCCGGGCCCTGGGTGAGGGTGGTGCAGCAGCGCGTGCCGTACTCGGGTGTGACGATGAACTGGGCCGAGAGGCGCCGGGCCATGGTGCCCTCAAGGCCGTGGGGTGTGAGGGCGTTCGTATCGGCCAGGGTGCGGTCGGCAACGCAGCGACGCAGATCGGCGTGATCCACCGCTGCGTCCCCAACATCTGACAGGATTTGCGCCAGCGTTTTTCGGGCCAGGCTGACCTTGGGCCAGGGCACATCCAGGGCGGCGTTGCTCAGGCCATACAGTCCGGGCTCGAGACGGTGGGGCGTCGGCGCGTCGCCGCCACCGTGCAGGTACCACAGGCTTTGACCGTCGCCCACCAGCAGATTGAAGCCCAGGTAGGCGTCGCAGCGGTTGGCGACATCCGCCAGGTACACCTCGGGGGATGTGTCAGCGCTGAGAAAGTCCGTGGTCAGCTCACCCCGGCTGCGCGGTGCCTTGCCCTGGCCGCCCTCGGGGTCTCGAACGTTGGTGATGGCCGCGAAGCGCCCGGTTTCAGAAATCCCCATCCAGGTACCGCCCGCTTCACGGTCCCGTCCGGCAAGCAGTCCGGGGTGGTCTGCCCAGAAGTCCGCCGCGTCAGCGGGGCGGCGATGGAACTCGTCGCGATTGGCCGCCAGCACCAGGGAGCAAGTGGGGTGTTGTTGCCAGGCGAACACAATCAGGCACATGTTGCGTGGTCCTCATGGAGACAAAAATGGCGGCGGACCGGGTGCGACCGTTTGTACCCGGGGGGCGGCCTGGCCGATAATGCGGAGCTCGCGCGGTCACCCCATCGGGGCCGCAGTTTACCCCGGACGCCAAGGCCATGCTGACCTACCCCCAGATCGACCCCGTTGCCGTTGCGCTGGGACCCCTGCAGATACACTGGTACGGCCTGACCTACCTGGCCGGTATCGCCATTGCCTGGTGGCTGGCGGCGCGACGCAGCCAACACCCCTGGACACCCCTGTCACGGGAGCAGGTGGACGACCTGACTTTTTACGTGGCCCTGGGCGTCGTGCTCGGCGGGCGCGTGGGCTACATCCTGTTCTATGGTGGCCAGCGCCTTGTGGAAGACCCGACCTGGGCCCTGCGTGTCTGGGAAGGAGGCATGGCATTTCACGGCGGCCTGCTTGGCGTCATGCTGGCGGTGTATCTTTTTGCCCGCAGTCGGCGCATCGCCTATGGACCGCTGCTGGATTTTGTCGCCCCCCTGGTGCCCATCGGCCTGGCCCTGGGCCGTCTTGGTAACTTCATCGGCCAGGAGCTGTGGGGTCGCGCCACGGATGTGCCCTGGGCCATGGTGTTTCCAAACGATCCGCTGCAGCTGGCGCGCCATCCGTCGCAGCTGTACCAGTTCGCCCTTGAAGGCATGGCGCTGTTTGCGTTCCTGCTCTGGTTCAGCCGCAGGGCGCGCCCCACCTGGGCCGTCTCGGGATTTTTTGCGGTGGGCTATGCCGTGCTGCGCTCGTTTGCGGAGTTCTTTCGCGAGCCTGACGCGCACCTTGGCATTCAGGCCTTTGGCTGGATGACGCGGGGACAGATACTCTGCGTGCCGCTGCTGCTGGTGGGCATCTACATGCTCTGGCTGGCCTATGGCCGGTCAGCGGCACCCTCAAACAAGGCAAAGTAGGACGCTATGCGACAGTATCAGGAGCTGCTCAGGGATATTCTCGACAACGGAGTGCGCAAGGACGACCGCACGGGCACCGGCACGCTGTCGGTCTTTGGCCGCCAGTTCCGTCACGACCTGGCGGACGGGTTTCCCCTGCTGACCACCAAAAAACTCCACCTGCGCAGCATCATCAATGAGCTGATCTGGTTCCTCAATGGCGACACCAATGTGGCCTGGCTGCAGGAGCACGGTGTGAGCATCTGGAACGAGTGGGCCACCGAGAGCGGCGATCTGGGGCCGGTGTACGGCAAGCAGTGGCGTGCCTGGCCGACGAAGGATGGTGGCGAGGTCGACCAGATTGAGTACGTATTGCACTGCCTGCGCCACCGTCCTGACAGTCGGCGTATTCTGTTTCACGCGTGGAATGTGGAATACCTGCCCGACGAGTCCCTGAGTCCGCAGGACAATGCCCGCGCCGGGAGGATGGCACTGCCCCCCTGCCACCTGCTGTACCAGTTCTATGTGGCCAACGGACGCCTGTCGGCGCAGCTGTATATCCGGTCCAGCGATACGTTTCTGGGCTTGCCATTCAACACCGCGAGCCTCGCCGTGCTGGTGCTGATGCTCGCGCAGCAGACGGATCTGGAGCCGGGCGAGATCATCGTTACCACCGGGGACTCGCACTTGTATTCCAACCATTTCGAACAGGTCCGGGAGCAGCTCTCGCGGGAGCCGAGGCCACTGCCGGAGCTGGCGATCCTGCGCCGGCCCGAGAGCATCTATGACTACCGCTTCGAGGACTTTGAGCTGCGCGGCTACGATCCCCATCCGCACATCGCGGCGCCGGTCGCGGTATGAGTGAGTTGCCCATTGCGCTGATCGTGGCGGCGGCGGACAACGACGTGATCGGTCGCAACAATGCGTTGCCGTGGGACCTGCCCGAGGATCTCGCCCACTTCAAACGTACGACCATGGGCAAGCCGATCCTGATGGGGCGCAAGACCTTTGAGTCCATCGGGCGGCCGCTGCCCGGCCGCAGCAACATCGTCATCAGCCGTGATCCCGGTTTCAGCGCCGAGGGAGTGCGAGTGGTCGACAGCCTCGATGCCGCGCTGGACCTGGCGGAGGATATTGCGCTGATCGACGGTAGCGAAGAATTGATGGTGATTGGCGGTGCGCAGATCTATGAGCTGGCGCTGCCTCGCGCGCAGCGTCTGTATATCACTCGGGTTCACGTAGCACCGGCGGGAGATGCGTACCTGCCCGCCATCGACTGGTCCGAGTGGGTGGAAGTTGCGAGCGAAACCCATGCCCCACAAGGGGAGCGACCTGGTTTTGCATTTTATGAATACGCACGCCGCGGGTCCTGAGCACGGTGTTGTCGGCAACCAATCTGTTACTTTGCCTGCCAGCCAGTGTTACCAATTTACCCAGAGGGGAGATCACAGTGAAATAACAGACCGAGTTGTTTGAAATGACCGAACTTATCTGTTTACATCAATCGCCCGGCCCAAGGGCTCCGCGCTCGACGCTCGTCGATAGTGGGACCCCGCTGCGAAACAAGACACAGCTTTACATTTCTGCTCGGCTTACATCCGACGAAAACCAGATCAACGCTCGACAATTTAAACGACGCAAATTTAAACGACGCAAATTTAAACGACACATAGGAAGCACAGCTCCATGACTAGCTATCGACTGAAGAATGTGCTGCTTGTCGCTGCGGCTACCTTGTCTGCCCTTTTTGGGCTGGCAACGGCTGCACAGGCAAGTACGCTCGACGACATCCTTGAGGTCAGCGCTGCCAAGACCGACGCGGCGCGCCAGTCGCAGGCCAAGGTAGACCGCCTGGCAGACGAAACCCGCAATCTGCTGGACGACTACAAAACGGTCATGAAGCAGATCGATGGACTGCGCGTGTACAACGCCCGTCTGCAGCGCCAGATCGATAGCCAGATCAAGCGCATTGCCGAGATCGACGAGTCCATCGACCAGGTGACCATCATTCAGCGTCAGATGACGCCGCTGGTTATCCGCATGATCGACGGCCTTGACCAGTTCGTCGAGATGGATGTGCCGTTCAACATAGACGAGCGTCGTGAGCGCATCGAGTTCCTGCGTACGAACGTCGACCGCTCTGATCTGACCGTCGCCGAGAAATTCCGCCAGGTGCTCGAGGCCTACAACATTGAGCTTCAGTACGGTCGCGGTTTTGAAACCTACAAGGACACCATCGACACGGGCAGTGGCCCACGTGATGTGGACTTCCTGCGCATCGGCCGTATCGCCCTGGTCTACCAGACCACGGACGGCGCTGAGGCCGGCGTCTGGAACAATGAAACCCGCAGCTGGGATCCGCTCCCGGCGGGTGATTACAGCGCTGCAATCCGCAAAGGTGTGCGCATCGCCAAGAAGCAGGCCACCATCGATCTTCTCAACATGCCCATCGCTGCACCGGAGGCGCAATAATGAACTCGCTTAACAAAATGTTCTCTGCCCTGCTGATGGGCGGCATGATCCTGGGCGGCACGGTAGCGATGTCGAGCGTTGCCAACGCACAGGACGATGCAGCGGCTGCAGCGGCTCCGGCTCCGGACCCCCGCGCCGAAGCGGCGGCCAACCTCCAGCAGCTGCTGGAATTCGTGAAGCAGGGTCAGGTGACCGAGGCGAGCGAAAACCGCGCGCGTGAAGCCCGCTTTAACGCGGCCAAGAACGACCAGGCCCGCCTGCTGAAAGAAGCTGAAGCCGAGCGTGCCCGCGAAGAGCGTCGTTCCGCACAGCTTGAAGACACCTTCGAAGCCAACGAACTGCTCGTAGCTGACAAGCAGGAACAGCTGAAAGAGCGCCTGGGTGCCCTGACCGAACTGTTCGGCCACCTGACCGCGGCCTCTGGTGACCTCAAGTCCAACCTTGATGTGTCCCTCGTTTCTGCCCAGTACCCGAATCGTGGTGACTTCCTGCAGGACCTCATCGACAAGATGAGCACCTCGGACCGCCTGCCGAGCATCGAAGAGATCGAGCGCGTCTGGTACGAGATGCTGCGTGAGATCACTGAGACCGGCAACGTGGTTGCGTTCACGACTGAAGTGGCCACCCCCAACGGTGAGCGTGCCCAGCGCGACGTCGTACGTGTCGGCGCCTTCAACGTGATCGACAAGGAAGGTAACTACCTGGCCTACGCCAACAACAACCTGAGCGTGCTGCCCCGTCAGCCTTCAGGCACCTATACGGGTTGGGCCCAGAGCCTGGCGAATTCCTCCAGCGGCATGCAGCAGTTCGGTATCGACCCCACGGGTCCCACCGGTGGCTCATTCCTGGCGGCGATCATCGACAGCCCCACGCTCGAAGAGCGCTGGCACCAGGGTGGTTATGTTGGCTACGCCATCACCGCCGTGGGTATTTTCGCCCTGCTGCTCGCGATCTACCGTACGCTGGTTCTCACCGGCGTCGGCGCCAAGGTCAGCAAGCAGCTCAAGTCTGACAAGGCCATGGACAACAACCCCCTGGGCCGTGTCCTGAAGATTCACGAAGACAACCCGAGCATGGATCTCGAGACCCTCGAGCTGAAGATGTCCGAGGCGGTCATGCGCGAAACGCCGAAGCTCGAATCCGGCCTCACACTGCTCAAGATCATCGCTGCCGTTGCCCCGCTCATGGGTCTGCTGGGTACCGTGACCGGTATGATCATCACCTTCCAGGCCATCACGATCTTCGGTGCCGGCGATCCCAAGGCCATGGCCGGCGGTATCTCCAGCGCCCTGATCACCACGGTACTGGGTCTGCTGGTGGCGATTCCCACGGTGCTGCTGCACACGCTGGTTAATGGTCGCGCCCAGCGCATCATCCACGTGCTGAACGAGCAGGCGACGGGCATCGTTGCCGAGCACTCCGAAGCCGGCCGCAGCTGAGCGGGGGACCGAGCATGGGAGGCTTCCTCGAAACCATTCTCGCCTTTATGGATAAAGGCGGGAATGTACTCTGGCTCATCGCGATCCTGGTCTTCGTCATGTGGACCCTGATCTTTGAGCGCCTGTGGTTCTTCTCCTTTGTCTGGCGCAAAGAGGTTTACGACGTGATCAGCGCCTGGGAGGGTCGCTCTGAGCGCAAATCCTGGAACGCCAAGCAGGTGCGTCAACGCCTGCTGTCGGTGAGCCGCGAGGACATCCACGCCAACCTGCACGTCATCACCACGCTGGTGGCCCTGTGCCCCCTGCTGGGGCTGCTGGGCACGGTGACGGGGATGATCGAGGTGTTCAACGTGATGGCGGTGACCGGTGGTGGTGATGCCAAGTCCATGGCCGGCGGTGTCGAGCGCGCCACGATCCCGACCATGGCCGGTATGGTGGCAGCCCTTTCGGGCCTGTTTGCCAACACCTACATCCAACGTATCGCCGATCGCGAGCAGGAACTGCTGGAAGACCAGCTCACCTCCGATCACTGATCGGGGCTATCAGGTACTGATTACATGCGCAGACTTGTCAAAGAACAGGTAGAAGAAGGAGCTGAGATCGACCTCACGCCGATGCTCGACGTGGTCTTTATCATGCTCATCTTCTTTATCGTTGTGGCCTCGTTCATCAAAGAGGCCGGTATCGAGGTGAACCGCCCCGATGCCAATAACAATCCGCCGGATTCGGATTCCACCAGCATCCTCGTGCAGATTCATGCCGATGACCAGATCTGGATGGAAAACCGTCGCGTCGATGCCCGCGCTGTGCGCGCCAACATCCAGCGCCTGCTGGCGGCGGATCCCGAGGCACCCGTGAGCATCAAGGTCGACAAGGGCGCGAAGGCGAACACTGTGGTCGATGTGGCGGATGCTGCCCGCGAGGCAGGAGCCGGAACGGTCAACTGGGCTTCGGGGGAGCAGTGACATGAGCTTTCGCGAGAACGCGGCGAAAAAGGCCGCTGACGACGAGGCCGGCAAGATTGACCTGACGCCCATGCTGGACGTCGTGTTCATCATGTTGATCTTCTTTATCGTCACCTCTTCCTTTGTGAAAGAGCCCGGGGTGGAGCTGTTCAAGCCCCAGGCCAGCACGACCGAGGCCTGTGAGCGCGGCACCATCATCTTTGCAGTTGATGGACGTGGCGACATCTACTACAACAAGAACAAGGTGCCTCTTGAGCAGGCTGCTCGCATGGTCGAAGTGGCGAAGAAAGAGGCGCCGCAGGCAAACCTGGTTATTCAGGTGGATCAGGACACGCCGGCCTACACGGTGGAGGAACTGTACGATGCAGTTCGTCCCCTGCTGACCGCGCCGCCCTGCATCTCTACGGATGACGAGTAGGACCGAGGGCCAGAAATATGGGAAATAGCATCGTTCGTGCTTTCATCGGGGCGCTGGTCGCCATCCCCGTTGCCTTTGGGTTGTTCTGGGTCATGCAGAGCCTCATCGACAAGGAATACACCCAGGAAGACGTCAAGTCGCGCAAGATTGCCGACATCGTTACTCCTGACCGTGAGATCGACGTCAATACCAAAGAGGTCAAGCCCGAGAAGGTGGAAGACCCCGAAGAGCCGCCGCCGGAGCTTGAGCCCCTGCAGTTGGACTTCGATACCGATCTGGATGTGGCAAATATTGCGCCAGCAGCCAGCGTCAGCGTAGCCATCAGCAGCTCCGGCATGTCTTCAGGCGACGGTGAATATCTGCCGATCGTAAAGGTTGCACCCATCTACCCCCGCCGTGCCCAGACTCGCGGTATTACGGGCTACTGCATCGTGGAGTACACGGTGACCAAGAGTGGATCCATTCGCGATCCCCAGCCCGTAGATTGCTCCCCGTCTGGCGTATTTGAGCGCGCGTCCGTGAAGGCCGCCGAGAAGTTCAAGTACAAGCCCCGGGTTGTGGACGGCGAGCCCATCGAAGTGGCGGGTGTACAGAACAAGTTCACCTATGAGCTGGAGCAGTAGTGATCAAGGTGCGGAACATGCAAACAAAGCGTAACTCCCTGGTGATTGGGCGCGGCCTGCTGCTGGCAGCTCCGGTATTGGCGGCACAGCTGCTGCTGTCGCAGACCGACCTGGGCACCGTAAGCGGCTTCAGTGCAGCCCAGGCGCAGGAAGCGCAGCCAAAGAAAGAGCAGGAGACCCGTCGTACGCCGGCCCTGCGCAACAAGGTGTACGAGAAACTGGCCGAAGCCCAGGCCGCCGCCGAAGCCAAGGATATGGCGGGCGCCGCGAAGATTCTCGATGCCATGCTCGCCGGTCGTCGTGATAACGAGCTGAACAGTTATGAGCTCGCAAACGTGTACAACCTGTATGCGTTCATTCACTACTCGCGGGAAGACTACCCCTCGGCGCTGCAGGCTTACGAAAACGTGATCAAGCAGCCCGATATTCCCCTGGCGATGGAGATCAATACGCGCTTCACCGTGGCCCAGCTGTACTTCGTGCAGGAGCGCTGGCAGGACGGTATCAATGCGCTGCTGAAGTGGTTTGACATGACGACCACGCCCAATGCCAATGCCTATGTGTTGCTGGCCCAGGGTTACTACCAGCTCAAGGATTACGACAAGGCGCTGACCAATATCAATATCGCCATCGACGATTTTGAATCCAAAGGTCGCGTTCCCAAGGAGCAGTGGTACAACCTGGCGCGTTTTCTCTATGCCGAGAAAAACATGACCGCCGAAGCGACGGCGACCTTGCGTGAACTCATCACCTATTACCCGAAAAAGCAGTACTGGGTGCAGCTGAGCTTTATGTACTCCGAGGCGAACAAAGAGAAGCTGCAACTGGGCGCCATGGAAACCGCCTATGTGCAGGATATGCTTGAGAAGGATGGCGAGTACCGCAATATGGCGTCGCTGTTCCTCAACGCCGAAGTGCCCTACAAGGCGTCCAAGGTGCTGAAGAAGGGCTTTGAAGAAGAGATTGTCGAGGACAACTCCAAGAACTGGGAGCTGTACGCCGGCGCCCTGCGTCAGGCGCAGGAAGTCAAAGACGCGATTCCGGCAATGGAGAAGGCGGCGTCCAAGTCCGACTCCGGTGACCTCTATGCCCGTCTTGGCAATATTTACCTCGACGCCGATCAGAATGAGAAAGCCATCGAGGCCATCAACAAGGGGCTCAAGCGTGGTGGTGTGAAGCGCCCCGATAACGCCAACCTGGTGCTCGGCATGGCGTACTTCAATACCAAGCAGTACGACAACGCCCGCAAGGCGTTCCGTGCGGCGGCCCGGGATGAGCGTTCCAAGAAGTATGCCACCCAGTGGATGGCGTATATGAACTCCGAGCTCGAGCGTCAGCGCAAGCTGGCTGAAGATATCTGAGATCTGGTTGCTGATTCAGCGTCGCTACGCCGGCGCTGCCCGACGCTCCTGAATCAGGGCGTCATCCAGAAAGGCCCGATGTAGTCATCGGGCCTTTTTTTTAGCGCAGGTCAATGGTCACGGTAAACGGCTCCAGGGCCTCTCCGCACTGATCGCAGGACACGCGTCCAAACAGCCTCTCTTTGCAGGGATTGTGAGTGACGAGCATAGGTGCACCGCGCTGGTCGGGATCGCACCAACGATCGCCCCATTGCAACAGCGTCAGAAAGTAGGGGAACAGATCCCAGCCCTTTTCTGTCAGATAGTACTCAAAGCGGCGAGGCCGTTGCTGGTAGGCGCGGGAGCCGAAAATTCCCTGTTGTTCCAGAAATTTCAGTCGATCGCTGAGAATGTTGGTCGCTACCGGAAGCTCCTGGTGGAACTGATCAAATCGAGCGTGACCGTGATAGGCCAGGGCGATCACGTTGGCGGTCCAGCGATCGCCGACAATGTTAACCAGGTTTCTGTAGACGCTTCTCGGGCTGGGTACGGCGGCCGCTGAAATCGACGAGCGCCGTCGCACCTTTTTTTCGCGATGGTCACGCGTGGCACCCGGGCCTGGTGTGAAGGCGACGTCACGGCCTGACACGGGCTGCTCGCAGTGATCACAAAGCATGATTGGTGAAAACACCTTGCCGCAGCCCATGTGAAGAAGGCGCACGGAATCCAGATCCGGCGTGCGGTAGTACTTGCGCTCCCATTCGATAGCCATCATCGCTGATGCGTGCAGGGCCAGGGACTTTTTTGTCAGGTGATAGGCGCCACCACTCTGCCCGGCACCTTTGGACTCTTTACGCAAGCAGCCAATCTTCTGCAACCATTTCAGGCGATCAGACAGGACGCCACGCGAGACACCGGTCGCCTCGAGCATACCGCTGAACGTATTAATTCCCCAGAACACCTCCTGAATAATCAGCAGGCACCACTTGTCGCCGACCTGATCCAGGGTTCGCGTAATGGAGCTGGCCCTTGTGTGCAGGGTTTTGATTGGACTTGCGCTGATACCTGAAGCTCCTGGTATACGTTGTGAGAGAGGGCGCGGTTTGCCGAAGGTAGGGAGTATACACCCAGGTGGGTTATTTAACGCTGACTGTTCAAACAACGGTTTCGTTGAGTTGACAAGGAACGAAACGCACCCTAATCTCGCCACTGGTTCGATAATGCAAGCTAATGCTCGTGGCGGAAGCGGGCTTATGCAGTAGTCGACACTACCGAAGCAGCAGCTAACGATAAAAAAGGATGCGCTCCATGACAGCATGCAATAGTTTTTTCCGGACCCCAGCTCATCGTTTCACCAGGGCAGCGTCGAGAGGCTCGATATTTGCTCTGTCGCCAATCTACTTTGCGGTAGCTGGCGCGGTATCGGTTTCTTCGGTCGCGCCCGCCATGGCACAACTCGAAGAAGTGGTAGTTACCGCCCAGCGCCGCGAAGTCGGCCTGCAGGACTCGCCCTTGTCCATCAGCGCTTTCTCGGGCCGCACCCTCGAAGAGGCACAAGTGTTCAGTACCGGTGATCTGGCGCAGCAGACGGCAGGTATCTCTTTCACAAGTCCAACGCCCTTCGATATGGAATTGAACATTCGGGGCGTAATGAACACTCGCCTGGATGCGCCGAGCGCGTCGCGATCCGTCGGTATTTTCTTTGACGAAGTCGTTGTGGGCCGCATGGGCCTCATGAATATGGACTTCTACGATCTGGAACGGGTTGAAATCCTGCGCGGCCCCCAAGGCGTGCTTCTGGGTAAAAATGTCGTGGGTGGTGCCATCAGCATCATTACTGCCAAACCCGAGTTCGAAACCAATGGTTCTCTGCGCGCACAGGTAGGGAATATGGATTCACGTTTGTTGTCGGGCCACTTCAATACCGCGATCAACGACAAACTGGCCATGCGCGTAGCGGCTCAGTTTCGCGAAAACGATGGCTTTGCCGAGGATTTTGTAATGGGTCGTTCCCTGCACAACATCGATAGTACGCAGGCTCGCGTGTCGTTCCTGTACGACGGGGACAACGACTTTGAGGGTCGTTTAATCCTGGAATATATGGAAGACGAAGGCAATGGCACCTGCGCCGTGGGCCAATTTGGCAATCCCTGGGCCGTGGCTCGGGAGGCGATTGGCGTAACCAACAACCGACGTTGCGCTCCGGAAACCGTGCAGTACAGCGCGACGCCGGGAGACAGCGTGCAGTTCTACGAGCGCGAAGCCTTTAATGTGACCCTGCGTCTGGAAAAGGGCTTTGAAAACGCTTCGCTGATCTCATTGACGAATTATCGGTCCGGTGAGGGTGAGAGTCAGTACTCTCAGACCGGCCTGGGCCCCGATGCGCCAGGATTGTTGCCACTGTTCTTCGGAGCTCTGGGTGAGGGCAATATGGGCCTCGCCACCAGTCTGGGACTGGCGTTCGACTTTCCCGTACGCGAAGAAGAAGACCTGAGTCAGTTTGTGCAGGAATTCCGCCTGGTGTCGGACTTCGACGACAGCGCCTTTGACTACATTGCTGGCGTCTACTACCAGAAAGACGAGGTCGAGAAGAACGACCTGTTCTGGGCCGAGATTCTGCTAAACAGCGTAGTTCCCACGGCCTTCGGGGGGCTCAATGGTGAGAGCGAATGGTTCAATGACGCCACAACAGAAAGCTGGGCGGTCTTTGGTCAGGTCGGCTATCGACTCACAGACAACCTGAAGCTGACTCTGGGAGCTCGCTACACCGAAGACGAAATCGACGGTGACGTCCGGGGTCGTGTCAACGCAACGGGCGATAAATTCAATCCCGCAGACCCGATACCCGCCGTGCCCCTGACTGGTGAGCCCGACGGTATGGGAGGGCTTGTACCGTATCCTCTTGGCGGCGGTTACTCGACACCTTATTCCCAGAGCTGGGATGAGCTGACTTTCTCCGGAATTCTCGAGTACACCATCAACGACGATGTGATGGTTTACGCCAGCGTCTCCCAGGGTTACAAAAGTGGTGGCTTTCAAGACACGCCGCCCAACACGCTGGGAGCCACCACACCCTATGATCCGGAAACCGTGTTGAGCATGGAGCTGGGTCTGAAGTCAGAGTTTCTGGATAACCGCCTGCGGATAAACGGTGCCATCTTCTCGATGGACTACGAAGACCTGCAGGTGGAGTTCACCAACGACCAGTGTCTCTGCAACATCGTATCCAATGCCTCCGACGCCAAAATCCAGGGTTTGGAACTGGAAATGAGCTTTGCGGCAACCGAAGACCTGCTGCTGTGGTTCAACGGTTCCTTCCTGGATACGGAATACGAGAATTACGTGATCAGCACCGGGGATTTCTCGGGCAATCAGTTGCAGCGTACGCCGGATAACCAGGTGTCCACGGGCTTTGAGTACACGGCCAACGTCGGAGACTTCGGTCGCGCTCTGAAGCTGCGCCTCTCGTACACATGGCAGGACGAAATGCCCTGGGCTCACACGAATGTGTCCTGGGAAGATGCGTATGGATTGCTGGATGGCCGTATCGGTTTTGCACCCGAAGATCGCGGTTGGAGCGTAGCTCTGTGGGGACGGAATCTCACGGATGAGGAAGTGCGCGCCAACGTGATTGAGTTCCTGGGCGGCGACATGAGCCTGTTTGGCGCACCGCGCAGCTATGGTGTGGAATTCGCTTACCGCTGGTGACGTCTGGTCTGGCGGACAGGGGGCGGCGAATACCGCCCCCTTTTTATGCCCAGGATTTATGCCCAGTTTTTGTACCCGGGTATTGCGCCCGGGCTGTGTGTATGAGCTGGGTGTAGAGGGTATTTGTACCGGTGCTGGGGGGCGAACCGACGCGGTCTAGTGCTCGCCTTCTTTAATGCCCATTTCCCGCAGCAGGGCGGCGCGATCGTAGTACTCCCGCCAGGCGGTGACCTTGCCATCTGCGATATCCAGGACTGCGACTACAGGAAGGGCGCCTTCTTTCCCCTTGTAGGTGAACACGTCCAAGCGCTCCAGAAAGACTACGCCGTTGTTGGTTTCAGCGATATTGCGAAGCTGTAATTCCAGCGCCGTCGCTCCCTTGAGCAGTCGTGTGAAGTGATCGCGCATGGCCTCGCGTCCCACGAGACCCTCGTCCATCATCATGCTCCGGAAAACGCCGTCTTCGGCGAATAGATCGGCGATGGCATTGGCATCGAGGTCATTCCAGGCATTGACCATATTGTGCGCGACGACCAGCGGAGGATCCTGAGCAAGGACCCCCGGGGCACCCAGAAGTCCCGTAGTCAGGGCGACGGCACCCAGCAGTTGTCGGGCCAGGGGGCGGGTGTGGCGTGAAGATGAAAGACGCATAGGGTATTCCTCTTATGACGTTATCGGCGGATTAGGGGCATGGAATGCCTCAGAAACGTGTGCGTTTGAGCACCATGCCGTGGGCTTCCCGGTCCCAGGTGTCTTCGGTGATACCTGTTTCGCGGACCGCGACTTTTCGTACCTTATTGGTTGGGGTGCGTGGCAGCTCTGATACGGCGCGGAAGTACCGCGGCACCATAAAATGCGGCATACGGGGCACCAGGAACTCCGCCAACGCTTTGGGTGCCAAAGACTCTGAGCTGACATAGGCCAACAGGATTTCGTCCTCGGCCTGCTCACTGGGAACGGCTACGGCGCAGGCTTCTTGAACCTGGGGGTGCGCCAGGGCTTCGGCTTCGACTTCGGCAGAAGACACGTTTTCTCCACGACGGCGGATCGCGTCTTTCTTGCGGTCGACATAAAAGTAATTGCCCGAGCTGTCTTTGCGGACCAGGTCGCCCGTATGGAACCAGCCATTGCGCCAGGCATCGGCGGTGGCATCGGGACGATTGAGATAACCCGCGAACAGCGTCCATGGGTGCTCGTGGCGTACCACCAGTTCGCCCACTTCGCCGTCGGGGCAGAGCATGTCATGTTCATCGACGACCCGACATTCACAGCCGGTGCGGGGGCGGCCGAGAGAGCCCGCAACCTGACAGTCCAGTTCAGTGATGAGGGGGCCGGACAGCTCGGTCATGTTGAAGCCCGACAGCGTCTGAAAATCGAAGCGCTTCGCGACTCCCATGGCCTGCTCCGTGAGCATCAGGGTCATGATGCGCAGGGAATTGTCCGCGTCCTGCTCTGTCACGGGTGTGGAGGCCAGAAAGTCGGCCATGGAACCGATCAACCCCGATGTCGAAGTCGCCGCTACCGCAGCTACGCGATCCCAGTAGCTGTGAGTGCTGAATCCCGGGTAGATCGCCAGACGCGAACCATTGCACAGGGCGGCGACCACCGACGCCGCGCCTCCCACGTGAAAGATGGGCAGCTCCGTGAGCATGGTGTCCTGATCGTTGAGGTAGCCGTAGGTGGCCTGGGCGGTGCTGTAGATGTGTCCGTAGGGGCAAAGCACTCCCTTCGACGCACCGGTAGTGCCCGAGGTAAAGATCACCATGTGGGGGTCCCAGGGCTCCAGCTGCGCAGCCTCGATGGGTTCGCGGGCACTTGTGGGCAGGCCGCCCAAGGCCGGGTAAATTGAGGCTTTGCTCTCGCCGCAGATGAGCACGGAATTAGCAGGGTAGCGGTCCAGCAGATCCAGGCGATCCGCCAGGGACGGGTGCAGCACGAGCAGCTCTGGCGCGCACTCGGAGAGGGCATGGCCGAGTATGCTGCCCCGATAGTCGGTGTTCAGGGGAATAAACACCGCTCCGACATGACTGCAGGCCAACCAGAGCTGAAAGAGATCCGCCCCATTGGGCAGCCACACAGCGACGTGGTCACCCCGGCGAACGTTTTTCTCTGTCAGGAGTTCGGCAGCCCCCTCCATTCGCGCGCGGGTCTCGGCGTTGGTCCACGAACTGCCGTCGGGAAACAGGGCGAGGGTTTCGTTCGGCGCCTTGTCGGCGCGGCGGATGACTACCCGGGACAGAACGCTGTCGTCTGCCGACGGGGTTTCCCCGGAAAACCAGGGTGGGTGTGCGACGGATTCCTTCACGGGATCAGGCGTTCTGTAGCACTGCCACCTGGGCCGGGTCCAGATACTCCTCAAGGGCGGTGATGCGGCCGTCTTCTACCGTGACGACCACGCAGGCCTTGAGCGCGATTTCATCGCCACTGGCGGTCGTTCCGCGCAGCACGTGCTGTTGCAGATAACCGTTGCTCAGGGCTTCGAGTCGTACCAGCTCGTAATTCAGCGTGGGCAGTTTGCGGTGCATCCAGCCCAGGGTGCGAACATTCAGGTCCACGCTCTGCAGGCCTTCTTCAAAATTGTGCCAGATGCGCGCATCGGGGGCGTAAATTTCGCGCACGGTGTCGCCGTCGTTGGCATTCAGGGCGTCCACAAAGCGGCGGGCAAGTTCAAGATTGGCTTCGGCATTATTCATATTTGTAGGTTGCATAACAAAACTTGAGAGGCCTAAGATAAACAGGAACGGAACAATTGACCAGTGTTTTTCACCGTGGAGAAGAATAAATCGTGAGCACATCAACCGAAACGCAGACCGACAAACTGTCCCGATTCATGGCCCGTCAGGAAATTCTCGAGGTGCTCGCGCGCTATGCGCGGGGGGTGGATCGCGCCGATGGGGAATTGTTGTTGAGCTGTTACCACGAGGGTGCGATTGAGGAGCATGGCAGCACCTACTGCGGCCCGGCCAGAGAGTACGTGGAAGGCGCGGTGGAACGCCTGAAGCTCATGGGCCCGCTGGCGCACTACCTGTGCAGCACCCATGTGGAGTTCGACGGTGATGTGGCGTGGGCAGAAACCTACGTGCTGACCTTTGCTCGCGTCGGCGAAGGTGAGGCGTCGACAGATACGTTTACCGGTGGACGCCTGCACGACAAATTCGAATGCCGCGGCGGGGAGTGGAAGATCGCCCACCGGCGTATGGCCTTCGACTGGAACCGCGACATGGATACCCGCGAGGATTGGTGCGCGGGGTTATTCGACCCCGCGCATCCCAAATTCCACCTAGGGGTAAAGGGTTTCGCGGACCTAAGCTACCAGCGGGACTAGCCAGTCGGGCAGTGCCTTGCCCGCGCGCTGATCGGCGATGAGCGTGCGGTCTGCGTAGTCCCGCCAGCGGTGAATCAGGCCGTCGCGAAATTCGAAAGCTCCCATATAGGGGTAGCGAATGTGCGTTCCCTCGGTATCGACATAATCGTCGATACCTTCAATCAGCAGCAGGTTGCCCGCTTCAGCGTGGCGGGCGATGCGCCAGTCATTGGTGTCTCCGATGTGCTCTTTAAAGCGGTCAAGGAAGCGCGCGACCCACTCCTTGCCTACCAGGGGGCGCTCACCGACGAGAAAATGATACTCGACGTCCTCGCACAACAGGTCGAGTACTCCCTGCACGTCTTTGCATTTCCAGGCAGCGATGAGGGCTTCTACGGTAGCGAGTTGGGTACTGCCGGAGGATGCGTTGTTTTCGGTCATTCTGGGCTCCTGAGTCTGGTGCATAAAAAGCCTCGCCAGACAATTCCATTGACGGTAACCGCCGTATGTCTTGCCGATAAGGCCTGGCAATAGTATCTTTTATAACAAGACCAATAAAGAGTTTCCCTGCACAGAGCCCTCGCGGGCGGTCTGCGCGGGAACCAACAGGCAGAAGAGCAGCATGGATAACTCCGCACGAAGCTGGCGTGGCGCTTCCTATCGGCCCAACGATTTACCACCGATGAACCTTCGGGTCCGCCGCGACGAAGACGGCAGTATCTGGCTGCGTCACGGCACGGCGCTGACTGCGTTCGATCCGACGATCCTCCCTCATATTCGTGCCCAGGCGGCGGCACAGCCAGACAAGGTCGCCTATGGTCGCCGCGGTCCCGGTGGCGCGGTGGCGGGTGCGCCCTGGGAGACCATCACCTACGCTCAGTTGTGTGATCAGGTAGAGGCCATTGCGTCGTGGTTTCAGGCGCGCGGGGCCCGGGGACAGGTATTGCTGATCCTGACGGGTAATTCCCTGGCCCATGTCCTCATCCGTCTCGGGGCGATGGCGGCGGGGGTCATCGTATGTCCCGTGAGTGCTGGTTATGTCGCTGCGGGCGGTGATTTCAGTCGCCTTGAGCATGTGGTGAAGCTGGTGCGGCCATCCTTTCTCTTCGCCGAGGCGACGGCGCAGATCGAAGCGGCAAAGCAGATGCTGGGTCAGGGTGCCGGGCAGCTTATTGTGGCGCAGGCATCGGCGCAGGACTGGCCGGGCAGCACCAGCCTCGAGGCGCTGCTCGCTACAGATCCCGCACCGTACCTGCAACCTGCCGATCCCGATGCCGCCGCAGCCTACATGCTGACGTCTGGTTCGACGGGACGTCCCAAAGCGGTGCCCCAGTCCCAGCGCATGATTCTGACCAACCTGCATCAGGCATGGCAGATTCTGGGCAAGGCCGCGGGGTGGTCCGATATCATGCTCGACTGGCTGCCGTGGAGTCACGTGTCCGGCGCGTTCAATCTATACGCTGCCGCGGTTTTCGGTGGGTCTCTGTACATCGATGACGGCAAGCCAGTGCCAGGCCTGTTTGACGAAACCATCGCCAATCTGCGGGAAATCCCCCTGTCCTATTTCTGCAATGTGCCCCTGGGTTACGGCATGCTGGTGGACGCGTTGCGACAGGATGAAACGTTGCGGAAGACTTTTTTCTCGCGTATTCGACTCATGCTTTACGGTGGAGCAGGGCTGTCGCAACCGGTTATGGATGCACTCCAGACCATGGCGGTCGAGGCCTGTGGTCACCGCATCATGATGACGACGGGTTATGGATTGACCGAGAGCAGCTCGGGTTGCATGGCGATCTATTTCCCGACGGATCAGGTGGGCATCGGCCTTCCCCTTCCCGGTATCGATACACGCTTGGTTCCCCTCGAAGACGATCGGTACGAAATCCGCCTGCGTGGTCCCAATGTCATGCGTGGGTATCTGGACAACCTTGATGCCAGCGTTGAGGCCTTTGATGAAGAGGGGTGTTTTATCACCGGTGACGCGGCCCGGTTTCACGATCCCGCTGCTCCGGAGCAGGGGCTCGCTTACGCGGGACGTCTGGTCGAGGAATTCAAGTTGAACTCGGGGACCTGGGTGCGTTCCGGTGCAGTACGGGCTCAGCTGCTTGCGGCGCTGTCGCCCCTGGCGAGCGACGTGCTGCTGTGCGGTATCAATCGGGACTATCTGGCAGCGCTACTGGTACCCAATGCCTCGGCGATAACTGACCTTGTGGGTGACAACCCCCTGCCCGAGGGCCAGGCGTTGCTGGAGCACCCCGCCATAAGAGCGCAGCTTCAGGAGCGTCTGGATGCCTATAACACGACAAATCCCGGTAACAGCTCAGCCATTCGGCGCCTCGCCTTCATGCAGCGCCTGCCGGACCCCCAGCGTCACGAAATTTCTGACAAAGGCACAATCAATCAACGCATAGCGGCCGACAATCGTCCCGAAGAGATCGCGGCGCTGTACGCCCCGCAGCCGTCCACCCTGGTGCTCTGCACAGACTAAGCAGGAGAGAACATGAATATTGAAAACACCACGGCCCTTGTGACCGGGGGTAATCGTGGCATCGGCGCTGCCTTTGTCCTGGCGCTGCTCGAAGCCGGGGCGAAGAAGGTCTACGCCTGCTGCCGCGATCCCAACGCGCCGGATCTGGAAATCGATAGTGATGACGAGCGCGTCGAACTGGTGGCACTGGATGTCACCGACGAGGCACGGATCAACGAACTGGCGGCGAACATCGATGATGTGCAGCTTCTGGTGAACAACGCGGGCTATTTCGCGGGTACAACGCTGATGACCGCACCGGATATGAGCGCCGTTCGCCGTGAAATGGACACCAACTTTTTCGGTCCGCTGATGCTCAGCCGGGCGTTTGCGCCGCAGATGGCGGCCAATGGCGGTGGCGCGATCGTGAACGTGTTGTCTGCCGCCGCCATCGTGCCGATCCCCAACATGGGGGGCTACAGCCCGTCGAAGTTTGCGGCGCGGGCGATGGGCGTATCCCTGCGCGCGGAGCTTGCGGATCAGGGCACTCAGGTGCACAACCTCATCGTGGGTTCCGTGGATACGCGCATGGCCTCCCATGTGGCGGGGGCCAAGGAAACGCCTGCGACAATCGCCAAGGCGGGTCTGCGTGCGGTGAAAAAGAACCTGCCCGAGGTGGACACCGACAGCTTTGCCGTAGCAGTCCGCGCGGCCCAGGCCCGGGACCCGGCGCTGCAGGAGCGCCAGCTGGCGGCGATGTTGAAGATGGAAACGATAAGTACGGGACGCTGAGGAACTGATGGGAATCCAACATGATTGAGTTATTGCTGATTAACCTGTTGCTGCTGCTCACCTGCATGGTGGGACTGTGGCTTGTGAGTATCGTCCTGAAAGATGTGTCGTACATCGACAGCTTCTGGGCCTTTGGTTTTGTGGTGGTCGCGGCGGCGAGCTATTTTGCTTTTCTGCCGGCTCCGCGCGGAGCGTCAAGCCAGTTGCTGCTGGTGATCACCGCCATCTGGGGAGGGCGCCTTGGAACCTATCTGTTCCTGCGCTGGCGGCGCGACGGTGCCGATCCCCGGTATGTGCGCATGATCGAAAAAGCCACGGGGAATCCGCACCTGTTCACCCTGCGCAGTGTTTTTCTGCTCCAGGGTCTGATGTTGTGGTTCATCGCCCTGCCGATTCAGCTTGGTATGTTTGCGGACACCACGGCGGTACCCGGCGTGGTGGCGTATGTGGGCGCGGGACTGTCGGCGATCGGTTTTCTGTTTGAAAGCATTGGCGATCACCAGATGGCTGCGTTTCGTGCGGACCCGGCGAATCATGGCCAGGTGATGGATCGAGGGCTGTGGCGATATACCCGTCACCCGAACTATTTTGGCGATGCCTGTGTGTTCTGGGGACTATGGCTGGTCGCGATTGATGCGGGTGCGCCCTGGTGGACTGGAGTGGGTCCGCTGCAGTCTCTGCCATTCAGTCGCCTGGCAGATCGAGTCATTGCTGCCAGTCC
>JAUIMF010000014.1 GCA_030433415.1 Gammaproteobacteria bacterium | reverse complement strand
ATGCCAACCTGGAGAATCTGCTGCTGGATGACTTCTTCCGCCAGGAGATTGCCCGCGTAGAGCCCGGACTGCGCCGCACCGTAGCGCGCGCTGTCACCGCCGGCATTCCCATTCCTGCTCTCAGCGCCGCGCTGGCGTTCTACGATGGTTACCGCAGTGCGCGTTTACCGGCCAACCTGATCCAGGCACAGCGGGATTATTTTGGTGCCCATACCTTCGAGCGCGTCGATAAGCCCCGCGGCGAGTTCTTTCACAGTACCGCCTGGGGAGAATCCTAGCGTCCACTTCACGGGGCTATTCCCTCTCGCGCTCCACGACGACGATGAGCCGGTGCTAGACTCCAACGCTCTCTTGCCGACAGCGGACTCCCTTCGTGCACCATAAATTCCTCACCGCCCTCCTGCTGCTCACTTCCATCGCGGCCTTCGCAGCCACGGACAATCACAGCGACGCGTTTCGCCAGCTACTGGTCGATCACTGGACCGAGGCTGAAGCCGAGAAGCTCTTCTTTCGCACCGACCCGGACGCATTCAGACCCGACGGTACGCTTCCCGACGTCGGCCCCGACGGACGTGCCCGGCGCGAAGCATTCAATCAGAAAATGCTGAAGCGGCTCGCGCAGATAGACGAAGACGCGCTGACAGGCCAGGAGAAAATCAGCTACCGGCTGTTCCGCTACGAGCGACAAACCGAGGCCGAAAGCTATCGTCAGCCAGACCACCGGTTTCCCATCACCGCGCTGTTCGGATTCCATGGCTACTTCGCCGATGCCCCGGCGAACATGGATTTCTCGACCGTCGATGACTACGAGCGACTGATTACCAGCTTTCGGGACTATCCCCGTTACAACCGCCAGCAAATTGCCAACCTGCGCGAAGGCATTGAGACGGGCTACACGCAGTTCTGCGGCGCGATGTACGAGTACGAGAACACCATCCGTCGCTACCTGAAGGATGACCCCACGCAAAGCGCGATGTTCGCGCCGTTTACCCACTTCCCCGACACCTTCGCCGAACCCGAGCGGCAACACCTGAGCAGCGCCGCGCGCTCAGCGCTGTCCAAGTCGGTGCTGCCGGCCTACGCTGAGTTCCTGCGTTTTTATATCGAGGACTACGCGCCGGCCTGCCGCAAGCACGAGGGCATCACCAGCGTACCGGGCGGTGATGCGTACTACGCCTACCTCATCCGCTACTTCACCACCACGACGATGTCACCACAACAGATTCACGATCTGGGTCTGGCAGAAACCAAACGCATACGTGAGGAGATGAACGCGATCATCACAGCCACTGGTTTCGACGGTGGATTTCGTGCCTACCTCGATGCACTACGCGATGACCCCGCTTCGTACGCTGCCAACCGTGAAGATCTGCTCGAGAAGGTCTCGTACATCGCCAAGCGCATGGACGGCATGATGCCGCGCTTCTTCGGCAGGCTGGCGCGCATGCCCTATACGATTCGCGAAGCTGAGGGCCGCGGGGCGTTCTATGCCAGTGGCACCGCAGACGGGCGCAACCCCGGGGTGTACTTCATCAACGCCACGGATTTTCGTACCAAACCGCTATACACACTTGAAGCCCTCACGCTGCACGAAGCCGTGCCCGGTCACCACCATCAGACCGCGCTTGCGCTGGAGCTGGACCTGCCTCCGTTTCGCCGCAGTCTTTACCACGCCGCCTACGGCGAAGGTTGGGGCCTGTACAGCGAACGTCTGGGCAAGGAAGCCGGCTTCTATACTGATCCGCGTTCCGATTTTGGTCGCCTGACCTATGAGATGTGGCGCGCGAACCGGCTCGTTGTCGACACTGGTCTGCACGCCTTTGGCTGGACGCGCCGACAGGCCATCGATTACATGTTGCAGAACACCGCGCTGACCGAAGCCGAGATCACCTCAGAGGTAGATCGCTACATCACCTGGCCCGCGCAGGCCCTGGCCTACAAGGTCGGTGAGCTGCGCATCCTCGGCCTGAGGGATCATGCCGAGTCGGTCCTTGGCGAGCACTTCGACCTGCGCGCCTTTCATGACGTTCTGGTCGGCAGCGGCTCGCTGCCCATCGACCTGCTGGATCAATTGGTGCGGGAATGGGCCGAGGAGCAACGGGCTGACATCGCAGGTCGTTGAAGGCGCGCCTGCGTCGCAGTTCTCAGCTCGGACGATTCCGCTCCGCCGGGTCATCACTCAGGTACTGCACGAACTCCACCTCCATCCCATCCGGGTCGATAAAGTAGACGTTGCGCCGAAACGGTTCTTCGGCGCCGTCTTTGGCCACGGCAAAGCCCTCGGCCCCAAGACGCGCAATCACGCCATCGATGTCATCCGTGACAAACGCAAAATGCGCCAGGCCCGGCTGATGCCCCTGTAGATCGCGACCGACGCCCTCGCCGTTGTCGTTCAACGTCAGATACTGATAGTCATCGCCAAAGTGCAGCCAGCGCCGGGGCTTGCCGTACCAGTCGCTTTCGCCGCTCAGGCGCTCCCTCCAGTGCGGCAGCGCCGCCTGATAGAAGCGCAGGCTTGCATCGATATCGGTAACAACAAGATTCACGTGTTCAAAACTGATCATGGTCGGGCACCTCCCTTGTGGACCAGGCACCATACTGGGACCTCAACCATGGTTGAGGTAAAGTCCTTCGGTCAAACTAATTCCGCAAAAGCGATTCGGAAAAATCGATGGCAACAAAAGGGGAATTCAGCGTCGGGCGGGTCGCTGCGCGCTGTGGCGTCAGGGTCAGTACCCTGCACTTTTATGAACGCAAGGGCTTGATCCGCAGCACACGCAATAACGGCAACCAGCGTCGCTACCGCGCCGACGTCATACGCCGCGTTGCCGTCATCAAAGCGGCGCAGCGCGTGGGCGTCAGCCTGGAGTCGATACGGGCGGCATTTGCCACGTTACCGGACCAGCGAACACCGACCCAGCGGGACTGGCAGCGCCTGTCGCGCCGCTGGCACGGCGAATTGAGTGAACGTATCACCCAGCTCGAGCGCCTGCGCGACTCCCTGACGGGCTGCATTGGCTGCGGCTGCCTGTCGATGGACAACTGCCCAATCTACAACCCGGATGACCGCCTGGCGGAGGAAGGACCCGGCCCGGTGATTCTGGACAGGGCGTCGAAGCCAGAGGCCGACTAGCGAGACGCCGGCCCCGTGGACTGCGGTCAATAACTCGCTCAGACGACACTCCATTTGAGCGGCAGCGCTTCGACAACCCCGACGATCCCACCCTGAAACCGTATGCCATCGGGGTCCTGAAGCTCAAACTCGGGAATACGCTTTAACCACTCCTCAAGTACGATTTCGGCTTCCATGCGCGCCAGATGTCGGCCCGGGCACTGGTGCACCCCACTGCCGAAGGTGAGATGGGAGCGCAGCGCAGCGACTCCCTCGCCCTCATGGCGCAGATAGTTGGCACACAGGGGCGTCGGAATCGCAATCATGTCACCCGCCTTGAGCGGAGCGCCGTGAAAATCCACGTCACGCATCACGCGTCGCCCAATGGTCACCAGCGGCACGCTGGCGAGCAGCTTCTCGGCCGCAACATCGATGGATTGCTCACCGCTGGCAATGGTCCGGCGCAGCTCCGGTTCCCGCGCAAGGCGCAGAAACGCATGGCTCAGAAAATTGACCACGGTATCGACGCCCGCGATAAGGAGCTGCACACTGAGATGACGCGCCTCGTCGTCGGTAACGCGGCGGTCATTCACCTGGGCGGTAACCAACTGACTGACAAAGTCATCCCCAGGGTTCTGCCGCCGCTCCCGGATGTAAGGCTCCAGGTAGTCATACAGGTGCTTCAGTGCGTCCTCAAAGCTCATACTTCCATCGGGGTGGGTGGTCTGGTCACTCCAGTATTTGACCTTGCCGATGTCCTCTTTGGGCAAAGCCATCAATGACATGAACACGTGCAGCGGTAGCTGCTGGGCGAAGTCGACGGTGAATTCACATTCGCCGTGAGGCACCAACGCATCCACAAGCTCTATCGTAACCTGACGAACCGAATCCGAGATCGTTTGAATAACCGCGGGCGCCATCAGCCGATTAAGAATCATCCGGTACGGCTGGTGTTCGGGAGGGTCCATGGTGGTCGGGATCAGGTTGTGCGCTTCGCCATGGGATTCCGGCAGAATGATCGTGCTGCTCGAGAACAGGCCCGGGTCCTGATAGATCTCATCGAAGATCGCCGGGTTTGTCGCGATCCAGTGGCCTTCGTTCTGGCTCGTCCAGACCACATCAGGCCCGCCTCTCAGGCCAAGCCAGGTACCGTGGTAATCGGTGGCCAGACCGAGCGTTGCGTACATATCAAATTCGACGACCAGGGCGTCGGGCACGTGGCTGGGTTGCACTGCTGCGGTCATTGGCTAGTCCTTGTTTTTGTAGGCTGCAGTTTGGCGAGGTGTAGTAAGACGAATCTCAAATCCGGATCTTCATCTCGCTGCCGGGTAAAACTAATGGAGTATGGGCGGGCTGTCGAGCACGACGAGACGCCGAGCAGCGAATGCAGACTCTCGCTGAAAACTCTCACTCACGCGACGCCTGCAGGGCCAGAGACCAGAGCATGCCCGTGGTCGTGACACCCGCTTCTACCGGCCGGTAACCGCGACTCACCTGTAAGAAACCGCGGGCCGGGAATGCCGCTCGGCTGTGACAACTGATGCAGTTGGCGTCGGTACCCGCGCCTTCGCCCGAGTCCATGAGGGCCCCCTCCAGCCACGGGTTGAAGCAGCGGTTGGGTGAGCCGTCCGCCTCTCGCGGAAGCACGGCGTCGCCGGTCCAGTCAAAGCGATATCCCGCACCCTGCCCCATGGCCATCAGAGGCTGCCCACCGGAGTGGTCATCGCCCCACCAGATCGTCCCCCAAAACCCCCTGTCACCGTTACCCAGCATCAGGTGCATGGCAACCAGGGCCAGGTGATCACCCGCGCGCAGAGAGCGCCCCAGAACCATACCCGCCAGCTTCTTACCCGATGGCGTTTTCATCCAGCGATCTGCCTGCTCGGCGCTCAGCGTGATATGGGACAAATCCATCAGCGATACCCCTCGCTCCGGCGCCCGGTAGCGACCGGCGAAAGCCAGTGTCGCGGGAACCTCGACCTGGTCCCCCGCCGCGACCGCCACAAGACGGGACCAACTCAGATAGCCATTACTGCCCCCAGGGCGCGACGTATTTGCGGCCGACCAGACAGGGAGTGGCGTCGCCCCCTGTGCCGCGACAGGCCACCATGCCAGCATGGCAACCTGCGCCCCCGAGGGAAGTGGAGCCAGCAGAGGCGAGCTTAGCCCTACGCCATGGACGTGATCGTTTGATACTGGTACATCGCTCGCACTGATACCGACGGCGCCCTCTGTGCGTAAATGCGCAACGGCCTGTGGATTGAAATAGGTCTCCAGCATCAATGGCACAACCCCCGGCAAGGTCGTCGCCTCAGCCATACCCTTACCCAGGACTTGATCGCGTGCCACCCAGCCGGAAAACCCTCCGGGAGGGTCAGCAGACTGAGTCACAGCAAGTAAGTCCACAAAGACCTGTTGTAATAGGGCCTCTTCAGACCGTTGGCTTGGGGAAGTCTCAGAAGCGAAACCCTGTGTCACCAGGACCGCGAATGGTGCCGCTCCGAACATCACGATCACTAATCGAGGCAATATCGCGGCCACCAGAAAACGAGTGACGCCCGCGACAGTGGCCGTCAATAAATCGCGCAGGCGTTGACCCCGCTTGCTCACCTAATCCACCAGACAGGTGAGTTCCACCGGACTCAACGCATCACCCGCAGGTCGACGAAGACGCATGACTGACCCGGAGTATCCCGGCTTGGCACAGCCCGGCATAACCTCATCAAGCACCGTGGACTCGGGCAGCACCAAACGAAAACGCCCCGTGACACCCGTGACCGCCACGTATTCGATCAGACCCGTGTCGAGAATCACCGTAGCATCGGGCACAAATGCGCCGCTGTGATCCCGCACGGAACCAAACCACACATTGCCCGCCTGCAAATTCAGCAGCTCGGCGGGAATGGCATTGCCGTACAGCTGCGCGTCTGCGATAGCGGGTATCAGTAGCAGCAGCGCGACAAGACGTGGTGAGCCTGTTTTCACGATCGACACTCAGCCCCAGAAGTACGAACGAAGCAGAAACGCTGCCACCGCCATCAGCGCCCAGGTCGCGCCGAGAGCCACCAGACCAAGCACACGCGGCGCGAGGCGCCGGGGTAACAGCACCCCAGCCAACACACCAAGGATCAAGGCCTCAAACGTCAGGCCATACCAGTGCATGACGGTTCCATCGACGATGCTGAAATCACCGAAGCTCCAGCGACCGGTCAAGGGGTAGTAGCCCGGCACCGGTAATTCCAGAGCCAGGATCGCGCCGTAGGCCAGGCAGAAAACCAGCGTGAACCACTGGGGAGAGAAACGCAGCGATGCCATGCTTTCAGACTCCCCTGAAATTGTTGACGACATGGCCAACGAGAAAGGCGAACCAGACAATGACGCCCAGGGTCAGTGTGCTCATCACCCGTGTCCAATCCGCATTATCGGCGCCGCGCCAGGTCGACCAGTAAAGGGGCAGAAGCCCCAGCCCTACCGCACCCCAGTGTTCCTTGAGTTCAAACGCTCCCACGACCGGTAGCAAGCGCATTTCCTCAAGGGAGTAACGCGATTCCAGACGATACTCGGGATACAGCAGTGCACCGAGCAACAGATTGCTCACGTACAACACGCAAATCGCCGTCGCAAATCCCGTGGGTGCCACACTGGTATAGCGCCGCACAAACCCTGCTTCTGCCTTGCGATCCGTGCGCCAGAGAACCGCGACGCACTGGTGAGTGACCGCACCCAACAGGGCCACAGACACCAGGCCGTGCACCAACAGCAGAATGAGATTACTGATCTGATACGTCGCCATCGAACAGTTCCACCCGGATCAGCTCTGCGGTGTTCTTGTTGGGCAGCCAGACCGTGGTGTGGGAAGCACTGCGGTCCACCACCACCTTGCGTGCATCGTAGTAAACCGGCATCAGGTAGCTGTTGTACGCTCCGGTGCGAGGGTCCAGTCGCAGCAGACGATCGGAACCGGTAGAAGACGACCAGACATAGCCTCGATTGTCGGGTCGCGCGTAGTACGGTGAGATGAATTTAGGGCCCACCGGGAACTCTTTTATCTCGTTGGTATTCAGGTCCATCACGCCGATGCGATCGGCGTAGAACTCGCTGAACCAGAAGCGATTCTCGTCATCCCTGAAACCACGCCGTGGGTAGGCATGGCGAGTCGGCGTCGGGTAGAACGTGGATTTTCCAGTCTGCCGATCACCCCGGATGATGCCCGAGGGAACCGGCGCGGTGCACAGAAAATCACCCTGCTGATCCTGATCCATCATGTAGCAGTAGTTGAGCGGGTCGTCGTGGAATGGATCGTCCGGAGGCGGCATGTGATCGAACAGGTTAATGCCCGCAGAAAGCTTGCCCGTGGTGATATCCAAGCGATACGCCGTCTCATGTCGCTGATGGCCATCGGGAGGTGCGGCAAGTCCCGTAGCCCAGATACCGCCTTCACCATCACGCACCGGCGACAGGAACGGGTTGCGCCAGATCACCGGTAGATCAAAGGCCTGCCACCTCTGCGTGGCGGGCAGGAACCGGGCCAGCTTGGTACCACCCACGGCGACCCAGACATCACCGTTGCCGTCGACCTGAATATCCTGCACCCCAACAATCCGATCCGTGCCCTCGGGCACTTCACTGGGCAAAAAGTTGGGCGCCTGCCACTCGCTGAATTGCTGAGTACGCGGATCAAACATACCCAGATAGTCCCAGCCGGTATTGCCATACCAGACGCGCCCCTGATCATCGACGTCCAGATCGTGGATCACGCTGTTGGCGCGGGGAATGGGGAATACGGTGACCACCGCCCGCGTCTCCTCCCCTTTGGGTCGGGGCAGAAAATTAAAGTCGTAAGGCCAGTCTTCGCGACCATCACTGAGATTGACGGTTGCGAGGTACCGGGCAATGCGTCGGGCATCGGTACCGAACCAGCTCAGGTTTTCCAATGGTGGCGGCGGCGCCACCCGCTGTGTGCGCACCGCTGAACTATGGTCGGTCTCGTAGGTGAGCATGCGCTGCATCACCGGCAGAAAGCCTTCGGCGTCGTAGTTCGACCGGGCAATGCGCTCCAGGGAATGGCAGAACATGCAGTTCACGAGGTTGTGCATCATCGCGGACTTGTCGCGATCATCGCCCGGCCAGGATTGCAGCCATTCCAGCGAGGTCAGTTGTTGCGAGAGCAGGGTTCGGTCCGTAACGGCCACCAGCTCGATGTCGCGTGACTCGGGTTCGCCTCGAACCACAACTTCAGTCGACTGGCCGGGTGCAAGAGCAAAACCCGTAGCACGCACGCTGAGGGTGTAGCTGCCAGGACTCAGGCGCTGAACCGGAAACCCGTAATTGCCCTGCTGATCGGACGCCACAGAGACCAGCCAACCCGAGCCCTCACTACGCAGATTCACCAGAACCCCTTCGAAGGGCTTGCCCGCCACGAGCACTTTGCCTCCCAAGACTGAAGACGGACCGGCCATCGCCGTCGAGCTATGGATCACCACCAGCGCACCCAGTAGTAGCGCAGTCAGCGGTACGGACACAGCAGATCGAAAGGACTGTCGCAGACACATAGGCTTCAGCACGGTTAGTAGGGTTTCTGCTTTAGGGCTACAAGCGCCTTACGCGATGGGTGATCAGGCAAGGGGACCGGCAAAGACCGGATGCCCCGCCGCATCAAAGTCCAGCACGTGCACGCCTTCCCAGGGCGGCGCATCACTGCCAAGGGCAACCAGCGCCTTCTGCTGACTCCATTTGACGGCATCAAAGCAGATTTCAGCGATCTGCGAAGGCGAGAAGTGCTCCTCAAGCTCTTCTCGCAAGCTGCCGTCTGCGTCGGCGGGATTCAGGATCAGCGCATCGCAAAGATGAAGCGCGGCAACCTGATGGGCAGCGAAGTCCGAGCTTTCGTAGCGGGCAATTATTTCTGCCACGCCCGCCTGCAGCCCCGCATCCAGCGCCGAACGCTGACGCAATGAGCCACACAGGCGACAGTGATGCGTTTGGGCACAGCGTAGACGCACGAGCTCACTGGTTACTGGATCCACTTCGTCGGCGAGAACCGCCTGGGCGGCAAATTCCGCGATCACCGAAGCAATCACCTCATCCTGATCGACAGTTTCCGACACGCTGGCTTCGACGCTGCGCACGTCAACCGTCTGTCCATCAGCAGCCACCTGACTGTGCAGCACCTTTGGCACAACCAGTTCCAATCGCAGGCCCATGTCCAGTAGATAAACTGCATTCGCCAGCGCATTCACCGCCTGCTCGTCCATCAGTTCGGTCAACTCCGCGACCTGTGTGTCGCTGATGCCATCGACGGATACAGCGAACTGATCCGCGAACCGGCTCACTGCGCGCTCCAGCGCAGAACAGTTATCCGGAGCCTGGCTGACCGTGCGCCGCTGCGCAGCACTGAGCTGCCTGTGACAGTGCTGCAGCAGGTTCGCATCCGAGAACGGCAGGACGGTACTGAGCGCCGCTTGAAATGCGGCTGCAGATCGCGGCTGTAAGGCATACAAAACATCAGGTATGGCTATCATTCTTATGCTCCATTCCCAGTTCAATCAGGGGGTGCATACCGTGTAGTGAATTTCGCTGGTGAACGGCACGCACGCGTTTACAGTTCAGGGTTTTTCGCGACTCCCGGTAGCGATGAATCCGGGGGCAGCCAGCTATGGGCCGAGGACTCCCAGCAGTTCAGGTCGACTTTCAGCCAGTCGGACTCGTCCATGGAACCCGCCTTGATAAAAACGTGTCCTGGTACTTCTTCAATAAACGTGAACATTTGACTGCCACAGGTTGGGCAAAAGCCCCGGCGAACATGCGAGCCATTCGTGCCCAGACTGTCGAAGGTCGAGAAGTCACCCGAGATGGCGACGGCGCTGTCGGGGAACATCACTACCGTGGCCTTGCCCGACCCCGTGACGCGCTGGCAATCCTTGCAATGACAATGCATTGCGGTGATCACCTGCTCTTCGTCGCAGCGATAGCGGATCGCGCCGCAAAGACAACCGCCGTCCGTACTCATACAGGCCTCCGGTAAGAAATTTTTGTTCTCGTGACGCCTATGCCAACGAGACCAAGCTAGCGTAATTTGGGGCGATGATCCACGCCGTCTCGGTGCCCAGTCTTTGATCATCGACTAAAAAAACACGACCGGGAAACATTCCGGTAATTGCTTTTCACCCGATCTGTTGCTACACGATAGAACCGCCGATCCAATGATAACTATGTGGCCTTAACCGTGCGATTTACTCCGTTCAGCTTCACCCTGCTCCTGTTTGTGCTTGCGCCCCTGACCTCCCCGCTGAGTCAGGCGGACACTGGTTGGCCATACTACGGCGGCGCGCCGGGCGGAGGTCACTACAGTGCCGCGACACAGGTGACACCCGCGAACGTGCAAAAACTCGAGCGTGTGTGGACGCACCGCTCCGGCGACTTCCAGCTCGGCAGAATCAGTGGCGTTGAGGGCTTCGATGGCGAAGGACAAGCCGCCAGCGCTTTCATGGCAACACCCATTCTCCAACGTGGACGTTTGTACTACTGCACACCGTTCAATCGCGTGTTCGCACTGGAGCCAACCAGTGGTGAGGTCATCTGGTCCTACGACCCCGAGGTCGACATGGGTCCGCAAACCCTCACCAACTGTCGCGGGGTCAGCAGCTGGGAAGACAGCGAAAACCCGGACGGGTTCTGCCAGCACCGCATCATTCTGGGTACGCTGGACGCACGCCTGATCGCTCTGGACGGTGCCACCGGCAAACGCTGTCCTGACTTTGGCCGCAACGGCGAAATCGATATCACCGATGGCGTCGCCGCCCACAATCCCGGTGAATACAATCTGACAAGCCCCGCTGCGGTGCTCGGCGACAAGGTCATCATCGGTTCACGCATCATCGACAGCTTGCGCAAAGGTATACCCGCGGGTGTTGTTCGCGGCTACGATGTACGCACCGGCGCACTGGTCTGGGCCTGGAATCCGGTCCCTCCGGGTGCGAAGGAGTTGGCTGAGGACGGCCAGTTTATCGACGACACCACCAACGTCTGGTCCATCATCTCGGTGGACCATGAGCGCAACCTTGTCATTCTGCCGACCGGCAATACGTCCCCAGATTATTACGGCGGGGACCGCACCAGCGACGAAGACTACTATTCCAGTTCGGTCGTTGCCCTCAATGGCAGCACTGGCGACGTGGTTTGGCATTTTCAGACGGTCCATCACGACGTGTGGGATTTTGATGTTCCCGCGCAACCCACCCTGGTGGATTTGACCATTGATGGCAAACGTCGGCCCGCCGTTGTACAGGTCACCAAGATGGGCCTGACCTTTGTGCTTGACCGCGAGACCGGCGAGCCCCTGCACCCCGTCGAAGAGCGCCCGGTCCCTCAGCACGGCGCGGTGGCGGGAGAGTTCTTAAGTCCCACGCAACCCTTCCCCGTACGGCCAGCTCCGCTGCATCAGCTCGGTATCAGTCCCGACGACGCCTGGGGTTTTACCTTCTGGGACCGGGCCCAGTGCCGAAAACAGCTCGAAGCCCTGGACACCGGCCCGATCTATACACCGATCTCTACGAAGGGCGTGGTGTTGTATCCCTCCAACATCGGCGGCAACAACTGGGGTGCACCAGCGGTGGATCTCGATCGCAAGATCATGGTTACCAACAACAATCATGTAGGCATGGAGATTCGCCTGATACCCCGCGAAAACTGCGAGGGCTTCAACGCCTTTCCCCAAAAGGGATCACGCTACTGTGTGGATATGAAGCCGTTTCTGTCGCCCTGGGGCGCACCCTGCACCAAACCCCCGTGGAGCACGCTCACGGCGGTGGACCTGGAATCCGGCGAACTCCTTTGGAACATCCCCCTGGGCACGCTCAAGCACCAGGCTCCCTGGCCCCTGTCCTATATGAAGGGTGGAATTCAGATGGGCGGTCCCATGGTCACGCAAAGCGGACTGGTGTTTATCGGCGCCGCCGCGGACCGGCAATTCCGGGCCTTTGATACCACCACCGGCGAAGAACTCTGGGCGGAAGAACTCCCCACCACCGCCAATGCGGTTCCCATGACCTACCAGATCGACGGTCGCCAGTTCGTGGTGGTCGCGGCAGGAGGCCATTTCACATCGCCCTCGCCCGCGGGTGATTACCTCATCGCCTGGGCGTTGCCGGAGTAAGGGAGTACAGATAGCGTCGAATCTACGCGCTGGCGTCTGTCCGCGCGTGCTCGCTTAATCAGAGTGATGGTTTAAGCATCGCTCACCCACTTCAACCGGAGAAGCTTTCATGTCCGAGTATGGCCAAATTGATGTCACGCTGGAGAACGGCGTATTCACCATCGAAATCGGAGGACTGGACGCGGCCACGCACCGCGGCCTGGCACGGGTTTTTCGTGACGCCCACGATGCAGAAGACGCCCGCATCGTGGTGCTGACCGGCAAGAACCGGTCTTTTCTGCACCCGGGCATGTATGACCTGGAGTACATCAAAGCGTCAGCGGAGCCGGCCAACATGCGCAAAATGTTCAAGGAAGGCGAGGACATCATTCGCGACTCCATCAGCCTCGAGAAACCCTCCATCGCCAAGGTCTACGCGCCCGGAGCCCATAGCCTGGGAGCCTCTCTCGCGCTGGCCTGCGATTTTGTCTACGCCGCCGATGATGCCACCTTCAGCGACCCGCACCTTTCGGGCTTCAGCGTGCCTCCGGGTGACGGCGGAGCACTGCTCTGGCCTGCGCGCATCGGCCTGACCCGCGCAAAGGAATTCCTCCTTACCGATAAATCCTGCACCGCCCAGGAAGCAGTGGACATTGGACTGATCAACAAAGCAGTACCCGCGGACGAATTGGACGCTGAAGTGGATGCGCTGGTGCAGAAGCTGCTGTCGTACGACCCCTTCGCCCTCAATATGTCGAAGAAGTGGCTCAATCAGTACGTGCTCCAGAACTTTGCCACGGTTGGGCTCGGGTCTCTGGCCGCCGAGGGGATTTTTCTGGCACAGGGCTCCAACGCCAACCCCCCGATCTTCGACGATTAAGCAACTCCGTCAGACCAAAAAAAACCCCGACGCCAGGGTCGGGGTTTGCTTTAGACGCCGGAAAAGTACCAGCGGATCTCTGTACCGTGTTAGCTCGCGCGCCGTCTCGCAGCGCCGATGCCCACAAGCCCTAAGCCGAGCAGCAGCAACGTCGCCGGAACGGGCACACCCGTCGCTGGGGGATCTATGATGCGACCTTTCTCAAATGCCAACGTGAATACATCGTCACGATCAAGGGCTATGGTGCTCTGAAGTGCGTTGCCGACCCCGAGATCCCACACACTAATCACTCCACTTGCACCAAAATCCCCAATACCATAGTACAAACCATTGTCGGGATTGAAGTCGCCGTGATGTCCGTAGGTGCTGGAGTTACTCGCGACAAATGTAGCCTGCCCCGTCGTGGTATCAATCGTGTAAATACTGCCACCTTGATTCAGGTAGAGGTTACCAAGGGCATCGAAGGCCATACCGTGCGTAGCTGTGCTAATTCCAGATTCGCCAACGAGCGTCGCCTGGCCCGTGCCTTTGTCGATGCTCATCAGATCATCGCTGCTCGGGTCGCACCAACCAAAGAGATCGCCGCCCGCATTGGCCGCCAGGAGCACATTTCGCGAACTGCAGCCAGAAGCCGGACTATTGAATGCACCCACCAGAGAGCCCGCGCCGGTCGTGGTATTGATCGTGAGCAGTCCCCCGTCTGCGCGAGCAGAACCGTAGAGGGTGCCAGTGGTGGCATCCCAGGTCAGGCCGTTAACTGTATAACCAATGTCACCGACCACTGTGGTTGAGCCGTCGGTAAGGTCAATGGTCAACAGTTGGCTGAGTGAGCCACTCCCCGCGTTTGTGGTGGCGTACAGAACCCCCGCGCTGGCGACTGAAGACAGTCCCAGCCCCAGTGCTGCGGTAGCAGCAATTTGTTTAATCAAGCCCATCATAATTTTTCTCCCGCACATGCTTCGTGCTGCAGTTATGGTGTTAATTCGCAGGCTTTACAGCTGCTCTCGGTTAAGCAGCGCGGCCTTCGACAACCACAGCTCGGTTAAGGTACGGCACGTTTTATGCCATGTGCGGATTGCGCTCTGGAATTCGCTGGGTTACGACGCTACAGAACGCACCGCTGGTAAACTCCACGCTTCTTTTGTAAAAAAACTGACACCGCGCCACTGGCGACTCTAATAAGGTAGATATGATCGTGGGAGGGCAACCGAATAATCCGCTTCATTCCGGCGAATTCTTGCTGGCGGGGTCGTCTCGAACTCCAAGACATCACCGACATGATAATGCCGAAGCTGACCATGCTCAGTGCCCCTGCGACAAAGATAACCTGAAGGCGAATATGTCGGCGCCATTTGGGCCTGGGGCTGCCTGTCAAGGCTGGTTTGCCGCCTACGATCGGATTGGCTGGCCGTCTCCGGGCTGGCTTTAGAAAATCGAAGATGGGCCGCAGTCTTCTGCGCACTCCTCTGCGACACCTGGCACACTTTGACCCGGTGGATGCAGGGCATTACAAGTTGCCACACAGTTTGGATTCTTGGCCTCCCGTAGCCACTCTACTCCCTCCTTGATTTTCGGCCTCACGAAATAGGCTGCTGCGAGGGAGGCGCCACATGCGACGGTCAGCGGACCCGCAAGTACGCAGGCCAGAATCTGAGGAGGTGGATTCGAGTCACTCTGTGTGTCCGTGCGCTTTCCGAAGTCCACGACGCGAACCCTGAGGACACCTTCTTTCGAGGGTGGACCCAGTATCTCGACAGTTGCGCCCGAGTAGGACGGTTTGCCCGCGGGTACCTGCGCGAAAGCAGAGCCAGTGGCAATTGGAAGGAAAAGGAAAATCAAACCAAGGCAGATGGCTCTCATGTGTTTGCTCCTGCGAGGCGAATTCGGAATGCCCCACAATCTAACTGCCGGCACCCTCTTAGACAAGATCGAACTCGACCTGCCGACAGTGGCCAACGTGTCTGCTTCAGTTAACGAGTGAGATTGACCCTCGGTAGTGTTGCAGAAGCTGCCAGCAGGCAAAAAGATGGTTTATGCTTCGTACGCGGTGTCTTCAGGGCTGTCCCGGAATGCTCATGAAGAGCTCGTTAACTTGTGGCGAGGCCTGCCTTGTCTTGTGCTGACCCGCGCTGGTCGTGCAGCGTAGCCACAATGCGTTGGATTCCGTCGCGAAGGAGAGGCGTCTTGAGCACACCACGATTCGCAGTAGTCTGCGTCCTGATCGCGCTGGTCGGTTGTGGATCGCCAGCGGGGACGCCCTGCCAGATCGTTGGATCCGGCTTTCACGCCAGCCATGACTGCGCCCATAGATGCCTGTCACGCTGGTCCCTGACCTGCCCCAATGGTGAGACTGTGACGCCTAACACCTGCAGCGGTGCGTTCGGCTGTGAGCCAGGCAGCTGCCCGGACGGCACGGTGTGCTACGCCGATGACGACCCCTTCGATGACCGAAGTTTCTGTGTTGCTGCGGACACCTGCGGTGCGCTTGATGCCGACGCATTGGCCGGGTGGGAGCGCAGCAGCCTGGCCCGGCAGAAGGCTGTGATCGCTGAACGCGCCGAGCGCGAAGCGCGCAAAGCCGCCTGGCAGGCGAAGAACCCCGATAAGGCCAGCGCCCCCGCTGCCGACATCCCCATCGACCCGTAACAGGAATACCAGCCATGAACCGATTCGTACCCGCGGGGCTCATGCTTAGTCTGCTGACCGCGTGCGGTGGCAGCGACAATGACCGCGCCCAACAAATTCAGGACGAACTCGACAGCCGCGGCATCAACGCCGATGTGTCAGTGACCATCGATCCGGAAACCGGGGAAGAGAATGTCGTACTGGAGAACGTCGGGCGCGCCGGGGTCACGGCGGGAAAGAACATTGGTCGCCCGGACACGCTTCCTGATGACATCCCACTGCCCGGCACCCTCACCGTCAACACCAGCGCGCCGATACCCGGAGGCGGCATTGTATCCGGCATCTCCAGTGAGGCGGGTGGCGCTTTGGCGGGCTGGTTCGAAGCCGAGATGACCGCCAACGGCTGGAGCCTGGACCAGACCAGTCAGCAGGGTCAAATGCACTCGCTGACATTCAGCAAACCTCAGCGGCGCGCCAGTATCACTATGCTGCCGACCCCTGGCGGCTCCAGCGTGCAGATATCAACAATGCGCACCGGCTCCTGACCCTGTGCGCTGGCTGACGCTGGCAGCGTTTCTATTTAGCGCGGTTTCCGGCAACGCGGCTCCGCCGTTGCCGTGTACCAGTACGGCTGAGCGACTGGCGATCCCGATTCCTGCCGCAGACAGCGAGACTGGCGACGATCGCTTTGCCGAGGTATATGGTGCGCACGAGTATCGACAGGACCTGCCCTATGGCTGGCAGTTTGCGCTGGTTGGAGCGGACGCCGGCTGGACCCTGCGCGTGTTCGACCGACCGGAACCCGAGGGTCAGATAGACCTGACAGCGGTAACGCCGCCATTTATGCTGCCGGTGAACCCACGCGATCTCTTCGGCTGGCATTTTCGCAGCGATGACAACACGCGAGTCAATACCGGCGAGCTCAACGCGCCGCAGCAACTTCGTTTGTTTCAGTTCGAACCTGCACTTACCGGTACCGGAGGCTTTCGTCCACCCAGAGAGGCACTCAGCTCCAGCGCCACCGAGCTACCGGAAGCGCCGGGCCGGGGCTGGCTTCGTATCCTCGACATGGGGCTTTCCGACCTTGCCAGGGGCGAACAGGCTCGCATGACGTATCTAAAGTTTCAGGCCTGCCTGACGCTACCGCAACCAAGCATTGTGGACGAACAACAATGGGCGTCGGCGCTGGCCGCCAGTCGCAGTGCCATTGACGCTGCCAATCCCCACTACAGCGACGCTGACCGCGAGCAGCTCGGAGCGTGCCTACGCGGGATGGGTGACACGGAGCTGGCGGCGCGTGTGCTGCCAAGGCTATTGAGCCTGGACATCGACGGTGACAACGCGCTTGATATCGTAGCGCAGACACGCGAGCCCGCCACCGACGACCGCGGCATTCTGCTTTGCCGAGCCGGCACCTGGGCGCACGCCGTTGAAGACACCGCAGATGTCGACGTACAGCAAATTGTGCGCGCATTGGAAGCCTGGAAAGTATTGCCCGTCGATAGCGGCGCATTAGGCTACGTCGATGAACCTGCCTGGCCGAAAACGGCAGGCGACGTATTACTCATCGAACGCGTCGAAAAAGGCGCTGCCATCGTTTACTGGCAGGATGGTAGCCTTCGTGCTCGCAGCCTGTTTCGCATGGTAGAGCCCTGAAATGGTGGAGCCCTTTGAGCTTTGCCTAAGCTGCTGATTTTGAAGGAAGAAAATGGTAGCTACGGGTGGACTTGAACCACCGACCCCAGCATTATGAATGCTGTGCTCTAACCAGCTGAGCTACGTAGCCACAAGCGCTATCTGCGACCCCTGTTGCAGGGGACGCGAATTCTGCCCATTCACTGGGGGCAAGTCAATATCTGTCGCCCTCCTGTTGTCCGTCTAAGCGCCCGAAGCCGCACAGCCCCAAACTAACTCAATTCAGCGGAGCCACAGCGCCTCAGCGGAGCAGCAATGTCGGCATCGTCGACGAACGCAACAGATCCGCGGTCTTTGACCCGAACAGCAGGCTGCGCAGGGGTGAGTGCCCGAACGCCCCCATAATCAACAGGTCCACCGCCCGATCCAGAGCGGTACGCGCAATCACGGTTTCGGCATCGCCGGGTAACAGCAGGGCATCCACATCCAGCCCACCGCTGGCGAGATGCTCCTGCGCCCAGGCCAGTTTCTTTTGCGAATCGCTGCTGGCCTTGCCTGACATCAGCAGCAGGATCGGAATACCTTTGAACAGGGGACTGGCAGCGACCATCTCAACCCCCCGACGGGTCACCGCACCGCCATCAAAGGCGAACATCGCCCGCTGAGGCGGACGAAAACTATCGGTCACAGCAAGAATCGGCCGGTGCAGGGCACGCACCAGGCTTTCGACGTTACGCCCCAGGGCGCGCTGGGTTATCGCCGCCGCTTCACCGCGCCGACCCAGCACCACCAGTCGCACAGCTTCTTCACGCTCCGCCAGCGCCTCTTCGAGGGCGCCGTAGCGCAGGCGAATATCCACATCGCTCACGCCGGCTTCCACCGCGCGCTCGCGCTGGCGACGCAGCAGTTCCCGGCCCTGCTCCCGGGCCTGCAGGCTGCGCTGCTCATCCTCCGCGCTGAGCTGATCCAGCAGACGCTCCTGCGCATCAAAACCGATCGCGCCGCTGTGATCCTCGCCCGACGGTGGTGTCTGGTGACGGTCAATCACGTGCAGCAGTTCCAGGGGCGCATCGATGCGATTCGCTGCCCAGGTGGCTGCGTCCAGCACGTTGTCGGCGTACAGCGACTGATCGACGCAGGCCAGTACTCGGTTGTCATTCATCGCTCAGTGCTCCAGCAGCAGGTCGCGTTCGCTACCTGGCTTATCGTGCACCGCAAAGCGATCGATCATGGTGGCGCTGGCCTCATTCAATCCGATCACTTCGGTGGTGGTTCCCTCGCGGCGGAATTTCATCACCACCTTGTCCAGCGCACTGATCGCCGTGATATCCCAGAAGTGCGCGCGGCTTACATCGATGCGCACGTGGTCGATCACCTCCTGGTAATCAAAGGCGTTGGCAAAGCGATCGGCGCTGGCGAAGAAGACCTGACCAAAGATGTTGTAGGTGCGAGTTCGCCCGTCGTCCTCGGCCATAGAGCGCACATAAAAAATCTGCCCTACTTTGTGGGCAAAGAAAAAGCCCGACAGCAACACGCCGGTGAGCACGCCCATGGCGAGATCGTGCGTCGCCACAGTGACCGCCACGGTGGCCAGCATGACTGTGCTGGAACTTTTGGGATGCGACCGCAAATCCCGAATGGATGCCCAGTTAAAGGTACCAATCGACACCATGATCATCACGGCAACCAGGGCGGCCATGGGGATCTGTCCGACCCAATCGCCCAGAAACACCACCATCAGCAACAAAAACACACCGGCGCTGAAGGTCGACAAGCGACCGCGCCCGCCGGACTTCACGTTGATCACCGACTGGCCGATCATCGCGCAACCGGCCATGCCGCCGATAAAGCCACAGGCAATATTGGCGACACCCTGCCCGACGCATTCACGGTTCTTGTCGCTTTTGGTATCGGTAAGATCGTCCACGATGGTGGCGGTCATCAGGGATTCGAGCAGGCCCACCACCGTGAGCGTGAGCGAGAACGGCAGAATGATCAGCAGCGTATCCAGATTGAGGGGCACCTGCGGCAACAGGAACACCGGCAGGCTGTCGGGCAGTTCGCCCATGTCACCCACGCGGCGAATATCCAGATCCAGGGCAATCGCGATGATCGACAGCACGACGATCGTAACCAGCGGCGAGGGCACGGCCCGCGTCAACATCGGCAAGCCATAGATAATGCCCAGGCCCGCGGCCGTCATGGCGTACACGTGCCAGCTCACATCGATAAGTTCTGGTAGCTGGGCCATGAATATCAGGATCGCCAGGGCATTTACGAACCCGGTCACGACCGAGCGCGACACAAAACGCATCAGCGAGCCCAGATTGATGAGTCCGGCAATGATCTGTAGAACGCCCGTGAGTACTGTGGCTGCCAGCAGGTACTGCAAGCCGTGCTCTTTGACCAGCGTCACCATCACCAGCGCCATGGCGCCGGTAGCCGCCGAAATCATGCCGGGACGCCCGCCCGCAAAGGCGATGACAACCGCGATGCAGAACGAGGCGTAGAGGCCAACCTTGGGGTCAACGCCCGCGATGATCGAGAAGGCGATGGCCTCGGGAATCAGGGCCAGGGCCACCACCAGCCCGGCGAGTAGATCGTTGCGGACGTTGCCGAACCAGTCCTGCTGCAATTGCCTTAACACATTCATTTCCATTGATTTACAAAGCACACCGCCATCGCGCGCACCGATGGCTGCGCAATGGTCCCTGGTTTCTTCGTTATGATTGTTGGCGTGAGGCGCCGTACGAACAGCAGGCCTCCGCCGGGAGAGGCGCGCGACTATCGGTCATTTACCTGCATCAAGTCAACCAAATAACCGGCGCCAACAGCTATACTTGAGGACCCTGTCACGGGTGTCACAGCGAGGTCGCGCATGAGCACAATGGGTAAAGACGCACCGTCTCAGAGCGTCAATCCGTTTAAAGATTCCGAGGACGGCGATGCTTCCCGCAGCGCACCGAAACCCGCGCTCCAGGACAGCGCCGCCTTCCAGTTTGTGCGGCAACTTGGCCTGGATCTGGCAAAGGGCGAATTTGATCTACCACCGTTCCCCGACACCGCGCTCAAAGTCCAGGAATGCATTCGCGACCCCGATGGCGACGTGCAAAGCCTCGCTGCCATCGTGGCCACAGAACCTGCGCTGGCGGCACGGCTTATGCGCATGGCCAATTCCGCATTGATGCGCCGGGGCCCCATGGAGGTCACCGACATACCCACGGCAATCTCTCGCGTGGGCATGGACATGGTACAGAACGCCGCCGTGTCGTTTGCCGCTCGCGAGGCCTTTCGGGCCGCGCCGGGCAGTCCCTGCATCGACGACCTGAACCGCCTTCGTCGCGAAAGCGTGCAGATCGCCGCCGTGGCCTACGTGCTCAGCAAAGATGTGAGTTCTATCCGCAAACCGGACGAGGCGATGCTCGCAGGGCTGTTAAGCGCGGTCGGCAAGTACTACATCTTTATGAAGGCCTCGGACCATCCCGAGCTGTTCGCGGACCGCGCGTCTCTCGAAAGTCTCGTGGCCCAGTGGCATACCGGTGTAGCTCGAGCCATCGTAGAGTCCTGGAACTTCCCCGAATCGATTGCCCAGGGCGTCGATGAGCAAGAGATCAGCGAGCGGGATCGCATACAGGCGGCGGACCTCAGCGACATCCTCCACATCGCCTGTCGCATTGTGCGCGGCGGACCGGGGAACCTCGAAGCAATCGGCAACTCCGATGCCCTGGCACGCATGCGCATGAATGGCGAAAAACTGGCGCAGCAGCTCCACGACAATAAAGATGAATTGCAGTCCATGGTCGAGGCACTGAGCGGCTGAAACCCCTGGCACCCTTCTCGCGATGATTCACATCGTCGGTCTGTACAAATGCGGAACCAGCTGGCTGTTACAGATGCTGGCGGCACACCCGCAAGTCATCGCCTGGCGCGAATTCGATCCGTTGCGAACCGTATTCCCACTGGATCACCGTCCACGCAGACTGCCACAACTCGCCCGGGACTACCTGCGACGCCAGCCCCAGCACGAGGCGTGGATCACCGCGCTTGAATCCTCTTACCCCTGCCCGGCGGAGCAGCGTTTTCGCGACTTTTTTCTCGGGCGCGGCTGGCTGCCCCTGATGGGCGAGGACCTGCAAATACAGGCCGCGCAGCTGGCAACCGACGATCTGGACCCGCTTATCGATCAACTGCTACGCATGGGTGATCTGCGCCTGCGGGACGAAAGGGCGCCTTCTCTTGACCCGCAATCGCTACAGCGCCCCCTGGGCGTGCAGAGCATCCGCCGCTCCGATCTGAAAACGCTGATGACCCAGGTGCATCGCGACGGCGATGCCACAGATTCGGTACTCGCCTTCTTCGCCATGCTGCAGGCGCAGATAGAGCCGCCGACAACGCTCGTTACCAAGGCCGCGGACCAGGTGATGCAGCTTCGGCACCTGCAACGACTGAGTCCGCGCAGTACCTGCCTGGCGATTGTGCGCGATGGTCGTGATGCGGCGATCTCGGCACAGCATTACGAAGCGCTCATGCGCAAACGCGATGCCCCGTGGCGCGTCGCCGGGCGTGGAGCGCGCCGTCGTGCGTTGGCCTGGTCCGTACGCGCCGCCAAACTCGCTGGCCACGCCGAACGGGGTGAAGTCACGGTGCTGCGGTACGAAGATCTGCGACGGGATTTTGCCGGCACCTGCCGCCTGCTCCTGCAACACCTGCAGCTACCTTGCGACGATACGGTTGTTGAGTCGATTCGCGCCGCCACGGATTTTCGCGTTGCCAGCGGAGGCCGCGCGCCGGGAGAAAGTGCGGAACATATCGTACGGCGGGGGCAGGTACAGGAATGGCGCGAGACCCTGGCGCCCCGCGAAGCCGAGCGAGCCTGGCGCTGGATGGGCGCGGAACTCACGGCTTTCGGTTACGGCAGGGACGGCACACTCTCGCCTTCAAACCGGGTGCTCACACCGTGCTGATTACTTCGGGCAACAATGGATGAAACCGGACCGACCCTGACGTGGGCTCAGCCGTGTCTCACTGCGATGCTTGACCTTCGCGCTACGGAGGTCACCCTATGTTTTTCTTCCCCTGTATTGTCGCTGCCTTTCAGCACCGCAGCAATTTCTCATTTCGCACCGATGGCCTGATGCATGTGCTCGCCTGCGTCATCGCCCTGGCAGCGATGGCAGCACCCGGCCACGCTGCCATCCTGCTTTCAGAAATTCACTACAACGGGCCTACCGCCGGCTCCGATCCCGATGAATTCATCGAGCTGGTCAACACTGGTCCCGATACGGTGGACCTGTCGGGCTATCACTTTGGCGCCGGCATCGATCTGTTGCTGGCACCGGGCACACGCCTTGGCGCGGGTGAGGTACTGGTAGCGGCGCGCTCGCCCGATGATTTTCTGGATGTGTTTAGCGACTACGCGGGGCCGCTTCTGGACTTCGGTGGCTCACTATCAAATAGTGGAGAAACGCTCACGCTGCAGGACGTCGCCGGGAACCCCCTGTGGTCCGTGTCCTACGACGACGCTCTCCCCTGGCCCACCGAGGCCGATGGCGACGGATTCTCTCTCCAGCTCAAGGTGGATGCCACCTCACCATTCACCGCCGCAGACTGGATCGCAGCGCGGCCCGACCCAGGGCAGTGGGCAGGCATCCTACCCTCTCCACCCCGCGGCACCGTGGCGGCGCCAGCGAGCCTGGGACTTCTGATAATCGGCCTGCTGGCATTGGGTCGCGCTGAGGCTTTGCAATCTGTGACACTGTTCCTTTCCTTTTACCGTCCATTGGGCGCACACTTGGAGTTGGCTATTCCATGGGTAAGACACGCGCTGCCTGATTCGGCCAGAGAGGCTTCATGTCCCAGTATTTCATCGCCCGGCAACCCATCTTCGATCGCAACCTGAAGCTATTCGCCTACGAACTGCTGTTTCGGAACTCACCACAGAATTCCGCCCCCCAGAGCTTTTGCGAAGAGAACGCCACGGCCGAGGTGCTGACCACCAGTTCGGATATTGGCCTGGACGGCCTGGTGGGAACCCAGAAAGCGTTTATCAATCTGCCGTTGCGCTTTTTTCAGGAGCCGGACCTGCTCCTGCTGCCGCCGGACCGTGTTGTCCTCGAAGTCCTCGAAAACGTCGAAGTCACCGATATCGTCGGCAAGGGCGTGAAAACCCTGTATGACCGCGGCTTCACACTGGCCCTGGACGATGTAGTGGACATTGACCCCTACGTCTCAATCCTGCCGCACATCAGTATCGTCAAGCTCGAAATTCCCGCGCTGGCGCGGGACAACTGGGGCGCCACAATTTCGCGCCTGCGCCGTCAGGGCTTCAAGGTACTGGCAGAGAAGGTAGAGACCAACGACGAATTCGAGGAACTATCAGCACTCGGTTGCGAATACTTTCAGGGCTACTTCTTCGCCAAACCCAACCTCGTGTCGGGGCGGCGCCTCACCGCGAGCAAGCTGGGCCTGATGCAATTGATGGTGAAAATCAACGACCCCGAAATCGACATCGAAACCCTGAGCGAACTGGTGAGCCGTGATGTGACGCTCTCGCTGAGGGTACTGAACCACGTCAACTCCGCAGCGTCGGCCCTGAACCGCCGTGTGGAGTCCGTCCGCGAAGGCGTGGTTTACCTGGGCCGCGAGGCCATCCGCAACATCGTCACACTGCTCACCATGAGCAGCATGGATGATCACCCCGTCGAGTTGGTCGCCATGGCCCTGCGTCGTGGTCGGTTCTGTGAGCTTTATGCGCGCGAATGTGATGTTGAAGACCAGGCGTCGTACTTTACCGTGGGCCTGTTCTCGGTGCTCGACGCCCTGATGGATGCCCCGATGGAAGAGGTGGTCGAGAAGTTCGCCCTGTCCTCAGAGATGCGCGGTGCGCTGGTTCTACACGACGGTCCGAAAGGTCTGTCCCTGCGCGTAGCCCAGGCGTTGGAGCGGGCGGATTTTTCGCAACTTCCAGAGGACCTGTCGCTGTCGGGAGAAATCCTCGCCACCTTGCATCAGGACGCGACGCTCTGGTCTGACCAAATCGTTGCCGAAAGTGCCGTCGACTAGCGATTGGTTCGCTGCGCTGCGGCTTGCACCGACGCAACGCCTTCCTCACCACGCGACCTTGCTCGCGGATTTAATTCGATCATCACCTCACGGCGGGAAGTCGCCAATTTTTTCGGTACGGTAGACAAATTAACGGGCAAATCCCTCGCTTATCTGGTGCAGTCATATAACAATAACCCCTCCACCAGTCCGTGATTACGGGAATGCACAATGAGTGATGCCGCCTTTCAGTTCGTCCGTCAGCTTGGCACCGATCTCGCAGAAGGAGAATTTGATCTTCCTCCCTTTCCCGACACGGCGCTGAAGGTACAGCAATGTGTCTCGGACCCGGATTCTGATATCCAGTCCCTCGCGGCCATCGTCGCTACGGAACCCGCGCTGGCTGCGCGCCTGATGCGCATGGCGAACTCCGCCATGATGCGCCGCGGCCCCATGGAAGTGACTGACATCAACACCGCCATCTCCCGCGTGGGGATGGACATGGTGCAGAACGCCGCCGTGTCCTTTGCGGCCCGCGAAGCCTTCAAATGCCCCCCCGGTGCGGCTTGCGGTAAGGATCTCGACGCCCTGCGCAATCGCTGCGTGCTGGTCGCCTCGCTGAGCTATGTGCTGGCAGCGGGCAGCAAATACCCCGGCAAGCCCGACGAAGCCATGCTCGCCGGTCTGCTGCATGCAGTTGGCAAACTCTATATCTTCATGAAGGCTGCAGATCACCCCGAACTGTTCACGGATCGCAGCGCCCTCGAAGCCCTGATCGGCCAGTGGCATACGGGCGTAGCCAGGGCCATTGTAGAGTCCTGGGGTTTTCCCGAGAGTATCGCCGTCGGTGTCGACGAGCAGGAGATCAAAGAGCGGGACCGCATCGCCATGGGCGACCTGAGCGATATTTTGTTCATCTGCAACTTGCTCGCTCGTGCCGGCACCAACGCCGCTGCGCAACTTGGGGACCTCGATGCCCTGGCGCGCCTACGCATGGATGCCGATGGCCTCGCCGAACTGCTCAGCGAGAAAGAAGAAGAAATTCAATCGATGGTCGAGGCGCTCAAGGGCTGAGTCGCCGCCGGCGGATGGTGGTCCGCAACGCCTTGTCCGCCTCGATCGCCACAAAGCTGGGCACAAAACACAGCAGGATCAGTGGCCACCATTCCGCCGGGAACGGTGCCGTGCGAAACAGCGCCGATGCCTCAGGTATCAACGTGGGCACAAATCGGATGGCGATGCTCAGCGCGATACCCCCCAGCAGCCAGGGATTACTGAACGGGCTAAAGCTGAACACCGACCGGTGAATGGAGCGCGCGCTGAGCAGGTAACCAAAGTGCGCCAGCAGAATGCCCCAGAACGCGGCGGTCTGCGCCTGGGTCAGCAAAAGGGGATCCAGAATTTCCCCATTGACGCCCACGGCGGCATGGCCGAAATGGTAGTAGATCAGAAAGCCCGGCAGCGAGATCGCCAGCCCCAGCAACAACACACGCTGCAGAAAAAGGGCATTGATGATATGCACATTGGCCGGGCGTGGCGGGGCATCCAGTAGTCCGTGCTCCTTGCGCTCCAACATGAGCGGCATGGTCAGCAACACCGAATCAAGCAGGTTCACCCACAGAATCTGCACCGGTTCCAGCACAAAACGGGCAGAAAAAATCGGCACCGATGCCGCCAGCAGAATCGCGCCCATAATCAGCAATGCCTGGGCCGCGTTCGTTGGTAACGTGTAAAGAATTGCTTTCTGCAGATTGTTCCAGGCGTGGCGGCCCTCTTCCACCGCCGCCACGATGGTCGCGAAGTTGTCGTCTTCGAGCACCATGTCGGCGGCTTCCTTTGCGACCTCCGTGCCCCCCACGCCCATGGCCACACCGATGTCCGCCGCTTTCAGGGCCGGGGCGTCATTCACGCCATCGCCGGTCATTGCCACCACATTGCCGTTGGCCTTCAGCGCCTCGGCAATCGCTTTTTTGTGTTCGGGTGCAACGCGGGCATACACCGAGACCTTCTGCACTACGTTACGCAGCTCCGCTTCTGATAGCGCCGTCAACTCGGCTCCGGTCATAACGTGTTGCGCCGCAATCCCCAGTTGCCGCGCCACGGCCTGCGCCGTATCCGGGTGATCGCCGGTGATCATCACGGTGCGTATGCCGGCGCGACGGCAGGCGGCCACAGCCTCGATCGCCGAGGCTTTGGGCGGATCGATCATGCCCTGCAGCCCAAAGAAACACAGGCCTTGCAGATCCTCGGCGCGCAGGTCCTGTATGTCTGATTCCAGCTTCTTGCCCGCAAAGCCCAGTGTGCGCAATGCGTCGCTGGCAAAGCAGCCCGCCTTTTCCAGTGCCCGGTCTTTTTCGAGAGGACGGCTGTCACCTGCACCATCAAGCTCGGCGCTGCACATACCCAGCACCACTTCCGGTGCGCCCTTCACATACAGCCAGCGCTCGCCACCCTGCTCGAGCAGCACGGCCATAAATTTCACACTGGAGTCAAAGGGCATCTCGGCCAGGCGCCGCTCGCCGCCATCGACCAATCCACCTTTGATACCCGCAACGCGCAGCGCCACTTCTGTGGGATCGCCAAGGGCCTCACCACCGCGAACCCTGGCATTGTTGCAGTGGTAGCCCGCCTGCAGCAGACGGTGCAGCGCCGGCTGATCCATGACGGCGACGGGCGCATCAAGCACAAAGTCGCCTTTCAGCGCCGCGCCCTCGCCCGTGACGTCGTAAATCATCGCCCCGGCATAGATCCGGGTCACGGTCATGCGGTTTTCCGTGAGCGTGCCGGTCTTGTCCGAACAGATCACCGAGGTCGCACCGAGCGTCTCTGCCGCCGGCAACTTGCGTATCAGTGCCTTGCGTCGTGCCATCACTACGCCCGACAGGGCCAGAATCGACGTTACCAGCGCTGGCAACATCTCGGGTATCGCCGCCACCACCAGCGACACGGCGCCGAGAAAGCTGTAACTCATGGCATAGCCGAGATACAGGCCATAGAAAAAATTAAACGCGCCCACCGCAAGTATCGCCGCGATCAGACTGCGCACGAACTCCTGCATTTTCTGTTGCAGGGGCGTCGCCGTGGATTCCGCCGCCTTGACCATATCGGCGATTTGCCCAAAGGCTGTGGCACTGCCCGTGGCAAATACCAGCGCCTGCGCGCCACCCTGACTGATGTACGTACCCGAAAAACCGATGTTGCGCTGGTCACCGGGCACCAGCGCTTCGTTGGCAAGGGCATCTGTGGTCTTTTCTACTGGCACGGATTCCCCGGTCAACGAGGATTCATCGGCGTGCAGATTACTCACCTCCAGAAAACGCACGTCTGCCGGCACTTTGTCGCCCGCCTCGAGCACCACGATATCGCCGGGCACAAGCTCGATGGCAGCGAGACGCTGCCGCTCGCCGTCGCGCACGACCAGGCATTCCTGCACCATCATGTTGCGCAGCGCGTCCAGGGCACCCTCGGCCTTGCCTTCCTGCACAAAGCCCAGCACCGCGTTCAGCAGCACCACCGAGAAGATGACGATGGTGTCGGGAAGCATGTGACTCCCCAGCGCCGTGAGCGCAGCGGTGATCACCGCGGTCACGAGCAGAATGATGACCATGGGGTCATTGAACTGCAGCAGAAAACGCTTCCAGGCGGGCACCTTGCGAAACGCGATTTCGTTGGGCCCAAAGTGCGCCAGACGCTCCCGGGCCTGGGAGGCGTCAAGTCCCGACGCGCTGGACTCCAGCGCCGCCAGCGCCTGCTCCCGATCCAGGGCATAGCACCGCTCAGGTATCACGGGCGCCGTCATAAACTCGCCTTCACCATCGCACGGCGCAGAAACGCGATCTGCGTGGCCAGGGGCAGATTCTTTGGACAAACGTCCTCGCAACCCAACAGGCTCATACAGCCAAAGACGCCGTCGTCGTCACCCACCAGTTCGAGAAACTCGGCGTCATCGCGCGTATCCCGGGGGTCAAGACGAAAACGGGCCACCTTGTTCAGACCAACGGCGGCGGCAAAGTCCTCACGCATTTGTACCGTGCCACAGGCCGCCACGCAGCATCCGCATTCGATGCAGCGCTCGAGTTCGTAGATGGCCTCGGCGGTCTCGGGCTCCATGGGCTGTTCCACCAGCGAGGGGTCGCGATCAATGTCGGGCCCCTGAACCCAAGTCTCCAGTCGCTCACTCATCGCGCGCATCCAGCGCCCCGTATCCACGCTCAGGTCGCCAATAAGGGCAAAGCCTGGCAACGGTGCCAGGCGCGTGGGCCGTGGCAGATCGGTAACGAGGGTACGGCAGGCCAGGCCCGGGCGGCCATTGATCAGCATGCCGCAGGAACCGCAGATACCTGCACGACAGACAAAGTCGAATTGCAGCGATGGATCGGCTTCGCGCAGCTCCGTCAGGGCAATGAACAGCGTCATACCTTCAGCGGGTTCCAGCTCAAAGGTCTGCCAGTGCGGTACAAAGTCCGGGTCCGCAGGGTTCGCCCGCAGTATTTCAAGCACGATGGCCTCGTCATCAACAGCCGCGGAATCCCGTGCGAGCACATCACTGCTGCCGCTCATGATGCTGCTCCTGAATTCGCTTCGTGAGGCCGCTCATTCGTCCCCCGGTACCGTGGCGGTAACTGCTCACGAAACGGCAGCGCTGCCTGCTGAAACGCCATGGCGTCGTCGCTGGATTCACGCAGCCCCTCGAGCTCCGTCGCCCGCCGGGCACTGTCGGGATGTTCAATGAAATCTCGCGCACCGTATCCGCGCCAGCCGGGCACCAGTTCCATCTGCATCACATTGACGGTTTCGTAAGTCAGGTCGGGCGACGTCGCACCCGGCTCCCAGGTAGCAAGCGTTCGTTTGAGCCAGCCGGCGTCGTCCCGACGCGGAAAATCTTCGCGGTAATGGGCGCCGCGACTTTCCCGGCGCGCCAGGGCGCCTTCGGCAACGCACAGTGCCAGCTTGAGCATGCGCGGCAATCGGTAGGCTGCCACCAACTCGGGGTTGGCACCACGCCGACTACTGGCAAGCCCCGCCTGCGAGCTTTGCTGCAAGAGCTGTCGCAGCTCGGTCACCGCTGTTTGCAGCGATTCTTCGCCGCGAAAAATCCCCACGTTCTCGGTCATCAGCGTCTGCATGCGCAGACGCAGCTCACTGACACTGGCCCTGGAACTTCCCTCACACAGGGCGGCCAAATGCGCTGCCTGCTCCGCGGCCACGCTGCGGACCAGCGTTGGACTTACCCCCAGATCCCCATCGGGACCCTCGCAGTAGTCGGCCATGTATTCACCCACCAGCATGCCCGCCACCACCGTTTCGGCGACGGAGTTGCCTCCCAGACGATTGAATCCGTGCATGTCCCAGCAGGCCGCCTCACCGCAGGCAAACAAACCCTTGAGTCCGTAAGCTTCGCCACGATAGTCGGTGCGGATACCGCCCATGGAGTAGTGCTGCGCGGGACGAACGGGAATCAGCTCGCGGGCCGGGTCGACGCCCAAAAAGTACTCGCAGATCTCTTTGACCTCCCGCAGACGGGAGTTGATGTGCTCGGCACCGAGCAGGCGAATATCCAGCCACAGGTGCTCTCCAAACCGTGTCGATGCCCCATGTCCGGCCCGGATGTGCTCCTCCATGCGCCGCGACACCACATCCCGCGAGGCCAGTTCCATCTTCTCGGGCTCATAGTCGGGCATGAAGCGGTGCTCCCGACCGTCCAGAAGCAGACCGCCATCACCGCGGCAGCCCTCGGTAACCAGTATGCCGGCGGGGAAGATGCCCGTGGGATGAAACTGCACGGCCTCCATGTTTCCCAGCACACCGCGGCCTGTTTCCAGCGCAATCGCTGCACCCATGCCTTCATTGATCACCGCATTGGTCGAGACCCGGTAAATGCGTCCGAATCCCCCCGTGGCGATGCAGGTGGCACGGGCCACGTAGGCCACCAGCGACCCGTCGATGAGATTTCTCGCAATCACGCCGCAGCAGCGCTCGCCGTCACAGATCAGCGCCATCGCCTCCATGCGTTCATGCACGGGTATGGACTCGGCCACGGCGCGATCCGACATGGTGTACAGCATGGAATGGCCCGTACCGTCCGACACATAGCTGGCGCGCCAGTGCGCCGTACCGCCGAAATTGCGCGCGGTAATCAATCCGTGGGCTGCGGGGTCCTCGCTGATCGACACGCGTTCACCGTTGATGATGGCGTCGTGCTCACCGCGCTGAACCCGATTCCAGGGCACACCCCAGGCGGCGAGTTCGCGGATCGCCTTGGGCGCCGTTTCGACAAACATGCGCACAACCTGCTGATCGGCGCCCCAATCGCTGCCCCGCACCGTGTCGGCAAAATGCACATCCTCATTGTCGCCGCGCCCCTTCGCCGCGTTACCCAAACTCGCCTGCATACCGCCCTGGGCTGCGGCGGAATGGGAACGCTTGGCGGGAACCAGGCTCAGGGTAATCACCTCGAGGCCGCGGCGCCGGGCACCGATGGCGGCGCGCAGCCCCGCCAGACCACCACCCACCACCAGCACATCGGTATAGACCGTCTCCATCAGTGCGCGCCCTCCATCGCCGGTACATAGCGCTCACCCGCCTGCACTGCCGCCTCGGCGCCGATGCGCAGGTAGGCGAGCTGGGTAGTGAGGCCCAGCAACAGCAGAAACGCGACGAGCGCATAAACGACGCGACGCAGCAGCTGGCGTCGCCGTGGCGTGTCGGTACTGCCGAACCAGCCCCACTTCACGATCAAGCGGTAGACCCCGATACCCCCGTGCACCTCTACGGCAAAGAGCAGAATCAATCCGAGCACCCAGCCGCCGTTGGCAATACGCGCCGCCGAGGCGTGGGGGCCGATATCGGCAGGATGCAGAAAAAGCTCCAGCAGGTGGGCGCTGGCAAACAGCATGAGCACCAGTCCCGTCACCACCTGCACCAGCCACAGCGTGGTATCGGTATGGGCCATGCCGCGCATGTGGTGGGTCCACGCACGCCACTGCCGGTATCCCTGGGGAATTTTGCGCAACGCCAGAATCGTGTGAAGGGCAAACAGCAGAAAAATCGTGAGCGCGACCAGGCTCACCAGCCAGGGCTGAGGCGTATCGAAGAACAGCGAGCCCTCAAAAAATTTTGTGACGCCATACATGGCGTCCTTGCCAAGCAGAATGCTCGACACCGCAAACAGGTGCGCCCACATGAACAACACAAGAATCAGCCCACTCAGACCCTGGGCAAGGTCCAGCCACGCGGGCCAGCGTCTGTCCGTCGGTAGTTGCACGTTACACGGCCTCCCTCAGCTAGCGGCGTCAGGGTCAACGGGGGAGGCTTTATTATCGGCGGTGCGGCATGGCAAAAATATGACCTGCCGCAAGAAAAGTCCCTTCGTCGATCAGGGTGTGTCGGAAATCCCCAGGCTGGCGAGATTCACCGTCGCTGCGTCAAAGTTTGCCTGGGCGACCCGGGCCCGGCGTATGGCAGCGTAGTAGCGCACACGCGCGTCCGCGGCGGTTTCTTCGCGGATGTTGACGAGAAAAAAGTCACTTGCGCCCTGCTCGAATCGTCGAATCTCGGCCTGGCGCATGGTTTCGGACAACTCCATGTCCTGGCGCGCCAGGGCCATGAGTTCCCGCGCCGTATCCAGTTCCAGAAGAATATTCCGCAACTCGATCTCAACCTGATCCTCGATGCGCCGCTGCTCCTGACGCAGCGACTCCAGGCGCGCCTCAGCCTGGGTGATACGCCCCCGGGCCTGGCGACGCTCCAGGGGCACGCTGAAGGTAAAGCCCACCACCGCATCCGTTGAGCCGCGGGACGCCCCTCCCTCGCCGATGGCCCCGAAGCCATCGGCCAGCTCTACGTTCAGATCCAGGCGGGGCTTGAGTTCGTTCTCAGACACGGCGATTTTCTGCAGCGCACGTTCGGCGCCGGTCTGCAGTATCAGCAGCTCCGGACGCCGGGCCAGCAGCGCCGGAACATCGAGCGCAGCGAGGGTCGGCACGGGAGGCAACGCCGCCAGGCCTTCTGGCGCCGGTAGACGCGCCGCCGCAGGCTCCAGCGGATCCCCCTCATCATTGCGCAGATAAAACGCCAGCTGGTTCGCGGCCACCTGAAAATCCCGCCGGGCCGACGTCGCCAGTGTTTGCCGTCGCATGATGTTCTGCCGGTTCTCGGTGATGAAAATGGCGGCGCGACGTCCATTCTTCACCTCGCGCTCGAGCCCTGCCTCACGCTGGCGCGCGATCGACAGCAGATTGTCGTAGACAGCCAATTGCTGCCCCGCCGCGACCCAGCGCCAGTAGGCCGCCAGGGCCTGCTGCTGGACTCCGACCTTGGTCAGCAATACTTCCAGCTCAGCCTGTTCCAGCGCCAGTGCCGCATCGACTTCACCGAAGCGACGCTTGTCGATGTCCCGATCCCGCAACAGGCTGAACAACACGCCCAGCTTGGCCTTGCCGCCGGTGTTGGTGTAGTACTCGTCTTCGTATATCGGAAAATCCCCGTTGGACAGGGAGTACTCCCCATAAATCTGCGCACCTAACGGCCTCAGGGGCTTGATCACTTTGCCGGACAATGCCGTGCCGTCGTAGTACCCCTTCATGCGATCGAAGCCATCCGCGGCAAATACCACGTCGAAAGCGCCCAATGCCTCAGTGACCCGACCCGCCGCGGCCTGGCGATCTGCCAGCGCTTTCAATATTGCGGGGAAATGCGTTTCGGATGCTGCCAGCACCTCATCGGGTAGCAGAGGCTCACTGGCGGTGATGGGGTCCGCCGCTGACGCCGACAAAATCCACGCCAGACTCACTGCAAAGAGCCTCTTGCACAGCGATTGGATCATTGGGCGGCCTGCGTCAGCGGGTCAGCCTGCACCGGGAAGTTGGGTGGAAAGCTGTTGAGCTGGCGCCAGATCTCGTAGCCCACGGGTACGGACTCCAGCAGCACCCAGGCCCTGGCCTTTGACCCAAATCGTACGAAGCGCCGGTCGGGCCACGCCGCCCCGGTACCCTCGTCTTCTTCTACCAACACCCGGAATCGCCCGTTGACCTGCGCCGAGGGATCGATGGCAATCACACGACCGCTGAAAGTTCCCACGGCCACCGACGGCCAGCCGCTGACCTGAATCACGGGCCAACCCTCGAACTGAATACGCACCGGCGCACCCTCGCGCACCAGGGCGATGTCGCGACCATCCACGAATATCTCTAGTGCCCGCGTCGCGTTGTCCGGCACAAAAGTCGCCACCACCTGTCCAGTGCGAATGTAGGTCGCGGCGTCCCCGGCATTCACCCTGAGAATTACACCATCGCGCGGCGCCCGCACAATCTGCACCGACTGGCGCGACAATTTTACATCTACTCGAGACAGCTCCGCCGCCGCCTGGGCAACGTCTGCCCGCAACTGCTCTACGCGAATACGCGCCTGTTCGAACTCCCGCTGCGCAGACAGTCCCTCGTCAAACAGACGCTCGGTACGCCGCTTGTCGATCTGGGCGATTTCGAGCGCCGTCTCGGCCGCGGTGAGCTTGGCCATCACCTGTTCACGCTCGGCTTTTACCCGCTCCAGCAACTGGGGATCATTGTCGACGATTCGCACGATGGGGTCCCCGGTTTTTACCCGCGAGCCATCGCGCACGTACCACTCCTGAATACGCCCGGGCACCAGGGCATTGATCTCCTGCATGCGATCATTGGGGTTCAGGGCCGTCACCGTGCCGGGACCGCTAGCCGTCTGCACCCAGGGCACGAACACCAGGAAAAGAGTGATGATGACGAGAAACAGTAGCAGCCCCCAGCCGATGACGCGGGCTATTCGCGGCGTGCCGATGGCATTGAGCGTGGTGAATTTCTCGCTGTGGTAGCTGTAGTGGGCCATGTCAGCGCCCTCCCCGCTCGTCACTGGCATACTCGCCATAGATCGACAGAGGCGGTCTCAGGGGATGCTCCTCCAGCCCCATGAGATCACACAGCGCGTCATAATCCGTCACCATGGTTTGCGTGTCGTGTCCAAGACGCAGGTAGTGGTCAAAGCCCAGGTCAATGTTTTCGTAGGTGAAGTAGATGATCGTGGTCTGCCCCCGGCTCTGCAGCGTGTCCATGGCCCGCTGCAGGAATACCTCGGGCATACCGTCGTAGGCCTGACTCAGAACCAGCACTCGGGGTTGGGCGATGATTGCCGCCGCGAGCTTAAGCTGCATGGTCTCAACAATCGACAGGGGCCAGCCCGACCCCACAAGGTTCGTATCAAGCCCCTGAGGCAGCTGCGTGACCGTTTCAGCCAGACCCACCACCTCGAGAATCTTCATGACATCGACGGACTCGGCGTGCACCCCTGACAGACGCAGGTATTCGCGAATACTGGTTTCGACGGCATTGGGCCGGTCGAGAACAATAATCTCGCGGCGCATCTCGTAGGCTTTGAGCGCCCGTAAATCAGCACCACCGACGGCGATGTAGCCGCTGTCGGGCGTCTCGTGACCGCGTACCAGATTCGTGAACACCCGCTGGGCACGATGACTGTCGGCATAGACGCACACCCGGGCGCCACTGGGTACACTGAAATCCAGGCGTATCGTGGGCGCCACGACCACTTTGTCGAAGGTAATGCCCGCATCGCCCTCGATGCGCGTATGGGCCTTTTGTGGACGGTCCTGCTCAACCTGAAAAAACAACGACAGTTCATCAACCGCGCCGCAGATATCGTAGAAGTAGCTCAGGTAGATGCCCATCTGCGAAACACCGAGAAACACCACGGACAGTACGAGCTCGGCCGCCACCAGTTGCCCCAACGACAGCTCACCGCCGATCACGAGCCAGCCCCCGAGTCCCAGCAGCATGGCACTTGCCGCCGCGTAGATGAACAGAAAGCTCAGGGTCTGAGAGAAATGGTGACTGAAGTGTCGACGGTGCTGCTCCATGTAGCTGCCTGTGACCTCATCGGTATGCTCCAGAGCGGCGGCGATATGCAGTTCGCTCTTGTAGAAGCCGTTGGCATGCCCGAGGGATTCAAGCCACGACGCACTGTGATGCTTGCGATGCGACAGCTCCACTGCGCTGCGAATGGCGCGCTTGCCCCAGATTGCCCACACGATCCAGATCAGCAGCGCGACGGCCAGATTAAACGCCAGCAGCAGGGGGTGGTAGGACGACACGAGCAAAAAGCCCACCACGGTTTGCAGAATAATCGTAAACCCACCCACCAACAGGTTGGGTACCTGTTTCATCACGATGATGATGTCGAAGTAACGATTGAACAGCGCGCTCTTGCCACGGTCATCAAAGAACGGGTTACGGGCATAGATGGTGCGCAGGGCGATTTCGGACACCATGCGGGCATAAAAACGCCGACCAAACACGTCCATTACGTAAATGCGTAGCGCGTTGAGACCACCGGCAAGTATGAGCAGCACGAACAGCGTGAGCGCCAGCACCACCAGCGGTGTCGTCAGGCCGATGTTGGCGACCGTATTGATCAGCATCTGCACCGACACGGGCGTTGCCAGTGACAACAGACTGATGCCGATGCCATACACTATCGCCAGCACATAGAAGCTGCGCTCTGGCGCCAGTATGGTCATAAAAAACCGCAACAGTCCGCTGAGCGAAGCGTCCTGCGCCGAATTCGAATCTGCCATGGATCTCACTATACGTCCGATACGAGAACATTATACGTAAGGGAGCGTTGATAGGTTTGGTGACTGAGATACCAGGGATTGCGGTGTCAGGAGCTGGCCACCCTCCCTTTATCAGGTACCGGCGGTCTGGATCGCATGGATTTCCGGGTCGGGTCGAGGCCAGACAGATCGGGTATTGACACGAACTTCACGCCACAACCGATCCGAGAGTGACGCCAGAGACTGAGCGCGAAAATCACCGTCTTCGAGCCAGCGTGTGATCGCCCTGGCGACATCGGGAAAGCGGATGTCTGGCACAGGCTTTTCGTGGTCCAGCCAGTTGCGCACCCGCGCGGGAGAGAGTTCCTCGAGGGCCGCACCGTAACCCAGTTCATGCAGGGCCAGCGCATTGGATGCCTGCTCCATCTGTCGTCCCTGGGGTTTCACCAGCAGACGTTTGCCCAGGGCAAGACACTCGCTCGACAGTTCGAAGCCCGCGTTGCAGACCACCGCCGCACAGTCGTGCAGATCCGCGCGAAAGCCTTCCAGTGATGTGGGACGCAGGTGCAGGTTCCCCTGCTGTGCATAGGCAGAGCCCGGAGCATAGACATAAAAATCGTAGTCCGGGATCTGTCTCAACAGCTCGTGTATCCGCGCCTGGGACTCGAAGGGCAGGTAAACCAGAACTTTGTGGTGCAGCTTGCTCACGGCGCCCGGTCCCACATCCACCAGGGGCGGAAGAATCGGTGCATTGAACTTGTCCCAGTGCATACCTACGCGCACGTCACCGGGGGCAAAGAGTCGCATCACCAGCCAGGTACGCAAGTCGCGATTCGCCACCGGCACCGCGTGGTCAAAGGCGGGTTGATGACCCATGCTGATCACGGTTTTACCGCGCAGGCGACCCGCCCACGCGGTTATCGGTTCAAAGTCTGTCAGCACAAGATCATACGAGGAGAGATCCAGCGCGAACACATCGCGCACGAAGCACAGGTAATTGTTTTGCAGTACGGTGCGCAGATAATCCACCCGGCCATCGACATTCACAAACGTCAGCCCCTGGCGCAGCGCAAAGTTGCCAAACGGTTCCATGTCAAAAAAGCGCTCGCGCGGCCGCCCGCTGAACAGGTAGTCCACTTCGAGGTCCGAATCCGTGAACGCCTCTGCCATGGCCCGGGCGCGGCTGAGGTGTCCATTGCCCGTGCCCTGAACTCCATAGAGGATCTTCATATCAATGAGCCAGAGTGACCGTCAGAAAAATACGGATAGCGACGTCAGGGCGATGGACGTACCGAGGATCGCGCCCATCACCGTGTCGGTAGGAAAGTGCACCCCGAGATAGACTCGCGACATGGCGACCGACATAGCCCAGAGATACAGGGGCAGCAGGAGTGGGCCGAAGTGCAGCACCAGAAGTGTGACAAAAAGAAACGCGGCCGACGTGTGTCCCGAGGGAAAGCTGAATTCGTCCGAAGCGATGATATGGCTTTTAAAATCGGGCAGCGCCCGCGCGGGCCGCTGGCGCTTGAGACTGTTCTTCATCACCCAGTAGACGCCCCGCTCAATCCCGAAGGCCGTCAAGGCATGCATCAGAAACAGGTCACCCGTCGCCTCGAATGTGGCAACAAGACCACCGACGATCAGGTAGAGATGCCCGTCCGCGGTACGGGAAACCAGGCGACTGTTCTGCGCCAGCCAACTCTGGGACTGCTGCAGTAGCATCAGCCCGCGGCGATCGAAATCCTGAATATTCTCGAGAACGCGCATGGTGCGAACGTTAGCTTCGCCCCATGACGCAAAGGTGACATACAAGCCCCGTAGCGTGAATTTTTTATGACATGTATTCCTGGGGCGCAGTTCACTGCAGCGGCAGACAGACCAGATCTTCGGCCACGGTGATCGGTCCTTCGTAACGCGCGGCCACTGCCGCGACATTGTCGCCAAGGGCACTGAGGGACCGAGCCATGAAATGACTGAGAACCAGTTGCCCGACCTGCGCCTGCGCAGCAGTTTCACCCAGGACCGCCGGCTCGGCATGGAGAGCCCGCGCTGCCGACCCAGCCTTTTCTCCAATGGGCATATGCAGCACCAGCAGGTCCGCCCCCTCGGCCAGCCGAACCAGATCGCCGCGCGTGCCGTTCTGATCCCCGGCAAACACCAGACTGCGTCCTGCCACCTCAACGCGCCATGCCAGCGCAGGCACAGGTCCGTGGGGTACGCCTACCGCCGTGATGGTCAGTCCGCTCTCAAGAGCATCGAGCGTCTGGATTGGTACGTCACCGTCCCCAACTGTCGCCGAACCGACGCGGCTGTCGAGCGTGTGCACCCGTAACTCCGGCATACCGTCGCTACCATCGAGATAGCCATCGAGATAGGCGTAAGCCCCACGCTCGGAACTCAATAGGGCTTCAACGAAGTCGTCCATGCCGGGAAAGGACACGCGCGCGTTACCTCCCGCCGCGGGCCCCGCCAGTACCAGGGAACGCTCACGGTGTGAGAAGTAGCCCGATTTGAGCAGCGCTGGCAGATCCGCACTGTGGTCGGCGTGCAGGTGACTTAGCAGCACGGCATCGAGATCGGTGAACTGAGCGCCTGACTCAGCGTAACGCAGCACTGCCCCACCGCCGATGTCGACCAATACCCGTGCCCTACCGTCGTGCCAGACCAGGTACGAGCTCGAGGCCCGGGCATCATCGGCGATGGGACCACCGGAGCCGAGCACCTGCAGCGCCACCCCCGACGCCGGTGGGCAATTCTGCCCCCATACCGCACCACTTAGTGGGGATAGCCCGAGCACAACTGCCAAGATAAGCTTTACGAACGTGTTCAATGTACCGCCCAGAGGCAAACAACGATGAGCATACTGTACCGCAGCGCCTTCGGCCTGGCCCACGACATCAAGGAAGGCAAGCTTTCTGCAGTTGCCGTGCTGGAGTTTTACCTGGAACGCATCGAGCGCCTAAACGAGGCGATCAATGCTGTGGTGGCGCTTGATACGGACCGGGCACTGGCGCGGGCGCTGGATGCCGACCGCGCCGCAGCGGCCGGGGAGGATTGGGGTCCGCTGCACGGCGTGCCCATGACCATCAAGGACGCCTGGTGCACCGAGGGCCTGACCACCGCCGGCGGGATCCCCGAGCGGCGCGAGTTTCTACCCTCCCAGAACGCGATTCCCGTACAGCGCCTGATCGACGCGGGCGCCATTGTGTTCGGTAAGACCAACGTACCCTTCATGAGCGCCGATCTGCAGTCCTACAACGAGGTATACGGCGTCACCAACAATCCCTGGGACACCGAGCGCACCTGCGGCGGTTCATCGGGCGGCGCCGCTGCGGCCCTCGCCGCGGGCCTTACGCCCCTCGAACTGGGTAGTGATATCGGTGGATCGATTCGCACACCAAGTCACTTCAATGGTGTTTACGGACATAAAGCCAGCTACGAACTGGTGACAACCCGTGGTCACCTGCCCCCCGGTGAAAACGTGCTGTCTGAGGCCGACCTGTCCGTGGCCGGTCCCCTGGCCACCTGCGTGGATGACCTGGAACACGCCCTGGCGATTCTCGCAGGCCCCGCGCCCGACACCGGTCGCCATCCACTGCCCCCGCTGCCAACGCCGAGCTTTCGCGACCCGGCGCAGTTGCGCGTAGCGGTTTGGGCCGACGATGACTTCTGCCGCGTTGAACGCAGTATCGCTGAGCACATCGAGCGGGCCGCGGTCACGCTTGAAGAACAGGGCGCGCACGTCGACCGCAACGCCCGTCCTGATCTTGACCCCATGGCCAATCACGTCAACTACACCCAGCTCATGCTCTCGGTACTCGGAGCTGACATGCCCGACTCGGTGCGCAAAACAGCCCGCGACCAGGTTGCCGCCGCCGATCCCAATGACATGAGTGAACCGCTGTTGCAGCTGCGTGGCATCGCCATGGACCACCGCGACTGGCTACGCCAGAACGAAATTCGTCAGCGCGCCCGCGTCGCCTGGGAAGCGTTCTTCCGTGACTATGATGTTCTGCTCTGCCCCTGCGCACCCGTGCCGGCCTTTCCGCACGAACATCATCCAGACATGCAGGCACGACGTCTGACCATCAACGGCGAACAGCGCCCCTACACCGATGTGATGAAGTGGGCCGGGCTGACCCTGAATGCCTACCTGCCATCCACCGCTGTACCCCTTGGTACCACCCGCGAGGGCCTGCCCATCGGCATGCAGATTGCCAGTCGGTATCTTGGGGATCGCACGACGCTGGCCGTAGCGAGGCTGCTCGAAACGCACCATCGCTCGTTTGTACCCCCGCCCGGATACGGCGAATGATCTGACGACCCTCAAAACAGTCCGCAAAATTCCCGACCGTGCCCCTTGCATAACCGAACGTTTTTTACCTAGCATCGGGGCAGGTTTACGGACTCCTCCGTCCGTCGCCCATAAATATAACTGAGACAAGAGGGTCATCTATGTTCGCACGCAAGCCTGCGGCCTTTCGCACGCTGCCGCTTCTGGCAGCCGTATCCCTGGCAACCCAATCCCTGACAGCAAATGCTCAGGTACTTGAGGAAGTAATCGTAACGGCGCAGAAGCGCGCCGAGAGCCTTCAGGACGTTCCGATCTCGGTTTCTGCCATCCAGGGCGAAAAAATCCAGGATGCGGGTATTCCGAACATGGCCGCCCTCGCGGACTATGTGCCCAACCTGCATATCGCCGACGCGCCGGTGAACACCAACATTTATATGCGCGGTGTCGGCTCCGGTAACAACCAGGGCTTTGAGCAGTCCGTCGGCATGTACATTGACGGCGTATACATGGGTCGTGGACGCCAGTATCGCGCCGCGTTCCTCGACGTTGAGCGGGTCGAAGTACTGCGCGGCCCCCAGGGCACGCTGTTCGGCCGTAACACCGTTGCCGGCGCCGTGAACATCACCACCGCCAGCGCCCGCGCCGGCGATGAACTCGAAGGCCAGATATTCGTCTCGGCCGAGGAATTCAATGGTCGCGTGGTCGAAGGCTTCGTCGGCAGCGGCCTCACCGACACGCTCGGTGCCCGCCTGGCCGTGAAGTACCGCGAAACAGATGGCTTCGCCGACAACGAATTCCTCGGCACCTCGGAAGGCGCTATCGAGGACATGTCCTGGCGCCTGTCCCTGAACTGGCAGCCTACGGATGAACTGAACATCAACTTCAAGTACAGCCAGTCGGACTACGAACGTATCGGCTCTGCCACCACCGGCAAGCTGTTTCTCAACGCCGCAGAGCGCAACGAGTTCGTTCCCAACCGCAGCGCCTTTGCTGACATCGCCTACAACATCATGGACGTGTTCTTCCCGGATTATAAGGACATCACCGGACAGGAGTTCGTTTCGTTCAAGGATAACGGCTACGGGCGCTCCGCCGACGACGGCATCGGCATCGGCTTCCTGCCCGACAGCTCTGATAACGACATCACCAACATGGTGCTGAATGTCGACTGGCAGGTCGGTGAACATACCGTAACCTCAGTTACCGGCTGGTCCGAGTACCAGTATGTAGACGGCGCCGATGTGGACTGGCTGCCCCTGCAGTTCATCTCGCGCGACGACGACCAGACCTTCGAGCAGTTCAGTCAGGAGATCCGCATCGCATCGCCCGGCGGTGAGTTTTTCGACTACGTGGCCGGCTTCTACTACGACGAATCCGAACTCGAATTTGACCGCCAGGTAGCCATCGACACGAACTTTGACGGCCTGTTCCCCGAGTTCCTCTCGCTGGTAACGCCCGGCAATCCTCCGCCCTCGGTACTGCCGCAGAACCTGATTGCCGTGCTGACGGGAGGCTTGTACTCGGCGAACCAGATTGCCCGGAACCACAATTACAAGCTGGATTCGGACTCGTGGGCCCTGTTTGCCCAGGGTACCTTCAACTTTACTGACACCCTGCGACTCACGGTCGGTGTTCGCTACACGGAAGAAAACAAGGACGTGGTCAGCACCCAGTTCCTCGCGGACTCCGTAACCGGCACGACCACGCCGAGCGACAATTACTTCCTGGCCCTGGTGCAGGCCCAGAGCTTCAACACCTACGCCTATAACGTTACCGAAAGCCGCAGCACCGACGCCCTGGTACCGTCGTTCAATCTGCAGTGGGATGTTTCCGAGAACAGCATGCTCTACGCCAGCTTCTCGCAGGGCTTCAAGTCCGGTGGCTTCACCGCGGCGGATGATGGCGAACCCGGCGGCGTTGCCCTGGGCACCCTGCCCTGCGCACCCAACCCGGATTTCACCCTGCCCAGCACCTGCTACGACTTCACCTCGCCCAATGACGATTTCGAATTTGACGACGAAGAAGTGGACGCCTTCGAAATCGGCGGTAAGCACACGCTGCTCGATGGCGGCATGACCCTGAACTGGGCCCTGTTCTACACCGAGTACTCCGACCTGCAGACGGCGATCTTCAAGGGCGTAGGATTTGCGGTGAAGAATGCCGCCAGCTCCGAGATCACCGGACTCGAAGTTGACGCCCTCTGGCAGGCGACGGACAACCTGCGCCTGGGTGCAAACTTTGCCTGGCTGGACGCAGAGTACGGTGACTTCAGGGACGGACCCTGTACGGCCATTCAGCTCGACGCTGATCCCCTGTGTGGTACCGAGGGTGGAAGCACCTTCAATGACCTGACGGGAGAGCCCACGCTGTATGCGTCAGACTACAGCGCGTCATTCTACTTCGACTACAGCCGCCCGATGGGGAACTTTGAGTTCTTCGCCGGTGGTGAAGCGAACTACCGTGACTCGTTCCAGTCCGCCGGTGACAATGACCCCCTCGATGTTATCGACAGCTTCACCAAGGTGAACCTGCGCCTGGGTCTGCGCACCGATCAGTGGGACTTCATGCTGTACGGTCGCAACATCTTTGATGAAGAGATCTTCATGCAGTCTTACGACACGCCCGTACTCGCCGGCTCCCACTCCAGCTACATGGAAGAGTCCGCCGTGTTTGGTGCGCGTATCGGCTTCTCGTTCTAAGCCCGTCCCGCACGATCCGAAGCCCGGCCACAGCGCCGGGCTTTTTCGTTCTGGAGCCTGAGGTCCCTCCCGCATAGCTTCGCACACGAATTCGCGACACGGCGGCCATTGCTACGCTCACTGGGGAGGGGGACGTTCGCTGCGCAACAGCCACCGTGTCGCTGACTCAGTGCCAATTCGCTGGCACCCTCTCAGCACCGGGACGGACGCTCCCGGAGCGAACGTCCCCCCCTTCCAGAGAGCGGAGGGAGCGTCCGTCCCGGTGCGGAACAGAGCGCCGACGACGAGTGTTCCCGACGAGGCAATACAGCAACGTATAATGTGCCGATGAGTGATACCACCAGTCGACTGCTGGGCGACCGCGTCAGCCAGCTCCGTCAGCTCCAGTCCCTGACGCTGGAGCAACTCGCTGCTGCCTCCGGCGTCAGCCGCTCCATGCTGAGCCAGATCGAGCGAGGCAAGGCGAATCCCACGCTGGCCGTCACGCAGCGCATCGCCCAGACCTTTGGCATCAGCATCGGAGAACTCGTGGATGACCCCGACGCGGTGAACCGCATCGATGTGGTGCGCGGCGATGATCCCGCCACGCTGTTTCGCGCCGATGGCGAGTGCGAGTTGCGCACGCTTTCGCCCCTGCAATTGGAAAAGAACATCGAGTTCTACGCCATTGTGCTGAAGCCGGGAGCCGAGCTTCGCAGCGAGGCGCACTTCGAGGGAACGCGGGAGATGTTTACCGTGGCCGAGGGCGCCGCCGCAATCCACGCCGGTGCCTCGCGCATCGAGCTACGTGAAGGCGACACGGCCCATTATCGCGCCGACCAGCCCCACCGGATTTGTGCCGTGGGCGAGACTCGCCTTAACGGTTACCTGGTCGTCAGCTACCGCTAGCGTCCCCACGCAAGGTGTGCGCGCAGTAGAGCAGTAGCGTCAGCAACAGAATCGCACCTCCCTGATGCGCCGCGGCTACGGGCACTGCCACATGGGTGAGCAGTGTGCTGATACCCAGGCTGATCTGTAGCAGCAATGCAGCGAGTACCAGCGCGGCCGCGACACGCCGCGACCGCGTAGCGCCACGCAGTAACTGACGCAGCGCAAAACCGCCCACCAGAAAGAACAGCAGGTACGCAAAGATCCGGTGGTTGAACTGGATCGTGGTGACATCCTCAAAGGCGGCCAGCCAGGCCGGGTTGCTGTCGTAGAGACCTGGCGGCACAAGGCCCGGGCCCATATTCGGCCAGGTGGGATACGAAAAGCCCGCATCGGTGCCGGCGACCAGGCCACCACTGAGAATCATGAGATAGACCAGGCCCGTCAGCCCCAGTGCCCAGCGCATTGGTCCCGTTGCTTGCGCGGGCGCATCCGGGCCGGGCGACCACAGGCGCATCACCTGCCAGACGATGGCGCCGTACAGCAGTACTGCCAGCCCCAGATGCGCCGTCAACCGGTATTGCGACACGCTGGGCCGGTCCACCAGTCCACTCTTGACCATGTACCAGCCCAGCAGTCCCTGGCAGCCGCCAAGAAAGAAGAGCAGCAGCAGGCGCGGCATCAGCCCAGGTCTAATTACACCGCGGATCGCGAAGAACACCAGGGGAAGAAAAAACAACAGACCGATCAGCCGCCCCAGTACCCGGTGCAGGTACTCGAACATGAAGATCGTTTTGAACTCGGCGAGGCTCATGCCATGGTTGATCTTCTGGTACTCGGGAAACTGCTGGTACTTGGCAAACACCTCCTGCCACGCCGCCTCGCCCACGGGGGGCCAGATGCCCATGATCGGCCGCCACTCGACCATGGACAGCCCCGATTCCGTCAGGCGAGTCACACCGCCGAGCAGGATCATGCCGTAGATCACCACAGCACAGGTCAGCAGCCAGAGGGCAATCTGGCGATCATGGTGGGGTTGGTAGGCGCTGGAAAACATGGCGGGTCCGGTCTGAAGCGGCGGCAATGATAGCCGATGGTCTCTTCTGTCCAAAGTGCTGGGGCGTGCCCTACGCAAGCGTGCTTCAGGATTGACCTGCGGCGGCGTTACACTGCGCGCCCTGCAAACTTCGGAATCGTCTTACCATGGACCTTCTTCGTCTGAGCAACGCCGACCTGCAATACGGTACCCAGGTGTTACTCGACAACGTGGATCTCACCATCAGCCGCGGTCAACGCCTGGGTCTGCTTGGGCGCAACGGCGAGGGCAAAAGCACGCTGCTGAAAGTACTTGCCGGCACCCAGGCCCCGGACAGCGGCGAACGCTGGCTGCGCCCGGGTACCCGCATCGCCAGTCTTCAGCAGGCCCTGCCCACCGAGAAGGACCTGAGCGTCTTTGCGTTTGTGGCCAGTGGCCTTGAGGACACCGGCGCGCTGCTGCGCCAGTATCAGGAGCTCACCGCAGCGGCAGAGCCGGATCTCGCGGCTCTCGAAAGCGTGCAGCATGCCCTCGAAGCGGTGGACGGCTGGAGCCTGGATCAACGGGTACGCAGCACCCTGGAGCAGCTTGACCTGGATGCCGACGCGAACCTTGGCAGTCTGTCCGGTGGCTGGCGCCGGCGCGCAGCCCTTGCCCGGGCCCTGGTCACGGAGCCGGACATTCTGCTGTTGGATGAACCGACCAACCATCTCGATATTCCCGCCATCGAATGGTTGCAGGCCCAGCTTCTGACCCTGCCCTGCGCCCAGGTTCTGATCACCCACGACCGTCGTTTTCTGCAGGCCTTTGCCGAGCATATCGGTGAGCTTGACCGCGGTCATCTCACGGTCTGGAAAGGGGACTACGAAGGATTCCTGCGTTTTCGCGAAGAGCGCCTCGCCGCCGAAGAGCGCGCCAACGCGCTGTTTGACCGTCGTCTCAGCGAAGAAGAGCAGTGGATACGCCAGGGCATCAAGGCCCGCCGCACTCGCAATGAAGGTCGCGTTCGGGCCCTCAAGGCCATGCGCGAACAGCGCCGGGAACGTCGCGAACGCCCCGGCAGCGCACGCCTGGGTTTAGAAGAAGCGGCGCGCAGTGGTCGCCTGGTGGCGGAACTCGATGATGTCAGCGTCGTCCTCGGTGGGCACACCATCATCGACCGCTGTTCGCTGCTGATCCAACGCGGCGACCGAGTAGGCATCGTCGGCCCCAACGGCGCAGGTAAGAGCACCCTCATCAAGCTGCTCACCGGCGAACTTGAACCCGACACGGGCAGCGTGCGCCTGGGTACCAACCTGGAGCTGGCCTACGCCGACCAGCAGCGCGCCGGCCTGGACCCCGACCGCAATCTGATCGACAACGTCTGCGGTGGACGCGACTTTATCGAGATTGGTGGACAGAGGCGCCACGCCGTGGCCTACCTCGGAGACTTTCTGTTTCCGCCCCAGCGTCTGCGTACCCCCGTGGGAGCCCTGTCTGGCGGCGAGCAGAATCGCGCCGTACTGGCCCAGCTGTTCAGTCGCCCCGTGAACCTGCTGGTGCTCGACGAGCCGACGAACGACCTGGATATGGAAACCCTGGAACTGCTCGAAGAACTGTTGATGGACTTCAAGGGCACGGTACTTATGGTCAGCCACGACCGCGCGTTCATGGACAACGTGGTCACCAGCCTGCTGGTGCTACCTGGCGATGGCAGCGTGGATGAACAGGCGGGAGGCTTCAGTGACTGGGAGGCACGCGGCGGCCGCCTGAAGCCGCTGCAAGGGCGAGACCCGGCCGAAGCCCAGCCCGCTGCGGCAGCGACTACGGTAGAAAAAACCCCCGTACCAGCGACCGATGTCCGCAACACGCCGAAGAAACTCAGCTACAAGGAATCCCGGGAGCTTGAAGCCCTGCCGGGAGAAATCGAAGCGATGGAAACCCGCCAGGCAGAGCTCGAAGCCCTGAGCGCCGATCCGGGCTTTTACGATCGCGAGCCAGAGGAAGTGCAGGCCCTGCTGAAGGAGCTGGCCGAGATCGGCCCCAGCCTCGAAGAACGCATCGAACGCTGGGGCGAGCTCGAAGAGCGGGCCTGAGGTCGGCCCGCTTACGACGTCAAAGCACAGTCGCGATGGCGTTGGCGAGATAGTCGATGTTGCTCGCGTTCACGCCCGCCACATTGATGCGTGACGAACCGAGCATGTACACGCTGTGCTCCGCACGCAGGCGCTCGACCTGCTCTTTGCTCAGGCCCAGGAACGAGAACATACCCTTCTCTTTGCGGATGAACTCAAAATCCCGTCCCGTCGCGCCCTGCAGCTTCTCGACCAGATTGCTACGCAATCCGTTGATGCGCTCGCACATCTGCCCAAGCTCCGCCTGCCACAGCTCGGTAAGCTGAGCGTCCGCCAGCACACGGCCCGCCAGCAGCGCACCGTGGGCCGGTGGCATGGAATACACCCGGCGCGCCGCCACCTTGGCCTGGCTCAGCACCGCTGCGGCACCATCTGCGTCAGCACACAGGAATATCGTGCACCCGGTGCGCTCGCGATACAGCCCCATATTCTTGGAGCATGAAGCGGCGATGATCATCTCGGGAACCCGGCCAGCCAACTGACGCAGACCCGCCGCATCTTCTTCGAGACCGTCTCCCAGGCCCTGGTAGGCAATGTCGATGAACGGTACGAAACCCTGGGCTTCGGCCATGTCGGCGATAACGCCCCACTGCTCCTGCGACAGGTCCGCACCACAGGGATTGTGGCAGCAGCCGTGTAGCAGCACGAGATCACCGGACCCGGCCGCTTTGAGGTCTTCGATCATGCCGTCGAAATTCACGCCGTGCGTGGCCGGCTCGTAGTAGCGGTAGGTCTCAAACTGCAGGCCGACGCTACCGAGCAGGGGAATATGTACCGGCCAGGTGGGATCAGAAACCCAGACTCGCGCACCGGGTGCTGCCGCATGGGCGATCTCGGCACCGATACGCAGAGCACCGCAGCCGCCGGGAGCCTGGATGCTGCTCACGCGGCCATCGGCCAGCGCTGCACTGTCGGCACCCAGCACCAGACGCTGCATACCCTCGTTAAAGTCCGCCACACCCGCCGGTGGCAGGTAGGCCTTGGAAATCTCTTCGGCGACCAGCGCATCCTGCGCCCGGCGTACTGCGTCAAACACCGGACAGACGCCATCCTCATCCATGTAAATACCGACCGTCAGGTCGACCTTGAGAGGATTGGGGTCCGCCCGACAGGCGGCGGCAAGACCAAGAATCGGATCATCGGGAAGGCGGGGCAGAGCATCTAGCATGGTGCGTGGTCCTGAAACGAAGGCCAATAAAGAGTGTCTGAAAGACTTCGCCAGAATACGTCAGGGTTTGTCTCAAGAAAACCACGGCAACGCCCGATAACGCCCCGAACATTCCCGGTGCGGATTTTTCACATTTTGAATGGGGAATTTTTCCTTGTTAGCCATCGTCCTAAAACTAAGCTACGCACAGGAGTGAAGGGAATTATCGTTATGGTTTCTGCAAGCGAAAGACTGGACCGCAATGAGCGCCGCAACAGCCTTGCCGCGTTTCTGCGCGCGATCCGGTTCCAAAAGCCCGAAGGCGAAGAGATTGCCGTTGAGCGCAGCATGGCTCGACTGCATCCGCGCGCCCGCCAACATGGCGGCATGAGCGAAGACAGCAACTGGGTACGCAGCGCCAACTGAGCGTTGCGCGGGATGGCGCCGTGCCACCCCACCGACCAACACCTCTCGGCGATCAGTGATCGCCCAGAGCGTGCGGGCGCATCTCCCGATAAATCTCTTCTGCCCGCTCCCCCAGGCGCTCCTGCGCCTCGGTCAGCCGGACCTCATCTGCGCCACTTGAATCACCCGCGCCGCCTGCGCCGGAATCCGGTGCTGCAAAGCCCGTCGACGCCCATACCGCGCTGTACCAGTGCGGCGCCCAAACCCCGTCGCTGTCACGAGGGCCCGCAGGCCACGACAGCATGGCGTTGCTGAACGGCAGGTCGAGACGGTCACACAACGCGCGCAGCACACCCTCGGGGTCGGCGAGCGTCAGCGCCGCATCCAGCACCGGTGGTGCGTCGCCGCGCCGATCCGCCTCACGGCGAAAGAGCGCCAGTTGCTGCTCAAACCCCAGCTCCTCCAGCACAAAACTCGGCCGCACCCGGGCGTACGACGCGATGATGCGACGGGGGTCGCGGATGAGAAAGCAGTTTTCCAATTGGTCGGTGAAGCCCAGATCCATATTGGGCAGCAGGTGCTGCGTCATATGCTTCTGGTAATACACCGGCGCCGGCTTATCGGAAGTCAGTGCGCGGGCCACCACTTGCCAGTCCACACTCTGGCTTGCGATTACCTCGTCGCCCCCCGGATGCTCATAACCCGTGGTGGCCAAGTACGCCGCATAGAACGGTTCGTCGACCACCGCGCAATCGGGACGATTCTCGAAGGCCCGCATCATCGCCGTGCTGATGTTGCGTGGGCCGGACCACATAGCAATGCGTCGCGTTACCTCCATGACATTAATCCCGCGGGTGGCTGCGGCCAGGACCATCGATGTACTCGGCGATGCGCTCGCCATAAACGCGCTGTAACATCTCGACCACGGGGCCCCGGGTGCCGTCACCGATACGCCGTCCATCCACTTCACGCACCGGTGCGACGCCGGCGAAGGTCCCGGTCACGAAGGCTTCTTCGGCGTTGTACACATCGGTCAGCGTAAAGTTGCGCTCGCGCACCACCATGCCCTCATCCGCCGCCATGGTCAGCACCTTGCGACGCGTGATCCCGTCGAGGCAGTAGTTTCCCGTACTGGTCCAGAGCTCCCCCCGGCGAACGATAAAAAAGTGCGTCGAATTGCAGGTCGCCACGAATCCATGAGGGTCCAGCATAAGCCCCTCGTCGCAGCCCGCTTTGGCGGCCTGGATGCAGGCGGTAATGCAGTTGAGCTTGGAGTGGGTGTTGAGCGTGGGGTCCTGCACATCGGAATAGCCACGCCGCACGTGCACCGTGAACAGCGTGACGCCCTTGTGTACGGTATCGGGCAGCGCAACCTTGAACTCGGGAATGATCACCACGGTGGGCGGAGTAATCGTTACCCGGGGATCCTGATACGGCGTGGACTTCACGCCCCGCGATACCATCAGGCGAATATGCACCCCGTCATGCATGTCATTGGCCCGCAGCGCGGCGTAGATGCGCCGCGTCAGCACCTCGCGCTCTGGAATATCGGCAAAATCCAGCGTATGCATGCCCTCGTAAAGGCGATCCATGTGCTGCTCCAGAAACAGTACGGTACCGCCCTGCACCCGCAGCCCTTCCCACACACCATCGCCCAGCACAAAGCCCGAGTCGAACACCGATACCGCTGCTTCCGCGCGAGGGTACAGCGCTCCGTTCACATCGATAAGAATGTTGGCGTTACGTTCGCCGCCTTCGAATTCGTGGGTGCCTTTCATTGACGATAAATCCTTGTACGCAACGGGCTGGCCTGTTTGCCGACGCCGTAAAAGGCTCGCATGCTACCATGCGAAACCCTGTAAGAGTTCGCCATTCCCTTGAGTAACAGCACCGACAATCTCTTTAGCGACCCCCTGCGCGCTCCCGGGCCTTTTCGCTTTGATCACGAGGTCGTGGACGTGTTTCCCGACATGATTCGCCGCTCGGTACCGGGCTACGAAACCGTCATTGCCATGTCGGGGCTCCTGGCCCAGCGCTATGTGCAGGATGGCAGCAATGTCTACGACCTGGGCAGTTCCCTGGGCGCAACCACCTTTGCCCTGCGCAGCAACCTCATTGACCGCGACTGCCAGCTCATCGCCGTCGACAACTCGCCGGCGATGATCGAGCGCTGCAAAGAACTGCTGGCGGCCCACAATGAAGGGCCGAGCGTGGAATTGCGCGAAGACGACATGCTGACCACCCCCCTCGAAAACGCCTCGATGGTTACGCTCAACTACACGCTGCAATTCGCCCCGGTGCCGGAGCGTGACGGATTCCTGCAACGCATCGCCGACGCCCTGCGCCCCGGTGGCGTGCTGGTGCTGTCCGAGAAGGTGGTGTTTCCGGACCCGGCGCTGAACCAGCTCAATATCGACCTGCACCACGACTTCAAACGAGCCCATGGCTATAGCGATCTCGAGATCGCCGGCAAGCGCGACGCCATTGAAAACGTTCTGGTCCCCGAAACCCTGGACCGGCACCGCGAGCGCCTGACCGCCGCGGGCTTCCGCTCCTGCGATGTGTGGTTCCAGTGCTTTAACTTTGCCTCGATCATTGCCCTGCGATGATCGACGCGGGCCGTTTGCAGCAACGCTGGCAGGGTACAGCGCTCGAAGCCTGGGCAGACCTGCTGCCGCAGCAGGTAAGTGCCGGCCTGTCCCATCAGCGCTATGGTGATCTGCCGCGCTGGGAAGCTGCCCTGG
>JAUIMF010000167.1 GCA_030433415.1 Gammaproteobacteria bacterium | reverse complement strand
CGTTCGCCACGATCTTCTGATCGAAGCGATGGACGCCCTCAACGAACGTGAGCGTGAAATCCTGACGGAGCGGCGCCTGACCGAGAAGCCGAAGACGCTCGAGGAATTGAGCCAGGTCTACAAAGTGAGCCGCGAACGCGTGCGCCAGATCGAGGTTCGAGCCTTCGAGAAACTGCAGAAGGCCATGAAGGGCCTCGCCAGCGACAGGAACCTGCTCCCGACGGGGTGATTGGAACCACGCGAATTTGACTCTCCCCTCCCCGGCGGGGAGGGGCCGGGGGTGGGGGAGCGAGGCCGTCAGGTCGCGCGTCCCACATAGGCCGTACACCCCACCCATCCTCCCCCTCAAGGGGGAGGAGTCTCTACACGCCAAATCGCCCCCGGGTCCGGTTCGCCAGAGCGACCAGCGACAGCATCACCGGCACTTCCACCAGAACGCCGACCACGGTGGCCAGCGCGGCCCCACTCGTGAGGCCGAACAGGCCGATGGCCACCGCCACCGCCAGCTCGAAAAAGTTGGACGTGCCGATAAGCGCGCAGGGTGCTGCGATCTTGTGCGGGACTTTCCACGCCCAGGCAGCGCCATAGGCGACTGCGAAGATCGCGTAGGACTGGATGATGATCGGGATCGCGATCAGAACGATCAGCACCGGTTGCGAGACGATGGTCCCGGCCTGGAACGCGAAGAGCAGCACCACCGTCACCAGCAGGCCGAGTATCGACCATGGTTTGAGCCTTGCCGTAAAGGCATCGACGCGCTCGACATCACCTGCAGCGCGCTGAAGGATCGCGCGGCGCGTCAGCCAGCCGGCAACCAGTGGAATCACCACATAGAGCACGACCGAGAGCAGCAACGTCTCCCACGGCACAGCAATGTCTGTCACACCGAGGAGCAGCGCGACGATCGGCGCAAAGGCGACAATCATGATCAGGTCGTTCACCGAAACCTGCACCAGCGTGTAGGCCGGATCGCCCTTGGTAAGCTGCGACCACACAAACACCATCGCCGTACACGGCGCTGCACCGAGCAGGATCAGCCCGGCGACGTATTGTTGTGCGTCGTCGTGCGGGATCATGTCCGCGTAGACGACCTCGAAGAACAGCACGGCGAGCGCCGCCATCGTAAACGGCTTGATCAGCCAGTTGACGATCACAGTGATGATCAATCCCTTCGGCTTGTCTCCGACATGGCGGATCGCCGCGAAATCGACGCCGACCATCATGGGGTAGATCATCGCCCAGATCAGCACCGCCACAACGAGGTTGACCGAGGCGACCTGCCATCCTGCCAGCACTTCGACCGTGCCAGGCGAGACAAGCCCGATGCCGATCCCGGCCAGGATCGCCAACGCCACCCACAGTGTCAGGAACCGCTCGAAAAGGCCCATGAACAGCTCCTACGAAGTCTGGCGAGCGTCACCGAGCGCCTGCAACTTGTGTGTCAGGCTCATGCGGTCGACGCTTTCGAGAGGCAGCGCCATGAGCAGTTCGATCCTGCGTCGCAACTGACGCAGCGTGTCGAGAAAGGCTTCGTGCTGCCCTTCGCCTTCGACAAGCGCGGGGTCCTTTATTCCCCAGTGCGCCGTCACCGGGTTTCCCGGCCATACGGGGCAAGATTCACCGGC
>JAUIMF010000166.1 GCA_030433415.1 Gammaproteobacteria bacterium | reverse complement strand
ACACGCTAGGCCGGGAAGTGAGCGCATTGGCGCCGACCCGAAGCCAACTGATCTCCAAAGGTATGATCTGGAGTCCCAGCCACGGTGATACGGCCTTTACGGTGCCGCTATTTGATGAATTCATGTGCAGGATCATGCCTGGAGACGACTGGAGAACTGAGTAATCGGCTGATTCTCTGGTTGGCGTTCCAGAAGGACTTATCGGGATGGCGAACCCCAAGAGCTTATTATTTCACTTGCATCGACACTGGGAGGTCGTGGAAATCCTCGTCCGGGCCAGTCGAGAACTGCCCTCATTCAGCGAAGAACAGATCCTGGCGGCCGTGGGCAAGGCAAACGCCGATTCAACACCGGAAGAGCGATCAGGCGTGCTTCGGACACTGTCCAACGCAGACATTCTACAGAGTCTGCCTCGCTCAAGCGAGTTGCAGCTCAATCCCCTGGTTCTGGAGTTTGCCCGGGGACTGACACGCGAGCATGAACTCGGTCTGTCCACCGTCTTGCAGGCTCGGGTGGAAGCCATCAGGGACACGACACGCGAGCTGAACGACGGTCTGGAAAGCGGCAACTCGGATCAACTGCGAGCGGCCGCGTCGCGGCTGTCTGAATTCTTGCGTCAGATCAGCCAACAACTGGACCAGGATCGTCACGCCATCCTCGAACTGGCCGAGCAGGCGAAATCCGCCGACAGCAGTATGCCCTTGGCGCGCCGCTACCGCCGGGTGCTCGACGCCTATGATCACTACGTGGAGCCCATGAATCAGATGATGGATACGGGCGCCAGCGGCACTTTTTACCGGTATCTGGAGTCCGCCGAACAATCCCTGGACCACGCCACATGGCAACTGAACATCCAGGGCGCGCTGTACAGCCATCGTCTGCAGTTGCGGCAGGTGGCCTACCAGGCCAAAGAGCTTCGGCGCATGGGTCGTATGGTGGCCCAGCAATGCGCCGACACATTGCTGCCCTTGAGAGAAGAGCTGCGCCAACACAATTCGCTATCGTCCTCAATCAGTCACCTGTTGGGCGAGGTACGGAAAAAAGGCCTGCGCCGTTCGTTCCCAATGCGCAAGGGCAAGCCCGCACTACCGGTGTGGCGGCTGGAACGACCGCGCCGGGTTACCGTGGGGGATGATGTGCTCAATATCATGGCCGAGGCGCTTCATTATCGCCCTCAGGTCCAGCGCTTCCCCGAAGAACTTGGGCCGGAGGCAGGCCACATCGCTGATTGGGTTGACGAGCAGGCACTCAGGGAGCGTCTGGCGGACTCGCTGCCCGTACCGCATTTGCTGGAGTGGTTGAGGCAACACTACGGCGAGCTTCCGGATGTCATCCTGCTGCGGCTGTATCATGAACTCGTCCGAGATCCCGCCTGGCAGTGCGAGCAGGCTCATCATACCTCGTCGACCGATTTGCAGGCCGTGCGCGTGCACCACTACCCACATAGCCTGGCATCACCATGAGTGCCAGCCAGATACAACTGACCCAACTGCCGGGCCTCACCCGGCTGTTTCGTTTGTTCAACAGTGGTAAGCACCTGAACAGACATTCCGAGCCTGCGCTCTGGGCCGATCTAGAGCAGCAGCAGGAGGCTTACGCTTCGCTGTTCAGTAGCCTGGGCTTCGAGCTGGTCATCGATCCGCGGGGCTTTGC
>JAUIMF010000165.1 GCA_030433415.1 Gammaproteobacteria bacterium | reverse complement strand
GTCTGTCCCCGGTTTTTTCGCAATGTCGCCTACACGACAGAGAAGAACCGCTGCTTCGTCCAAAATCCTTATTCAAATTGTTCATGTCGTTAATGGTCTTACTATGATAAACCCCTACATTGAACTTCACGCGAACGACGACGTGCTCATAGCGCGCGAGGATATCGCCGCTGGCACGGTATTAACGGGTTCCGTCAGCGCGATCGCAGACATTCCAGCCAGTCACAAGGTGGCCAGGCGGGCGATTGCCCTTGGAGAGCCTGTTATTCGCTACAACCAGGTAATTGGCTTTGCTACACAGGCTATTCAGCCTGGCGAACACGTGCATTCTCATAATCTCGAAATGGGACGTGTAGAGCTGGATTACGCCTTCTGTCGGGATGCCAAACCGACTGTGCCGGATTCGCCACAACGCACCTTCATGGGCATACGACGCGCCGATGGGCGGGTGGCGACGCGCAACTACATTGCAGTTATCTCGAGTGTCAACTGCTCGGCGACGGCAGCGAAAATGATCGGCGACCACTACCGCAACGCACTGGATGACTTCCCCAATGTGGACGGCGTACTGGCGCTAACGCACAAGAGCGGCTGCGGGCTGGATCATCCACTACCCGGGATCAACGCGCTCAAGAGCGCACTGGCGGGCTACGCCCGTCATCCCAACATCGCCCACGTGATAGTAGTCGGCCTGGGCTGTGAAATTACCAATCTTGGCGACGTGCTGGGCGGCGCGTCCGGGGATTCGTACTCCATACAGTCTGAAGGCGGTACGCAGAAGCTTGTAGACAAGGTGATCGCGCGAATTGATGCAGTGCTGCCCGAGGTGAATGCGGTGCAGCGCGAGCCGGTCCCTTTGGCCGAGCTTAAACTCGCCATGCAGTGCGGCGGTTCCTCAGGAGTATCGGGTATCAGCTGCAACCCGGCGCTCGGCTATGCCGTGGACCTGCTGGTCAGGCAGGGAGGCACGGCGATACTGTCTGAGACCACCGAGTGTTACGGCGCTGAGCACCTGCTCACGGCCCGCGCCGCCAGCGAGGAGGTAGGCCAGAAACTGGTGGACCGTATCAAGTGGTGGGAAGCGTTCACAGCTAAAAACAACATGGTCATCGACAACAATCCTTCCCCTGGCAACAAGGCCGGTGGCCTTACCACGATCATTGAGAAGTCGCTTGGCTCCATCGCCAAGGGAGGCACCACCAACCTGAATGAGGTTTACCAGTACGCTGAGCCGGTGGAAGCGGGCAAGGGTCTTGTGTTTATGGACGCTCCTGCTTTTGACCCGGTGGGTGCCACTGCTCAAGTCGCCGGGGGCGCAAATCTGATGGTATTCACGACGGATCGCGGTTCCGCTTTTGGCTGCAAACCGGCGCCATCGATCAAACTTGCCGGCAGCACATCGCTTTACGAACGCATGCCCGATGACATGGATATCAACACCGGTACCATCCTCGATGGCACTGAGTCGGTGGAAGAGGTCGGTACGCGTATCTTCGAACGCATCATTGCGGTGGCTTCAGGTGAGCGCTCCATGAGTGAGGCCATGGGCTATGGCGAAGAAGAATTCTGTCCCTGGGATATGGGAGTGATGCTCTGATATAAAAAGTACTTTGTCGAATCTCACGCCAGATTCGCTAGCCATCAGCCCAGAGCC
>JAUIMF010000110.1 GCA_030433415.1 Gammaproteobacteria bacterium | reverse complement strand
TTGCGGTGTTCACAGGGGGTGCTCGGCGAGATAGCGATCCAGGGCAGCGATACAGTCGGCGCGCTCCGTCTCACTGAGAAAGGCCGCCTCAAAGCCGTTGCGCACCAACGCCAGGGCCTGGCTGCGATCCATGGCCAGATCGTTTTCCAGCGCAGCAAAATTTTCCAGCAGGTCGCCACCAAAGTAGGCCGGGTCATCGGAATTTACCGTCACACACAGGCCATCCTGCAACAGTTCCAGAATCCGGTGCTCGCGCATGTTCCCGTACACGCACAGACGAACGTTGGACAGAGGACAGACCGTCAGCGGCACGCGCGTCACGGCCAGTTCCTCGCGCAGGGCGGGGTCTTCGACCACCCGCACACCGTGATCGATACGTGACACGCCAAGCAAATCAAGCGCGTCGCGGATGAAGGCAGCGGGGCCCTCCTCACCTGCATGGGCGGTCAGCGCATAACCCCGGGCGGCCGCCTCACGATAAAGGGTCTGGAAATTCGCCGGCGGAAAATCCCGCTCAGCGCTCGCCAGACCGATCGCACAGAAGTGCTCGCGGTAGGGGTCGGCGGCCTCGAGCATGGCCAGGCAATCCGACTCGGGCAGATGACGAAGAAAACTCAGGATCAGTTTGACGGACTGCCCCCAGTGCATTGCCTCGGTAATGGCGCGCGAGAAACCCTGCAGCACCGTACCGAGGGCGACGCCCTGGGGCAGGTAGGTCTGGGGCTCCACCATGATTTCGCAGTGAATAATGTGCTGGCGTCGACAGACTTCCAGGTAATCCTGCATGAGCAGGTAGAAGTCCTCCTCGTCGCGCAGCACCGAGGCGCCGAGATAGTACAGGTCGAGAAAGCTCTGCAGATCGTCAAACTCGTAAGCGGCTTCGACGTCCTCGACGCTCGCGTAGGGCAGCGTCACGCCGTGTTTTTGCGCGAGCGACAGCAGGCGCGGTGCCCGCAAACTACCGTCGATGTGCAGGTGCAACTCGGCCTTGGGCATGGCGGCGAGCCACTGAGTTACGGGTCCATAGGCAGCGGTCATGAGTCGTCTCCGCTACTCGCCGCCGTGAGCGTGTCCAGAAACAGCCGGAACGCGGCCTCGGCGTCGCTCTCAAGGCAATACAGCACGTTCGCCTCGCCCTCGCGCGGCTCGAGCACGCCGGCGGATTCCGCGGCAAAGTGGCGTCGGGGTGCTCCCACCGTGGTGCTCGCTGGCATGGATCGGTCTGAAGTCGGCCACCAGGGTTCATCGGTCTCATCAAATCGTGAAGCCAGTGCCAGTTGCTCGCCTTTGCAGAAACGGTCCCGATCAACCACCACCAAAGCGGCGAGCACATCCCAGAAGTAATACTCACCGGAGTCAATAAACCAGTCATTGGCATCGAGCACTTGATCCCAGAATTGGGCGGCGGGGTTATCAACGCGCGTTTTGAAGGTCTGGGCAAACTCGCGGGTTACCCGCACATGATTGGTCACGTCCAGACCCACAAGCTCCATCTCAAGGTCAGAGTGCAGCACACGGTCAGCGGCAACGGGGTCAACGTAGATATTCCATTCGGCCCGCGTATTGGGATTGTCGTCGGTAAAGCCCGGAACAATGATATTGCCGGGGGCATGCAGTGTTCCGCCCATGATGACCAGACGGCGTGCTTTTTCAACGTCATCGGGGTATCGCTCGAGCCACTGCGCGATGTTGGTCAGGGGCCCGGTGGCGAGCGTTGTCACGGGTTGTGGTGATGCCTCGATGACCGCATGCAGCAGATCTACGGCATGACGCTCGTCTCCGGCACGCTGGCTCGGCGTCACGGCCACGCCGGACAGCTTGTCCATGTCCTCCTGCCAGGGCACGGGGAACACAAAATAGCCATCCAGGGGATAGTCATCGCCGCAGGCCACGGGCACGTCGCTATGGGGATCCACCAGATCCAGCAGCGCCAGGGCATTACGCACACCCGGCTCGCAATGGGCTTCACCACTGCCGGCGACGGTGACGGCCAGCAGATTCACCGCAGGGTGGCGAGCCAGGAACAGCAGCGCCGCCCAGTCGTCGATCGCCATATCGGTGTCGAAGATCACGGGAATACGCTCTGGTGGCGTCGGTGTCTCGTCGGCATAAGTAGTCCAACCCGCCACAATCTCGTCCACCACGACCTGCCCCAGGCGCTGGGCCGTATCCAGGGCGCCAAGACCACCATCGGGATACTCGGCGGTCGTGCTCCAGGCCGCGCTGCGCCCCCGGGGAGGCATCGTGTAATTGCTGGCGGTGCGCAGCACCATCACCCGCTGCGTATCCACCCGTCCCTGGCGCTCCAGTCGATGCAGGGCTGTGAGGGTTCCCGAATCTTCCATGTTGGACGTCATGAACCGGGCCTCGGCGCCGGCATAGACCGCCAACCAGTCATTGGCCCAGCGGTTGAGCTGCTCACCATGCCAGTAGGTGCTGGCCGACAGCGTGTCGCCGCGCGTAACAAACGGTGGTCGCTGGGCACGGGGATAGCCCGTGAACTGCGCGCGAAATTCCGCCATCGCCGGCGTGTCCATCAACGGCACCGTGCGGGTCAGACCATAGGCCCAGTCTGCCAGATCGCTGTTCAGCGCAAAGCTGATCGTGTCCAGAGTCCAGCCGGTGGACACATCCTGGGGGCCCTCAGCGGGTTCCTTGGCACCCAGGGGAATAAATCCGTAGGGCCAGTCCGCCGGAATCTCGCGGGCATCGATCTCATAAACCAGGTCACCATCCACTACATGCCTGGCCCAGGCACCGGAACCCAGCGACAGGTCTTCGGGGTCACCACCGGCAATCCCCGCGATGAGCCAGTAGGCACGGCTGAGATCAAAGCGCGAATCCAGGCCCAGGGCCATCGTCGAGGCCGTCGCATTGGGAATGCCCCCACCAAGGCAGGCGATGAGCACGCCATCTTCACGGTAGTACAGGGGATATTCGCCGAGCGCAAAAGGCAATTCCTTTACGCCGGGATTGCGCTCGAGCCAAAGCTGCATCTCGCCAGGACGGTCGCCCGTCGTCTCGCCGTTTTCGAACATGCTCAGCACCACCACCTTTACGACCAGGGGTTTGCTCCCGGCCTGGGCACACCCGGCGCTAACCAACAGCAAAAGGAACAAACAGCGCAGTAATCGTTGGGGTACGGCGGCGGTCATGGCGGGGAATCCTCGCGAGGGCAGTTCAGACAAGACGGGACAGCATACGCAGTCCAACCAAAAGCAGAAAGACGGCAAACACCATCTGCAGGCGTTCCGGTGGCAGGCGCGCGCCCAGACGTACGCCCAGCGGAGCGACGGCAACGGCCAGGGGCGCAATGATTGCCAGGGCGGGCAGGTTCACATGCCCGATGGTATACGCTGGGGAACCTGGGGGAACCGAATGCAGCGCCGCCAGCAGGGCACCCGGCACGGCGATCACCAACCCCAGTACGGCGGCGGTTCCCACCGCGCGGTGCACGGGAACGGCAAACGCCGTAAACGCCGCCACACCCAGAGTGCCTGCGCCGATACCCATGAGTACACACACAAAGCCGATCAGCGCCGCCAGGGTCCACTGCACCCAGGGCGCGGGCAATGCTGGCCGCCAGGGACCAGCGGACGGACGGCGCAAACGTTTGATGGCAACAGTCAGCACGAACAGGCCGAAAAACAGCAGCAGGTGCTCTGCCGGTACCTGCGGTGCCAGCCAGGCACCAAGACACACCGCAGCCGCCAGCGGCGGCACCCAGTTGCGCAACAGCGCCGTGTCGACGTTCCCCCGACGGTGATGCGCCGTGCTGGAGCTGATGGCCGTAGGCACGATCACCGCCAACGACGTTCCCGTCGCCACCAGCAACGCCGCATCCTGCCCCATACCTCGCCACGTCAGGATTTCGAGCATGACCGGCACGATGACCAGTCCTCCGCCCACGCCAAGAAGGCCTGCGAGCGTGCCGGCCAACGCCCCTGCTCCCACAAGCAGTGGGATCAGGGGTAGAAGTTCACTCATGGGTCAGGGGGTCGCGATATCGGCCGGTGTCGGAGTGCGATCCTCAAACACATCCCAGTTGGCAACGATGGTGTCGATCACCTTGCTGCCCACAAGGTAGGCGGATTCCAGCGACGCATCGAGGCCCGCATACTCTTCGTTCTCTGCCAGCAGATTGGTCGCCGCATCCACGCCCGGCGGTGGCATCGTGTAGTTGCTGGCGGTACGCAGCGACAGCATACGATCGCGATCGGCGCGGCCCGCGCGCGTCAACCAGGTGAGGGACTGCATCGTACCGGTCTCTTCCATGGCCGAGGTCACAAACTCGCCTTTGCCGTCACTCCAGTAATCCACCCAGTCGTTGGCCCAGTCATTGAGAATCCTGCCATGCCAGAACGTCATGGCCGCCAGATGATCGCCCTTCAATACAAAAGGCGGTCGCTGCGCATTGGGATGCTCGGTATACAACGCTCTGGTCTCATCCAGGGACTCAAAATCCGGCAGTTCCATGTCCTTGGTCAGTTGATAGGCCCACTCGGTCAGCTCCGGATTTGTGCGGAACATCTCGCCAGTGGGCTCGGGACGGTTTTCGTCAAAGGGCTTCTCGGTGTAGCGCGCGATGTAGCCGTACTTCCAGTCCTCGGGCATCTCCCGCGGATCGATCTCATGTGACAGGTCACCGTCAACCAGGTAGTCCGCCCAGGCGGCGCTGCCAATCGAGGCATCCTCGGGGTCCACACCGGCGATACCCGCGACCAGCCAATACGCCTTGCTCAGATCAAAACGTGGATCCATGCCCAGCATCATCACCGAGGCAGCGGACTTGGCCGTACCAATACCCGTCACCATCACGAGGACGCCGTTTTCGCTGTCGAAATGCAGGTCGTGGTGCGCGGGAAATTCAAACACCGTATCCAGATTGCGACGCTCGTACCAAAGCTGGAACTCCGCCGCCTGATCCCCCGTGTCTTCACCAATCTCGAACATGGTGACGACAACCGCTTTGACGGGAATGGGGGCGGAGTCCGCCGACGCAGCGTCGCTGGAGGTCGGGGGCTCTGCACCACAGGCGCCGAGGAAAAGCGCCGTCAGGGACACGATAAAAACAGGAAGAAATCGCATAGTCAGTCTCTCGGTCAAAAAATCTCGGTCATAAAACGTCGCACCCTACCACTCACAGAGCTCGTACCGGTCGCAGGTAAAGCCAAAGCTGTGGGCATCATCCGCCAGCACCGCCGCCGGTCGCGTCGCCACTTTGCGAGCCAGATCATCCACGCGAATGGCGTAGCGTGCCAGCATATCGGCCTTGACGGAATCCGGCGCAAAGGCATGGAGCAGGGAATTGCGACTCAGCGTCATCAACTCGGGCCAGCTCAGGTTGAATTCCTTCACCGCGACAAAGAATTCGTCGGTGAGATTGCTGTCCCACATACCCCGATCATCCGTAGACAGCGCCACCGGTATACCCGTGCGTAGATACTCCGGGAACGGATGCTGGCTGTAATCCGACACGTATTCCAGCAGCAGGTTTGACACCAGATTGATCTCGACAAGATAAGGACCGTGACGCATCAGGCGCATGGTGTCTGGGTCAGTGATCAGGTTGACGCCATGGCCGATGCGATCTGCGCCGAGCAGCAGCGTGTCGCGCACGTGAAAGTTCGGCTCATCCACTTCACCGGCGTGGATCGACAGACGTACACCGTGGTGGGTTCGCCGCAAATCGCGCAGCGTCGACAGAAACCTCAGCGGGTAGCCCTTGTCGTTGTCTTCACGCCCCACCATATTGACCGCCACGAACAGGTCATTGTTTCTTGCCACGAAGGCATACAGAAAACGCAGCGTTTTCTCGGCGCCGGGCAAAAACCGCAAAATAGCCACCTGCAGGCGTACTTCTACCCCGGTCGCAATGGCATCGGGGTCACGCAGGCGCTGCCGGTAGATGTCTGCTACCGCATCAGGCGTGAGGGCACTGCCGTCTGCCTCCATAAAACCCAGTACACCGATCATCGACTCGAGGTACATCAACCCCTCTTCGCCGAACTTCTGCATGTTCAGCACCAGGGCGTCGGCAGCGAGGTAGGGATTGAGATACAGGTCGCCCATGCGCTGCCAGTGGGTCTGAAAAAACTCATCGCGACCCTCGTGCCGCTTGTCCAGCCTCAGACTGTCGAGCCAGGCGGCTTTTTGATCGCCCTCCAGTGCACCGAGGGGCAGGTATTCGCTCTTCTCGCAATCGTCCAGTTCACGATATCGACTCTCCTGAACATTGACGAACAGCATCAGGTAGGGAGACTCCGTGAACGCATTGCCACCGTAGGGCCGGCAGTTGTTGATCTTCACACGGGTGTAGTAACGGTAGCCCCGGCTCTCCTGGGCCAGGGCCAGGTCATAGAACCACTCAGAGAGAATCGAGCCCGACAGATGATTATGCAGGTCGCCACCTTTGGGCATGGCGTAGAGAAAGCGGTAGAGCTCCTCGTCCGTCGCTTCACGCTTGAAGGCTTCAAACCAGCCTGCGAGATCGTTGGATGCCGGCGGCAGCGCCGAGCGGGCCGCGCCGGCAAACAACAGCAGCGCCATTGCGAACAACACTGTCATTGCCCGGTACCGGGACCTGCTCGACTTCACCGCACCCGAGGGTGTCCCATGCTGTGCACTCATCGCGCGCGAATCTCCTTTGGCAACGCGGGTATTCTGAAGGCCACCATGATCCGTCAGGGACCAGCCTGAGACAAGGCAAGTTCGGTGCCAGCGCAAAAGACCTACGCAGCTTCAACGATCCCACAAAACGCGCTTCATTCTGGCGCATCACGGCCCCAGACTGGTGCGTAGCGACGGATGATGACGTCCACACACCGCCACCGCTTGCCGCCCTCGCCGCTCGGCGGCATGCTTACCGCTCTTGATGGACTTCGGGTGTGACCCAGTGAACGATGCCAGCTATCCCCGCGACATGATCGGTTACGGACGCCATCTGCCGCACTTCGACCTTCCCGGCGGCAAGCGCATTGCGGTGCAGTTTGTCGTGAACTACGAAGAAGGCGGAGAAAACTGCGTGCTGCACGGCGACCCGGCCTCTGAAATATTCCTGTCAGAAATCATTGGCGCCAGTGCCTTCGATGATCGCCACATGAGCATGGAGTCCATGTACGAGTACGGCAGCCGCGCCGGTTTCTGGCGCCTGCACCGCCTGTTAACCCAGCGAAACGTGCCGGTCACGGTGTTTGGCGTCACCATGGCGATGGCGCGCAATCCCGAGGCAGTCGCCGCGATGAAAGAAGCAGACTGGGAGATCGCCTGCCACGGTCTGCGCTGGATCAGTTACCAGCAGGTACCGCGGGACGTAGAGCGGGAACATATGATCCAGGCCATCGCCGCGCACGAGGCCATTACCGGGAGTCGACCCCTGGGCTGGTACACGGGGCGCGACAGTCCGAACACGCGGGAACTGCTGTTCGAACACAACGGCTTTCTCTACGACTCAGACTCCTACGCCGACGACCTGCCCTACTGGGTCGATTCGCCGCGCGGTCCGCACCTGGTGATCCCCTACACCCTGGACACCAACGACATGCGCTTTGCCAGTGCCCAGGGCTTCAACAGCGGTGAACAGTTCTTTCAGTACCTGCGCGATGCCTTTGACGTGCTGTACGCCGAGGGTGCCGAGCAGCCCAGACTGCTGAATATTGGCCTGCACTGCCGTCTTGTGGGACGTCCCGGGCGCTTTGCCGCCCTGCAGCGCTTTCTGGACCACGTACAGAGTCACGATGACGTCTGGCTGTGTCGCCGCGAAGATATTGCCAGGCACTGGCACCAGCACTACCGCCCTACCCCATGAGGAATCACCATGAGATGGAAAACACTCATCATGCTGTTGGTTGCCGGCCCCCTCGCCGCCGTGTCCTCAAGCGCTGAGACGCCAGTGACGGCCCGGGACCTGATCGAGGCCCTGCAGCTGGAGGGCCACGTTGAGGGTGGCTTCTTCCGGCGAACCTATGAAGCCCAGGGTCAGCCACGGATCGATGCCGGCCAGGGTGAGCGGTTTGCGATGACCTCAATCTACTACCTGCTCACCGCCGAGGGCCCCATCGGCCACTTCCACCGCAATCGGTCCGATATCGTGCACTACTTTCATCTGGGCGACCCGATCACATATACGCTGATCCACCCCGACGGCGAACTGCAAACCGTGACGATGGGACCTGATCCCCGCCAGGGCCACCTGCTGCAGCTGACGGTACCCGGCGGCATCTGGAAAGCCTCGCAGCTTACGCCCGGCCCGCTGGGATACGGGCTGATCAGCGAAGCGGTAAGCCCTGGCTTTGACTACAGCGACATGACGCTAGGGCAGACTTCACAACTTATCGAGGCATTTCCGCAGCATGAAGCGGTGATACGCCCTCTCAGCCGCGAGGCCATCACCGAGCGGTAATAATTCTGCCAATCCCCAATTGACCGATTTTCAACAACAGCGCACCATCTCGGGGCGCAATCGCTGGATTCAGCGTCCAGAACGTTGCGGCAAGGGTTGACCCCTGGCCTGACACATTCGCAACACGCTGAATGCAATAAGAATTTTTTTAACTACACGGCCGTCTGTCGATTGGCATCAATTGTGCACCAGCTTTCGGGAACAGTACCGAATTCAGTGCACAGGTATTGAAAAACCCTGCTTCCGGCCCGCGCCCGACGCGACCGAAGGCATTGCATCATGCATTTTTGAGGAGAGATCATGAAGCCATTCACCACTCGCCGACTGCCCCTGGCAGCTTCCATTGCCGCCATCATCGCCGCTGCGCCCCTGGCGCAGGCTCAAGAAGATGAAGTTCTGCAAATGGAAGAAGTCGTCGTCACCGGCTCCCTGCGAAGCCTGCCGGGAGAAGATGTAGAGATTTTTGGCTTCGGTAAATCGCTGCTGGAAACGCCGCGTTCCGCATCCACTATCAGCTTTGAGCAGATGGATCGATTCAATATCACGGACATAGACGAGTTGGTTGCTTTTGCCCCCGGTACGTTTACCCAGTCATTCTTTGGCGTCGCGGGCTCCTTG
>JAUIMF010000164.1 GCA_030433415.1 Gammaproteobacteria bacterium | reverse complement strand
CCCCACCAGGGTCGCGGTGGCGATACCGAACCCGAAGCCTATGACAACGGAGAAGCCGACCAGGCTGACCCCGATGCCGTAGGCGGCGTAGGCCTCGGTGCCGTACTGGGCGATGATGGCGAAGAAGGCGAGAAAAGCCAATTGCACGATGCCCTGCTCGATGACTGCAGGCATGCCGATATGCACGAGCTGGCGCACCCCGGTCCAGTCGATCGAGAGGCGCTTCGCCGGTTTCAGTTTGAAGCCGCCGCGCCACCACACCGCAATGAATACGCTCGTGACAAGCACGGCGCCCAGGCTGCCCCCGAGGGAGACGCCGGCCACGCCCATCTGCGGGAAGGGGCCGACCCCGAACGCGAACAGGTACGCGAAAGCGATGTTCAGGGCCGAGCTGAACACGAGGTAGAGCAGGGGAGTGATAACATCACCCGTGGCTCGAAGGGCGGTGCTCAGGATCATGTTGATGGCGACAGGGATGTTGAACAGCCCCAGCCAGAAGATGAACGCCGCCGCCAGCCGCGTCGACTCCGGGTCCAGCCCGAACAGGCTGGCAAGGCCGTGCGGCATGAAGAGTATCGGCAGGCTCAGCACGCCGCCCAGGCAACTGGCGACGGTCACGGAGGTCCACGTCACCGACTGGGCGCGGCTGATCTCCCCGGCGCCCCAGGAGCGGGCGACCATGGCGGTAGTGGCCACGGACAGGCCCATCAGGACCGCCTGGACCAGGAAAAATATCCGGTGGCCCGTCGTCACCGCGGCCACCGAGGTGGTGCCGAGCTCGGCGACGATTTTTACATGCACGAAACCTACCGTGGTGAACAGCAGGTTTGAGATAATCGTGGGCCACGCCAGGCGCCACACATGCCTGGCGGTCGATTCCGGACTGTCGAGTGTAGAGGGGGACAAGCGGGCTTCCTTCGGTTGGGCGGGCATTCTACCACCAAGCTTCACCGAAGCGTGAATCAGCCCAGGGCGGCACATTCCTCGTGGCGAAAACAGCCGACGACATGGTCGTTGACCATGCCCGTGGCCTGCATGTGCGCGTACATGATCGTGGAGCCGACAAAGGTAAAGCCGCGCTTCTTCATGTCCTTGCTCAGTTTGTCGGATACAGCGGTGGTTGCGGGTATCCTGGACATCGATCGCCACCGGTTCTGCACTGGCCGGCCATCGACGAAGCCCCAGATGTAATCCGAGAACGTACCGAACTGTGACTGTACCTCGAGAAAGGCGCGGGCGTTCTGGCGCGTGCCGTACACCTTGAGCCGGTTGCGGATGATGGCGGGGTCGGTGAGGATTTTCTCGAGCCTGGTGTCGCTGTAGCGAGCGATTTTCTGCGCATCGAACCCATCGAACAGCTTGCGATACCCCTCACGCTTGCGCAGGACGGTAATCCAGGCCAGCCCGGCCTGTGCGCCCTCCAGTACGAGGAACTCGAACAGTGTCGGGTCGTCCCGCACCGGGACACCCCACTCGGAGTCGTGGTAGTCGACGTACAGGGGGTCGCTTCCGCACCATGAACAGCGCTTGGTCATCGTCATTCTCCTTCGCCTTGAAGTATGTCCGTCTCCGGCGGCAGGGTAAAGCGGGCTGGTGGAGAGGTACGCCACGCTGTGCCACACTAGCGCCCCTCACAGGGCCGTAACAGAAAGGCACAGGCATGACAGATACCATTGTCTACGAGCGCAGCGACGGCATTGCCGTACTCACATTGAACAACCCCGCCCGGCACAATGCGCTGGG
>JAUIMF010000109.1 GCA_030433415.1 Gammaproteobacteria bacterium | reverse complement strand
GGCGAGCACTTCACCCCGGAAAGCCTGGCGGCCAGGCTCTGCCGCCCAGTGACCTTCGTGGTGGGTGAGCACGATCGCAACCACCGCAAAGCCCGGGCGGCGGCCGTAGTCGCCATCAGCGAAAACGCGCAGCTCGTGGAGCTGCCCGATGCGAGCGAGCTGGTGTTCTACCGGCACACACAAACCATCCTGGACCTCGTCAAACCGGTAACCGGCTGATTTCAAATAGCTGACATTGGCAAACCACAGCACAACGTGGATGTGCAGATTCCTGCCAATCGTCAGCCGCCGTTCGAGCCCCTATAGTCCGCGCCCTCATCCAGAACCACCCGCTGTACAAGGAGAACAGAACCCGAATGTTGGCGAAGCGGTAGGGTTAGCTCAATCGGCTGAATGGTCTGTTAGCTGAAAACTGCGCCCGAACAGCAGAAAGTAGAAGTTGTGGATACTTATCCACAATGGATACAACAGGCGGATAAGAAATGGCAGCAGCGAACCAAGCAATACAACCATGCTGGGTTCCACCAGCGTACGCAGCCGTAGCGACTCGGATGCCGACCATCGTTCCCTCTCTGCACGCCCGAGGGCGACAACCACACCGCTGAATCCGATGATGGATACTGCAATCTGCGCCAGAGCCAGTAGCACTTCGTCAGTCGGCATGAACAGCATACGGAGTACCTTTTTAACCTACAAAATCAGGAAGACTGATTCGGAATCTGGAATCTTGAAGACAATGTTCACTTTTTAGGAAGCTCGTGCATTTTTCCTTCAAGCAAATCGTGGGCGTAGTCTGCCCCCGACGTCGGAGTGGTGGCCGACTTGCCAGGCCTCGACCGCCTTCTCCAGACCATCATCGGTCGAATCCTTAAGAAAGATTGAACGAGCCGGCCTCCTCATCCAGGAACCGGGCACCCAGCCCCATTTCAACCTGCAACCAGTAGATGGCCACGATCAGCTCTCCGCAGTGGCTGTACGCTACCGCATCGCCATCGGCCCAGCTGCAGGACAACGCACCTTCACCATCCGGTCACCTAGGCTGGCGCATGAGCAGCCAGCCAAGCATCTCACCATCGACCACAACGGCTTTTCCTTCAATGCCACGGTCGCATTCCAGCTCATGCACGCGAAAAACTTGAGTGCGTTCGCCGCTACGTCGCACGCCCCTCCATCGCGCTCACCTCACCCGCTACCATGGCGTGTTCGCCACAAACTTCAAATACCGCAAACACATCGTGCCCAAAGCATCAGAAGCCGAAAAGCACCGGTAAATCGAAAACGCCTCCCGACGGATCAACTCAAAGAAGATTCAGACTCTCGAACCAACATTACTGACGCCAGCCAACCCCCCCGCCCCTCTTTCCTGGGCCGTGCGCTTCAAACGCGTCTTCGAGATCTCTCGACAGACAAGAGCCCACCAAACAAGCCACCGCAACAAAGGGACGAGCTCTCCTCTTTATGAACCCGAGCCCAGTGTGCCCGGTCGTGTCAGTCCTAGTTTCGGCATAGCTTTTGAAATTACTATCCTCATGAAGCGCCGCTTGAGCGACTGGGTGAACACCGACTGACGACTTCTGAGCTGAGCGATGTGTGGGGCGCAACGCGTACGCAGAACAAGACCAATTGGCCTGAGTGGTGGAGCTAATTAGGTGCTTGCCCGTTTTGCAGCCCGGTTACGGACATTCGCGCTGTTTGCGCAAATACCCTAGAGCAGTCATCCGACTATCGGATTCTAGTGATTGAAACTGGGTTGGAGAGCAGACCTTTGCTTAAACGCCTTTACTGCTAACTTACCCTTTCCAAAGGTGCACGCCCCAGGGCTTCACGAAAACTCGAGTGGAAGTGGTGGATAGGCGCTTCATTGTGTCCGAATAGCGAGTGCTTCAATAGGCCGGATGTCGCGGTGAATTGCTGGTGCTCACCCATGACATAATCCTCTGCAGAAACGGTGCTTGAGAACGCTTCCACTTGTGACTCGGGTGTGCATATCTTGCTTGAACTAGCGTCTCTGGAATAGAGGTCTTCCGCTTTCAGCAAGTTGCTGTTGTCCGGGTTCGCCGCCTTTTCCGCCTCATAGGCCGCCATGGCCTCCGGCGTAAAATAGCCGGATACCCTTGTGATCGAACGTCCCGGATTCTTCGGATCAGGATAGATCCTGGCCATGTTCAGACCGTTGGAATTGCGCACGGCCTGAATGTTTGGGAACAGGTAATACAGCACGAAGGTCGCAGGGGTTATTGTCCATTCCTCTTCAGGCAATTCACGCAAATCATCTATGAGCTTACTTGCCGTCACGAACCGGTGATTGCGCCCGAATTCCTCATAGGAGAGGTTGTTGCCGTAGTAGAGTTGCCCAAGGGTATTCTTGTGCAGCTTGGGAAAGTGGTAGGTCTCGCCAAACGTATCGTTTGCAAGCTTCCAGTTGAGATTCATATCAATCTCGAGGTCTGCGACATGGATGTAGTCAGCAAAGGTCCAATCTTCGAGTTCTTCGAGCAGTTCCAGCCCCAGCAGCGCTTCGACATCAAGTTTGGCGTCGGGCTTGGGGTGAACGAACAGAATCCCTGCTTTCTCGGCAGCAGGTAACTCCACCAACCCCATGCATGCCTTGTCCACGGGACCGAAGTGGTCAGCATCCGGAACTGCGAGCAGCTTGCCATCATTGGCGAAGGTCCAGCTGTGAAAAGGACAGGTGAAGCGACCAGCTTTACCCTTCGACTCTTGAGCGACGCGTGCACCACGGTGTCGACAGGCGTTTAGGAAGGCGCGAAACTGACCATCGTTGGACCGCGTCGCAAGCACAGGAATGCCGAAATCATCGATTGTGAAGAAGCTGCCATTCTCCGGGAGGTCGCCACTTAGCCCGATAACTTGCGGGTATTCCTGAAACAACGTCGCCCATTCCTGCGCAGCGAGGTCACCGCACACATAGTCTGAAGTCGGCAAACGATATTGTGCCCCAGCATCGACATTGCGGTTCTCGTCTAGCTGATCCAACAATTCCTTGAGGATACGTACGCTGGTTTCATGTTTCACAGGATATTCCTTTCGGTTCCGCGTCGATCTTAAAAAGCTATCAATCGGAGGTAGCAGGCAGGGCCCGAAGAAACTCGGCTATACCATACTCTTCGATCATCCGCTCACCGCGGAGCAGCCAGACTTCCTTCCAGTCAAGCCCGTGTTCTGCGCACTCGCGCTTCACGAGCGCCGTGTCTGTTTGGGCGACAGCGATGAAGTTGATGAGCTGGGTGATCATGACACCAATCTTGTAGTCGATCAGGAACTCGCTGCGGCCATAGCTCGCGACCCCATGCGCGTTTAGCAAATCGAGATATTCATCGATGAGCGCCTCTTCGATCTCGCTGCGGGTCTCGCTCTTGAGGCCGAGGTTAATGATTCGCGCGATATCCCACGCCGCCGGTCCAGCGACCGGATACTGCCAATCAATAATCGCAAAGCGTCCTCCCGCGTCGCTCGGAAAAAACATCTGCTTGGCGTGAAAGTCGCTGTGCTGCAAAGCGAAAGCGCGTCGTCCAAGAAACTTCATCACTTCTTCCAGATTATCGGAATAGGCCTCCATCGCAGCGATGCTTGCTTCACACTGATCACCCATGATCCGGCGAATCGAATCGAAAGCTGACGCAGCACCTGCCGCCGCATTTCGCCAGTGATCTGGATCATCCAGTTGGACGAGCGCAGGCTGTCTCTTGAGGAAATCATCGTTCCACCAGCGAGCGTGCAACGTAGCTGCCTGTTGAATCGCAAGCCGGACCTGTTCGACCGATATGGAATATCCAGGTGAGTAGGAAGGGGCTAGATGCTCCATAAGGATGACCATGTCGAGCGTTGCGGGATCGAAATCGGCATGGAAGCACTGAGCAATTGGCAGTCCCTTGGTCGGAAACGATCCGTAAAAGCCGGTTTCCCTCTCATAGAGCTTGAACGTTGCGCACATCTCCCGGGTTTCGGGGTCGGTAGCAGCCAGCTTTGCGATCATCCGAGTGGGTAGTGTGCAACGGAAGCTATCGTAAACCAGCGAGATATCGACGATATCAGCGGTCTGACCCGGCTCGCTGAAGGGTTCAACCTGACTGCCGAGCACTCGGCAGCCAGCAAGGTGAGGCGCAAGCACTGCATTGAGCCAGCGCGTCGTAATGTCCTCTACCGAGCGCGGGATTTCTGAAGCATCTGCGCAAACCCTTCCGATCGCGGGTGTCGTCGAGGCTGCGAACAGGGCGCCATGATCAACTTCAGTGTCTGCCTGGCTCGAACCTGCTAACGATACAATCTTCTCCATGATCACTCTCCCATCGGCTGCGACTGAGCATGCTGAAAGGTTGCTCTCTGGCACCACCTTTGTCCTGTGGTCCGTCTTAGGGATTTCTTAGGCCGCGCCTTCTCTCGGGCTACTGCTCGACATTCGGAGATAAACTGCCAGAATCGTTCCACGCGCAGGTGGTCGCGGGTAGGTTGGGCAAATTGGGCATCATTCGCTTGGGAACGGCAAAGATCGACTTCGATCGCATGACGATCGAAGGCGAAGCGGGGCGTTTCTCGGTCGAGCCAAAGGTTCTCCGTGTGTTGCAGGCACTATTGGACCGCCAGGGCGAGGTCGTCAGTCGCGAGGACTTGATTGATCAGGTTTGGGGGGTGGGCTTTGGCGGGGATGAGCGTTTGTCGCGTGCGATTTCGCTGCTCCGCAAGGCTTTGGGGGACAGGCGCGGAAACCACCAGTTCATCAAGACTATTCCCAAACGCGGTTACCGCCTTCGCACGCTTGCCATGGCCACCCAATCAGGCACCGGCGATTCGGACAGATCACTTGCCGTGCTGCGATTCAAGGATCTCTCGCCCGATGCCTCGACGCACTTCCTGGCGGATGGGCTGTGTCAGGATCTCACCAACATGCTTTCACGGGTCCCGAACCAGCGCGTTGCCCCTTATACTACGGCCGTACAGTTCGAGGCTGACAAGTTTGCGGCCGAGACCGTCGCTCGCGAACTCAAGGTACGCCATCTTGCCATAGGGACGTTCAGCGCTATCGAACGAGATATCCGGCTGCGCGTGTCGGTTGTCGATGCTGTTGCGAACCAGACCATCTGGTCGGAAAAGTACCATGCCAGGCTAGACCAGTTTTTCGAAGTTCAAGAAGAGGTTGTCCAGGGAATTGCGACCGCGATCAATAGTGAAGTCGAAGTCGCCGCGCTGAAAAGCCTTCTTCGTCGCCCAGCGTTCGATCTGACTGCATATGAGCACATCCAAGCCGCAGAAGCTCAACGTTGGGCATACAGTCGCGATGCCTCAGAGAGGATCATTACGCACCTGCGCTCCGCATTAGACATCGAACCCCGCAATCCCTTGGCGCATGCGGCGTTGACGGTACAACTGGCGCAAAACGTTACCAGCCTCTGGACGGATAACCCTGCAGCGACCTTCGCTGATGCGCGGGAGCACCTCAAGAAAGCTCAGGCCCTTTCTCCCAACCATCCGGAGGTTCTGACCGCAACGGGAATCCTGGCGTCGATGGATGGGCGGGCGGACTTGGCAGTGCCAGTTCTCGAGCGGGCGGTGGAGTTAGACCCGAACAACCCGCATTCCCGCGCCCTTTATGGCTGGCAGTTAACCTGTCTGGAACGCGAACCCGAGGGCGTTGACCACATCAGATCTGCCGAGCGGGATGCCCCCCATCATCCAAGATACGGCAACTGGGTAAATTATCGTGGGTACGCTGAGTTCAGGCTGGGCAATCTGGAGGCCAGTCTAAGAGCTTTCGAAGACGCTGCGATCAGTTTGCCCACTTATTATCAAGGATTCTTGAACCGCGCCCACCCGCTGGTCCTTCTTGGACGCATGAATGAAGCGACGGCTGCAATCCGAGAAGCGATTGAACTTGAGCCCCGGATTTCACTTCAACAGCATATCGCCAACGTCAGACGTTTCAGTTTTCAGGCGCCTCCCGGCGTATCGATGAACGACTTTGTTGACCTGTTGACCGAGGCCTGGCCGGAGTAGCATTTCAGAGCTTTGTTGATAGCCAATCTACACCGACCGTCCAATGGGGACGGTGCACTTATGGGACGTCACTCATCAAGCTAAACGCCAGGCTGCCAGCAGAATGATCACCGGCAATAACAACCATCGGGTGTCACACCAGTCTAGCCGCCGATTCACTAACGTTTGGCGGGATATGCTCGATGCTAAGGAAAACCATGACGGCCGCGACGATAAAGAGGGCAGTTTGATACAGTAACGCTTGTCTAAGCGCGCGGGCTTCCCCCAGTTTAGGGGTCAGCGCATCACTGATCCTGCCTACCGCAGCGGCATTCGTCACGCGATCCTCTGGCGATGGAACGCCAGTCAAGAGCAGAGTCAGAAGTTGGCGATGAAGGCATCGACGAATTTCTGCCCATCGCTCGCTATTACCGTCACAAGCCGGTGGAAACCCCGCTCTATCCCTTGATTCAGAACAACCTGGCCACGTTCTTCGAAACGATTGAGCAGTCCAACACCAGCCTGCGCTGCACAGTGCATGATCGATACCCGGAACTTTTCTGGGTGATCCGGACATCGATTTCGCCATGCTCGCCAGGGCGCAGGGGATCGGGGGTCAGCGTGTAGATGAACCCGAGGCGCTGGATGCGGCATTGACCCGCGCGCGCGACGCGCAGGCGGCGGGCGAACCCGACGTGTTGGACGTACGCATCACCAACGTCGGGCCCGGTGCCGATCAAAGCTGGTACAAGGCTTCTAGATTGGCGCACACGGAGATGTCAGCGATGCGGGAGTCATCGGCGCGCGCTACGAATGCCAGTTCTCTATTGATGTGATGCGGCAGAGCATCGACTATGGCGTGGTGGTTTAACGCAACCGACGATCTCGAGGACAACGATGCAAACAGACTATCTGGTGATAGGCGCCGGCGCCATGGGCATGGCATTTACCGATGTGATCCTTACCGAATCCGATGCCACAGTGACCCTGGTAGACCGTTACCACCAACCCGGCGGGCACTGGAATATTGCGTATCCCTATGTGCGCCTGCATCAGCCGTCCGCATTTTACGGTGTCAACTCTCGACACCTTGGCAACGACCGTATCGACACTGAGGGGTGGAACGAAGGCCTGTACGAACTCGCCACCAACAGCGAGGTCTGCGCCTACTTCGATCAGGTCATGCAGCAACAGTTCTTACCCAGTGGGCGCGTCCGTTATCTGCCGATGAGCGAGTGGTCGTCGGCGGAGGGCCAGATCACATCGCTGTTGAGCGGAGCGCAGACCGAGTGTGAAGCCGCTACCGTCGTCGATGCGAGTTACATGAATGTTTCAGTGCCTGCCATGCGGCCCCCGCCGTACACGGTCGGACCTGGTGTCACCTGCGTACCACCCAACGAGCTGCCGCGATTGAGTTCCCGCTTCGAACATTATGTGGTTGTTGGGGCGGGTAAGACGGGTATGGATGCGTGCTTGTTTCTGCTCAAGAATGGACTCGATGCGGACCGCATCAGTTGGGTCATGCCGCGCGATTCTTGGCTTCTGGACCGCGCCAACATACAGCCCGGTCAGCTCTTCGAGCAATCTATCGGCAAAACCTTTGTGGAACAAACCCGCGCCATCGCGCAGTCTCGGGATATCGACGATTTATTTGCGCGCATGCAGGCCGGGGGGCATTTGCTGCGTTTGGACGACACTGTGCGTCCCACCATGTATCGATGCGCCACTGTTACCCAGGCTGAACTGACGCAGCTGCGCCGCATCGCCAACATCATCCGGCTGGGACGCGTGAGCAAGATTGACAGCAATGCGATTACGCTCGATGCCGGTGTGGTCGACGTCGCGCCGAATACGGTGTTCATCGATTGCAGCGCTGATGGGCTCGAGCGGCGCCCGGTTGAAGAGGTGTTCCAGGACGCTGTAATCACGCTGCAAACGGTGCGCACCTGCCAGCAGGTGTTCAGCGCCGCGTTCATTGCTCATGTGGAGCTTGCGTACGATGACCGTAGCGAAAAAAATGATCTGTGCCGGCCGGTGCCGCACCCGGATACCGACATAGATTTCCTGCGCACGGCGCTGGGCAATGCCAGAAACGCCGCCCGCTGGGGACAAGACCCTGCACTACAGACCTGGTTGATAAACGCGCGGCTCGATGGTTTCTCGGATCCAAACCATCAACCCGATCTTGGTGATCCCGCCGTGGCAGAGGCGATGCGAGGCCTTGGGGAGGCCGCCAAGGCAGCCGATGCGAATCTGCAACGCATGCTCGCCGCAATCGGTTGAGCCTGGCGGTTGTTGACCGCTAGAGTAGAGCGATGAGATTAAACGGCGAACCCGTGCCCGGTGCTAAGCGCAAAGGCGCCACGGTGCACTGAAACGTGTATGAGCTGTGATCTGCCCCGTATCCCTTGCGCATGTCGCTGGCCAGCCGCCCACAAGTGCTCGCCACCGTGACGCGTGCCATCGAGACCCACCTCATCCATCAGGCGGGCCTCACGTGATCCAGCGGAGCCCGCACCGGCATTGTCACGTTCGCGCAGCGATTCGGGTCGGCCCACAACCTCAATGCGCACCTGCATATGATCATTCTGGACGGGGTATATGCCTTCGATTCAGAGGGGCATCCTCGCTTTCACGCGGTTAATCAACCCGACTTACCAGGCCTCGACCGCCTCTTCCAGACCATCATCGGTCGAATCCTCAAAACGTTGGAAAGCGCCGGCCTCCTCATCCAGAAACCGGGCACTCAGCCCGATCTCAACTTGCAACCAGAAGGTGCCGACAATCAGCTCTCCGCAGCGGCTGTCCGCTACATCGCACGACTGGCCGCGCTCCTTCCCAGGCCCGCGCTCACCTCACCCGCTACCAAGGCGTGTTCGCACCCAACTTCAAGCACAGAAAGCGTATCCTGCCAAACCACACGAAAACCGAAACAACTTCAGCCAGCCGAATAAGACCTGAATCAAACCAGCGTAACGACAACCCAGAGGCTCAAACCAACCCCACCGAGTCCAGCCAAACCACCGCCGCGCTCGCCTGGGCTGAGCCCCTATAGCGGGTGTTCGAAATTGGCGTCACCATTTGCCCTTACTGCGGAGGCAACTTGCGCGCTTTCGCTGATATCACACAGCCCGAAGTCATTGAGAAAATACTCAACCACCTCAACCGCAAGGCGCTAACCAGCCTCTGTGTGAGCCGCCAACCAATGCAAGCCACTCCTTGCGCACTGACCAGCTAACTACACAGCTACAGGCAAAAGTCTGATCTCCGATCGCTCGCTTCAGCCAATTCATTGGCAGGTTATTTTTCCTATCCTCAGCGAGCTGGTGTGCTACCGGCACACACCGGCAATCCTGGACCTCGTCAAACCGGTAACCGGCTGATTTCAAACAGCTGATATCTGCAAACCACAGCGCAACGTGGATGTGCAGATTCCTGCCAATCGTCAGCCGCCGTTCGAGCCGCTATAGTCCGCGC
>JAUIMF010000013.1 GCA_030433415.1 Gammaproteobacteria bacterium | reverse complement strand
CTTGCTGCGCATCGAGCGGGTTTCGTCGCGGTCGGCGTCGTAGAGCCGGGTTTCCTGCACGATGGTGCCGCCGTCTTCCAGCACATCTTCCTGACGGTTGCGCTCGTGGTGAATCGCTTTTTCGACGAAGCGGAACGAGTTGACGTTCTTGATCTCGGTGCGTGTTCCCAGGGTGTCAGAGCCTGCGGGTCGCAGCGACAGGTTGATGTCACAGCGCATGGAGCCCTGGGCCATGTTGCCGTCCGAGATCCCCAGGTAAGTCACCAGGCTGTGCAGGGCCTTCAGAAACGCGACGGCCTCTTCGGCGCTGCGAAAATCCGGTTCCGTCACGATCTCCAGCAGCGGTGTGCCGGCGCGGTTCAGGTCGATGCCCGTCATGCCGTGAAAATCTTCGTGCAGGGACTTGCCCGCATCTTCTTCGAGGTGTGCGCGGGTAATGCCGATCTCGCAGCTCTCTCCGCTGGGCAGCGTAAAGGCAAAACGGCCTTCGCCGACGATGGGGTCGGCGAACTGGCTGATCTGATAGCCCTTGGGCAGATCAGGATAAAAGTAGTTCTTGCGGTCAAAGACCGAGCGCATGCCGATCTGTGCGTCCACCGCCAGGCCAAACATCACCGCGTAGCGCACAGCCTGCTGGTTGAGCACCGGCAGCATGCCCGGCATGGCCAGGTCGACGGCGTTGGCCTGCGTGTTGGGTTCGGCGCCGAAGGTGGTGGCACTGCCTGAGAAGATTTTGGAGGCTGTGGCGAGTTGCAGGTGCACTTCAAGGCCAATCACCATCTCGTAGCTCATGACTGCACCTCCGGCGGTGTGGCCAGGTGCCAGTCGGTGTGCTGCTGGTACTGGTGAGCAGCAGCGAGCAGTCGCCCCTCGTCAAAATGCTGGCCGATGAGTTGCAGGCCAACGGGCAGATCGTCGACGAAACCGGCGGGAATGCTCATGGCGGGCAGGCCGGCGAGGTTTACCGACAGTGTGTAAATGTCTTCGAGGTACATGGCGGTGGGGTCGTCGGTTTTGGCGCCAAGACCAAAGGCGACCCCAGGCGTGGTGGGTCCAGCGATCATGTCCACCTCGCCGAACGCGGTGCGAAAATCCTCGGCGATAAGGCGGCGTACCTGCTGCGCTTTCTTGTAGTAGGCATCGTAGTACCCCGATGACAGCGCGTAGGTGCCGACCAGAATGCGACGCTGTACCTCGGCGCCAAAACCCTCTTCGCGACTGCGCGTGTACAGGTCTTCGAGATCAGCGGGGTTCTCGCAGCGGTGGCCATAGCGCACACCGTCGTAGCGCGACAGATTGGTGGATGCCTCGGCGGGCGCCACCACGTAATACGCGGGAATCGCCAGGGAGGTACGGGGCAGCGACAGTTCCACCAGCTTGGCACCGCGTTGTTCGTAGTCGGCCAGCGCGGCGCGAATCACCGCCTCGACGCGATCATCAAGTCCTTCACCGAAGTACTCGGTGGGTACGCCGATACGCAATCCCTCCAGGGATTGATCCAGCCCGTCGACATAGTTGTCGACGCTGCGATTGGCAGACGTGGAATCCCGGGGATCGTGACCTGCCATGACCTCGAGTAGCAGTGCGCAGTCCTCGGCACTGCGCGCCATGGGGCCACCCTGGTCGAGGCTTGAGGCATAGGCCACCATGCCCAGGCGTGAAACGCGACCATAGGTGGGCTTGAGCCCCGTGATGCCACAGAACGCCGCGGGCTGGCGGATTGAACCACCGGTATCGGTACCGGTGGCCGCAGGGACCAGACCGGCGGCAACGGCCGCTGCAGAGCCCCCGGAGGAGCCGCCGGGAACCCGGCTGTGGTCCCAGGGATTGCGGCAGGGACCGAAGTAGCTGTTTTCGTTGGACGAGCCCATGGCGAATTCGTCCATGTTCGTCTTGCCCACCAGCACCGCGCCCGCGGATTTGAATCGCTGCGTGACCGTCGCGTCGTAGGGGGGCGTGAAATTTTCGAGCATGCGCGAGGCACAGGTGGTGCGCAGGCCCTCGGTGCAAAAGATGTCCTTGTGCGCCAGGGGAATACCCGTCAGAGGGCCCGCGTTACCGGCAGCAATGCGCTCGTCAGCCGCCTTCGCAGCGGCCAGGGCGCCGTCCCGGTCAACGGTGATAAAGCTGTTCAGCGCTCCATCGGTCGCTTCGATACGTGCCAGCGCCTCCTGGGTAAGCGCTACGCTGGTGGTCTCGCCACTGGCCAGGGCGGCGGCTAGGGCGCGCAGGGAGCGGGGTGCGTCGTTGTTACCCATGGTCTACTCCACCACCCGCGGCACGAGATACAGGCCATCCTGCACCGCCGGCGCAACGCTCTGCAGGGCCTCGCGCTGGTTCGTCTCGGTAACCTCGTCTTTGCGCAGGGTCTGCGTTGCGTCCAGGGGATTGGCCATGGGTTCGACGCCATCGGTGGGCGCGGCTTGAAGCTGTTCAAAAAGGTCAAGGATTGCATTGAATTGCCCGGTGAGCGCCGGCAGTTCGTCGTCTTCGACGCGCAGTCGGGCCAGGAGCGCAATCTCTCGAACGCTGTCGCTGGATACAGACATGGGACTCGGGGGGTAGTGACGGAGAGCGCCGCACCTTACAACATTTGTTTCTTGCCCAACACCCCTGCGATTGTTAACCTTGCCGCGCAACGAAGCCCTTGAATTTGCGCCAGAAAATAACGGCAAAAACAACGCCAAAAACAAAGGCAAAAACATAGCAAAGTCAGGGGCTTCAGAGTGAGCGGCGGTGGCGCCGGTCACGATCAGCATTTTCGCTGCAGTTTCGCAAAAGGTAACGCGCTTTCATGCTCAAAAAATTGCGCGGCATGTTCTCCAACGATCTGTCGATCGACCTCGGAACTGCCAACACGCTGATTTACGTTCGCGGGCAGGGCATCGTCCTGGACGAGCCGTCCGTTGTCGCGATTCGGATCCACAACGGCCAGAAAACCATCGAGGCCGTTGGTGCGGATGCCAAACGCATGCTTGGACGCACGCCAGGGAACATCACGGCGATCCGTCCCCTCAAAGACGGCGTGATTGCCGACTTTCAGGTCACCGAGAAAATGCTGCAGCACTTTATCGCCAAAGTGCACGAGACCCGGTTTATTCGTCCCAGTCCCCGTGTCCTCGTATGCGTACCCTGCAAATCAACGCAGGTGGAGCGCCGGGCGATCCGCGAGTCGGCCCTGTCTGCGGGTGCTCGCGAGGTACGCCTGATCGAAGAGCCCATGGCGGCGGCAATCGGTGCGGGTCTTGAGGTCGAAGAAGCCACCGGCTGTATGGTGGTGGACGTCGGTGGTGGTACCACCGAGATCGCCATCATCTCACTCAACGGCGTGGTGTACTCCGATTCGGTGCGCTTGGGCGGTGACCGCTTCGACGAGGCGATCGTGTCGTATGTGCGCCGGCGCTACGGCACACTCATCGGCGACTCAACGGCGGAGCGCATCAAGCAGGAAATCGGCTGCGCCTTTGCGGGCAGTACCGAAGTGCGTGAGATCGACGTGCGAGGCCGCAATCTCGCCGAGGGTGTACCGCGCAGCTTCACGCTCAACAGCGACGAGATTCTGGAGTCGCTGCAGGACCCCTTGTCGTCGATAGTGCAGTCGGTAAAGTCCGCGCTGGAACAATCTCCCCCGGAACTGGCAGCGGATATCGCTGAGAGCGGCATCGTACTGACGGGTGGCGGTGCCCTGCTGCGAGACCTGGATCGCCTGATTGCCTCCGAGACCGGACTGCCGGTCGTAGTGGCGGAAGACCCCCTCACCTGCGTCGCCCGTGGTGGCGGCATGGCCATGGAACGCATGGACCGCCGTACGATAGACTTGCTGTCTACGGAATAAGGAGCGGGAGGGCGCGCGCGGGCGTGTCGAGCCCGCGGCGGATGCCACGATAAAACCGCTGTTCATCAAAGAATCTCACCTCGGGCTCAAGTTGGGGCTCGGTGCGTTGCTGGTCGCCGTATTGTTGGCGGCGGACCTGCGCTACAGCGGTCTCGAAACCGCGCGGTCGGTCATCGACACGCTGCTCACACCGGTGTACCTCATCGCTGACATCCCCACGATGATCAGCAATTGGCAGGACGACAATATTCGCTCCCGCAGTCGTCTGCTGGATGATAACGATCGCCTGCGCCGCGAAAATCTGGTGCTGCAGGGGCGCACGCAACAACTCGCCTCGCTGCAGGCCGACAACACCCGCCTGCGGGCCCTGCTCAATTCCACCGCGCTGCTGCGCGACGACGTGCTGGTTGGCGAGATCATTGGCGTTTCTCCCGATCCGGTACGTCACCAGCTGGTGCTGGACAAGGGTGCCGAGGTCGACGTTTACCTCGGCCAGGCGCTCATCGATGCTGACGGACTCATGGGGCAGGTGGTGGAAGTCAGTTCCACCACATCGCGGGTATTGCTGGTGACGGACCCAACCCATTCGGTGCCCGTGCAGGTCAATCGCAATGGCGTTCGCGCCGTCGCCGAAGGTGTGGGCTCTCTCGATGAGCTGGCGATCCATCATGTGGCGGCGACCACGGACATCCAGCAGGGGGATCTGCTGGTGACCTCGGGTCTGGGCGGGCGTTTCCCGTTCGGCTACCCCGTTGCCGTGGTTTCCGAGGTGCAACGTAACCCCGGTGAAGCCTTTGCGCGCATCAGCGCCCGGCCCACGGCGGCACTGGACCGGGCTCGCCACGTGCTGCTGGTCTTCGGTGGTCCCGCGGCGAAGAGCCCGGTGCTCGAGCGCCCCGTGGAGGTGGCCAGTGAATGAAGGCACCCACGGGACCTGGGTAATCCTGCTGACGCTGCTCGTTGCAGCGGTGCTGGCGGTATTGCCGCTGGCCCACAGTCTCGCGTGGTGGCGCCCCGAGTGGATGCTGCTCACCCTGGTCTACTGGGCCATCGCGCTACCGCATCGGGTGGGCCTGCTCAGCGCGCTTGCCGTGGGCCTCATCGTGGATGTGCTCGAAGGCGCACCCATTGGCCAGAACATGCTCGCCCTGGGGCTGGTCGTCAGCCTGGCGGGACTGATGTACCAGCGCGTACGGGTGTTCACCATGGTGCAGCAAGCGGGGGTGATTTTTGTGCTGGCTGGCATACACCAGCTGGTGGTGCAGTGGTTGCAGGGGCTTCAGGGCTTGTCACCTTCCGGGTTCCTGTTCCTGCTGCCGGCGCTGACCAGCGCCTTGCTGTGGCCCCTGGTCATGCCGTTGCTGCGCGGTCTGCGTCGCAATTTTAGGGTGATCTGACGATGGTTGCTCTGGTCCTGGGATCGGCCAGTCCTCGTCGCGCCCAGCTACTGACACAGCTGGGTCTGGAGTTCGAGACTGCCGCTGCCGACATCGACGAGACACCTGAACTCGGCGAGGCCGCGATCGACTACGTGGAACGCATGGCCCGGGAGAAAGCTGTGGCGTTGGCGCATGACCATGCCGATAGCATCTTGCTCACCGCCGATACCACGGTGATCCTCGATGGAGAGGCGCTGGGTAAGCCCCGCGATCACAATGACGCGCGGCGTATGCTCCAGGCCATGAGCGGTCGCACCCATACCGTGTGCACCGCGCTGTTTGCCCTGAGCGCTGCGCAGCGCCAGCAGTGCTGTGTGCAGACAACGGTGGAGATGATCGATCTGTCGCCGGCGCTCGTGGATGCCTATCTTGCGACCGACGAACCCTGGGACAAGGCGGGGGCCTATGGTATTCAGGGCCTGGCGGGCAGTTTCGTTCGTCGTATCGACGGTAGCGTCACCAATGTCATTGGCCTGCCCCAGGCCGAGACTCGCGAATTGCTCGCACGCATGGGTATTCAGGCGCTCGTGGCAGGGGCGGTGTTGTGAACGAAGAAATCCTCGTCAATGTCACTCCGATGGAAGCCCGCGTCGCGGTGGTCGAGAACGGGGCGGCCCAGGATATCCACATAGAGCGGCAGGCCAGCCGCGGGATTGTGTCCAATATCTACACCGGGCGCGTGGCCCGGGTCATGCCCGGTATGCAGGCGGCGTTCGTGGATATGGGGCTGGACCGCAGCGGCTTCATCCACTTGAGCGATGTGCTTGGAAATGGCGCGGCCGCCACAGAGCGCATTGCGGACCATCTGCGCGAAGGGCAGCTCATCACCGTTCAGGTCGTGAAGGACCCCCTGGGCAAAAAAGGCGCTCGTCTGACAACGCAGCTGTCCGTGTCCACCCGCTATCTTGTGTACATGCCGCAGAGCGATCATGTCGGTGTGTCCCAGCGCATCGAAGACCTGGAAGAGCGCGCCCGCTTGCAGGAGGTGCTTGCCAGCGCGATGGATGCAGAGTCCATGGATTGCGGGGGCTACATACTGCGCACCGCGGCGGAAGGGGCGGGAGAGAACGAAATCAGTGCGGATCTACGCTATCTCAAGCGCCTGTGGGCAGTGGTGTCGCGCCGCGCCGAAGAAGCGCAGTCGCCTCAGCTCGTCTATGAGGATCTGCCCTTGCAACTGCGCACGGTCCGCGACCTGGTGCGACCGGGCATTCAGCGGGTGCTGATCGACAGCCACGAAAACTTCGTTGCACTGCGCGACTTCTGCCTGAAGTACATGCCCGAGGTGGCCGGGTTGGTGGAGCACTACGCGGGCGAACGGCCGATCTTTGACCTGCACGGTGTGGAGGAAGACCTGCAGCGTGCCCTGGCGCGTACCGTGCCCCTCAAGAGTGGGGGTCACCTGGTTATCGACCAGACCGAGGCGATGACCACCATCGACGTGAACACCGGGTCCTTCGTAGGCCGCAAGAACCAGGAAGAAACCCTGTTCAAGACCAACATGGAGGCGGCAACGGTCCTGGCCCGGCAGCTGCGCCTGCGCAATCTTGGCGGTATCGTGATCGTCGATTTCATTGATATGCGTGACGCCGAGCATCGTCGTCAGGTGCATCGCAGCCTCGAAAAAGCGATGAGCCGCGATCCGGCCCGTAACAAGATAACCGGTGTGTCGGAACTGGGGTTGGTAGAAATGACCCGCAAACGCACGCGCGAAAGTCTGGAACGTATGCTCTGCGAGGACTGTCCAAGCTGTGGTGGGCGAGGAGTGATCAAGAGTGCCGAGACGGTCTGCTACGAAATTCTACGTGAGATCATGCGCGATGCGCGGGCCTACGAAACCGGAGGACTGCTGGTACTGGCGTCACCGACTGTCGTTGAGCGCCTGCTTGACGATGAATCACAGCATGTGGGCGAGCTTGAAAGCTTTATCGGACGCAGTATCAGCTTTCGCGCCGAACCGGACTACGGTCAGGAACAGTTCGACATCGTACTGCTCTGATTCCGCCGGCTGCTGACTACCTGCCATGACTGTTGATCACTCAGACGAAAGCCTGCCCCTGAGGGGGTTTCATGTGCTCGCCCCCTGGGCGTGGCGTGTCCTGGTGATCGGAGTGGTGACGCTGGCGGTCTACGTTGCGGCAGGGCGCTTTCTGATGCAGCAGGTCCCGTCGCTGCGCGATCCCATTCTTGCCCAGCTCAATCAGCGTCTGCCCTTTGCGGTGGCCGTAGAGCGGCTGCAGGGAGGCTGGAATGCGTTCAGTCCGGAATTGCGTTTTCACGAGCTTGTGCTGACCCCGCGCGGAGGCAGCGGCAGGCCCGTGGCCATTGGTCGCGGCGCTCTGCGTCTGGATGTGCCCGCGAGTCTGATGACGGGGTCCGTACAGTTCTCCCGCCTTGAGATCGATGGTCTCTCGCTGGATGCGAGGTTGACTGACGCGGGTGTCATCGAGCTCGAGGGGTTCCGTGGCGGAGGTGGTGACGCCATTCGAGAGTGGCTGGAGAACTTTCTGCCCAACGTGGAGCGCGTCAGCCTGGCCCGCAACCGCCTGTCGCTCAAAACCAAAAATGGCCTGATGGGGCTGGAACTGGATCTCATCCTGGGCCGCGTCGGGAATGACCGGCAACTGCAGGGCATGATACGGGGAGAAGCCCTGACCCTGGGAATCAACGCCCAGGGGGTGGGAAACCCGCTGCGACCGCTGACGTGGACCGGGGACGTGTTTCTCGATGCCCGCAGTGAAGACCTGGCGGGCTTGAGCGAGCTCTGGGAGCACCTGGAACTGCCTTTTGTACTCAATGGTGGCGCGGCCGCTCAGGTCTGGCTCAATCGCAGCGAAGGCGACAGTCAGGCGCGCATGCGCCTGGCAAGCGAGGGCCTGCTGCTTGAGGAGCGTGGCGCTGCCTGGAGCCTACCCATTGAGGTGCTGCGTTTTGACGCCGCCCTGGAGCAGCGCGCAAGACGCTGGACTCTGCTGGCACAGGATTTTCACGTTGAACGTGAAGGGCGCGCCCTGGACCTGGAGCGCGCGCAGTTCGACTGGTCCGGGCAGGCGCTGCGAATTCGTGCAGCGGACCTTGGCCTGGACGCCTTGCCCGCGCTGCTGGCGACGGCACCGGGCCTTGCCCAGGGTTTGCGCGATGCGCTGCCGGATCTGGCTCCCAAGGGCTACCTCAGGTCCATTGAATTACGCCTGGATGATTTATCTGCGCCCGCGCAAAGTTGGCAGTTGCGCTCCCGCCTTGAGGCCCTCGAGGTGGGGAGCTGGCAGGCGCGCAAGACGCCGGCCCTTGCCGGTGTCAGCGGCTATCTGACGCTCCAACCCGGGCGCGGTGAGCTCCAGTTGGACAGTGATCAGTTTGTCATGCACTACCCGTCGGTGTACCACGCACCTCAGGAATACAGCGATGCCCTGGGTACGCTCTACTTTTTCTGGGATTCGACGGGACTGGAGATCAGCAGCGATTTACTCCGCCTGCAGGGCGAAGAGGGCACGGCGTTCGGTCTGGTCGGTATCGACATTCCTTTCCAGCAGCGTGACACGGGTGTCGAGTTGGAGCTGCTGATCGGACTGAAGGATTCCCGCGCTGAATTTCGCGACAAGTATCTGCCCTACACACTGCCGGCACCGTTGCTTCGATGGCTGGGTGATAGCGTGCGCGGGGGCGAGGTCGAGCGTGCTGGCTTTATCTGGCGTGGCAGTACGCGTCGCGGCAACTTTCCGCACATGACCGTGCAGTTGTTTCTGGACCTGAATCAGGCCGAGCTGGCCTACGACCCCGCCTGGCCAGTGCTGGAGGATCTGCAGGGAACGGTATGGGTCGACGATGCGCGTAGCTGGTTGCGGGTCGAGCGTGCCTCGGTGCTCGGGGCCGAGGCAGAGCAGGTCATGGGTTTCGTTGACGCCCGCGGTGGCAAGGCATCACTGCATCTGGATGGACGGATCCATGGTCCAGCGCAGGGCGCTGCGGCGCTTTTTGCGGATTCTGCGTTGGCAGACATGACCCGGGGTGTGTTCAGTGGTTGGCAGTTTGGTGGTGACGTGGACGGTAACCTGCGGCTGTCGCTCGCGCTCACCAATAAAACGGCTGTTCCGGATGTGGCCCTCGATCTGCAGCTCAAGGAGGCGCGTGCCTGGATCGAGCAAGTAGATCTGCAGGTCGATAAGGTGTCGGGCACACTCGCGTTTCACACGGGGTCGGGCTTTTCGGGGAGCACGCTGCAAGGTAACGCACTCGGTGGTGCTTTTTCCCTGGCGGCAGATGCTACGGCGTTGCCGTCCCTCGGATTGACGCTGGATGGTGACGTGAGTAGCGAGCGCGTAGCCGAGTGGCTGAAACTGCCGCTTCTCAACTTTGCTGATGGCGCCAGCGCCGTGCATGCGCGTATCACCGTCGACGAGGATCTCGGTTCCTGGCTGAAGCTTGAGTCCGATCTCACCGGCGTGGCTTTTGACGCGCCCGCACCGTTTGCAAAGGCGCCGGACCAACCGCTGGTCCTGGGTATGGCCGTGCCGCTCACCAATGACCCCCAGATTGACCTGTCCGTGGGCGAGCGGCTGAAGCTGAGGATCGCGCTGCGAGAAGAAGGGCTGCACCAGCTCGTTGCTGCCGTTGGCGGTACGGCGCCGGCGACCGAGTCCTGCGACCAGCGTTATTGTCTTACCGGCGCGGTGTCATCTCTGGATCTCGCTCAGTGGTCTGATTTTTATTCCTCTTATATTGCGGCCTCCAATGCAGCAGCTGACTCTCCCGAGGCGGATGTAAACGCCGGGAACGCAGCCCCGGCCCCACCCTTCAGCTATCGCATCGAATCCCTGGAAGTCGGTGAATTGCAGCTCGGGTCACGCAGTCTGGGCGGAGCAAAACTGCATTTGTGGGGTGTCGACACGCTCTGGCAGGGTGCCATGGAATCCGACTGGGTGCAGGGCAGTCTGACGCGAGAGGGCGACGATCTGCACCTGCTTGTGGAGTATTTGGACACCGCCAGGTTTGGCGGCGATTCGGGTAGTCCCCTGAAGCTCACGGACGCCGTTGCCCTGTTACCGAGCATGCATGTTGATGTGCTGGATTTGCGCAGTGCTGAGCGCTCCCTGGGTAATTTCAGTTTCGATCTGGATACGCAACAGGCGGACGGCTCTCTTTACGCATCGGCGATTCGCGGCGAGCTGTGGAAACTGCGACTGGATGACCCCGCACCGGGAATGCTGCGCTGGGGAAGCGATGGTGATGGGGAGTACACCGCGCTGGAGCTGGATACGACCTTCGATGATTTCGGCGCCGTGCTGGAGGCAGCGGCCTTCGCGCCTACGCTGGAGTCAGAACGGGGCGAACTGTCGCTTCGCCTTGACTGGCCCGGCGCGCCGACCGCGTTCTCGTCCCTGGCGGCACGAGGTAACGTGACCATCGAGGCGCGCAATGGCCGGATTCTCGACAACCCTTCGGGTGCCCTGGCCATGATCAGCTTTCTCAATCTTGCGGAGATACTGCGCGGCCTGAGTCTCGCACACATGTTTGAAGCGGGGATTCCGTTTCAGACGGCGCAGACACAGCTGAATTTTCGAGGCGGAAGCATGGATATTGTGAACATGCAGATTGACGGCGCTGCCAGCGCCTTTGCCTTCAATGGTGTCAGTGACCTGAAAGGCCAGCGTGTAGATGGTGATCTGGTGGTGACCCTGCCCGTTGCCAATAACCTGCCCTGGGTCGCCGCGCTGGCAGGCGGCTTACCGGTGGCTGCTGGCGTGTTCGTGGTGAGTAAAGTGTTCGAGAAGCAGGTCAACCGCATGTCTTCGGCGGTCTATCGTGTGAGCGGCGACCTGGATTCTCCCGAGGTGGAATTTCGACGACTCTTTGACGATCAACCTACGGTGAAGAAGCCATCTCCCGCAGCGTCCGCAGGTAGCGAAACAGGCGACGGCTAGCGGCGGGGGGCTTGCCTGCCTTTTGCTCTCGTTGCGCTTCGCGTACGAGTTGGCGCAGATGCTGACGGTCGGCGTCGGGATTGGCAGCAATAAACTCGCCCAGTTGTGCGTCTCCGCCGCGGATCAACGCTTCACGCTGAGCCTCCAGCGCGTGAAAGGCGGCCGCTTCGTCGTGGCGGGTCTGGTGCAGTGCCTCAAGCGCCTCGCGCAGGGGTTCGGCATCGATGCGCCGCATAAGCTTGCCAATGTACTGGCGGTGGCGGCGCAGCGCGCCGTGCTTCTGAATGCGCTTGGCTTCGTGAATTGCATCCAGCAGCGCCGAATCCTCGATGGGGATCTTGTCCAGTTCGGCAGGACTCAGTTCGCAGAGCGCTTCTCCCAGCTCCTGTAACGCCGTCGACTCGCGTTTGAGCGCCGATTTGCTTGGCGCTTCGTCCTCAAAGTCGTGAATCTCGTCAGCCATAGAACACCGACGCCAGTCCGAGAAACGAAAGAAAACCCACCACGTCGGTGACGGTGGTGAGCACCACGCCACCGGCCAGGGCCGGATCAATGTTCATGCGTTGCAGCACCATCGGCAGCATCGCGCCAGCTAGGCCAGCGGTTACCAGATTGATCACGATCGCCGTTGCAATGATCAGGCCCAGGGTGGAGTCGTTGAACCAGAGGGCGGCGGCGACCGCGACGACCACAGCCCAGGTGACGCCGTTGAGTGCTCCCACCAGGGCTTCGCGGCTGAGTAGCCAACGGGCGTTGCCGCTGTTGACCTGTCCCATGGCGATGGCACGAATCAGTACGGTCAGGGTCTGCGTGCCGGCGATACCGCCCATCGAGGCGACGATGGGCATGAGCACGGCGAGGGCGACGACCTTCTCGATCGTGCCCTGAAACAGGTTGATGACCGATGCGGCGATAAAGGCGGTGATCAGGTTCACGCCCAGCCAGACCGCGCGCCGTCGTGCGGTCTTGAGGGCTGGCGCAAAGGTATCGTCGTCTTCACCAAGGCCCGCCATGGACATCAGAGAGTGGTCCGCGTCCTCGCGAATCACGTCCACCACATCATCAATGGTGATACGACCGACGACGTAGTCGTCTTCGTCCACCACGGGCGCCGACACCCAGTCCTTGCGCGCAAACAGGCGAGCGACTTCGTCATCGGGCATGTCCGTGGGAATTGCCTGGCGTCGGGCGATCATGCATTCACGCACCGACTTCGTGGGGTCCGAAACCAGCAGGGTTCGAATCGGCAGTACACCCAGGTAACGGTCGTCACGATTGACCACGATCAGGGTGTCGGTCATATCCGGGATTTCGTCGTGACGGCGCAGGTAGCGCAGTACCACGTCGAGGGTCACGTCCGCACGGATCGTGATCGTATCGGTGTTCATCAGGCCGCCGGCGGTATCGTCGGCGTACACCATCACTTTTTCGAGGCGGGCCCGGTCCTGCTCGTCCATCTCCTCCAGTACGAGCGCGGTAAATTCTTCGGGCAACTGCTGCAGAATGTCGGCGACGTCATCGTCATCCAGTTCTTCCGTGAGCTGGGCGACCTCGTCTGGCGCCATCGCCTGGAGGAAATCGACCTTGAGCTCTTCGCCGAGTTCATTGATGACCTCGGCTTCCTGGGTGCCTTCAATCAGCTGCCAGAGTACGTGGCGATGGCGCGGTGGCGATGACTCGAGGATGTGGGCGACGTCACCGGGGTCCATGTTCCGGATCAGGCGGCGTACGTCCCGCAGCGTACCCTCTTCGAGGGCTCGCGAAACGTTCTCTGTCGGGCTGGTTTGTTCTTCGCCGAGAGTGCTCATTCGCCTTCGCCGAAGTAGTCGCCTACGAGGTCTTCCAGGGCCTGCAGTGCGGCCTGTTCGTCCGCGCCGTCGATTTCGACATCAAGTACCGTACCCTTGCCCGCGGCGAGCATCATTACCGACATTATGCTCTTGCCGTCGACCCACTGACCATCGCGGGCCACGCGGATCGTCGAGCTGAAGCGACTGGCGCAGCTGACAAACTTTGACGCCGCCCGGGCGTGCAGCCCGAGCTTGTTGATGATCGTCAGTTCGCTCTTGATCACATCGACGCCTGTACGAGTTCTCGATGGCGCAGTTGCACCTGGCCGTGGCGACCCTGCAGGTGGTCGTAGAGGCGGCGAGCCATGTACACCGATCGGTGCTGGCCGCCGGTACAGCCCACGGCCACGGTGAGGTAGGAGCGGTTGCTCTCACTGTAGGCCGGCAGCCACCGATCGAGAAAACCAGCGAGGTCATCGAAGAGCTGCCGGGTGATGTCATGTTCCTCGAGATAGGCCGCCACCGCCGGGTCCAGGCCGGTCTTTGGGCGAAGCTCGGCGGACCAGTGGGGATTGGGCAGCATGCGCAGATCGAACACCAGATCCGCATCGACAGGGATGCCCCGCTTGAAACCGAAGGACTGCACCAGCACCGCCATGCCCTCGGCGTCCTGCCCGACGAGACGCTGGCGAATCGCATCGCGCAGTTCATAGATGGTCATCGCCCGCGTATCCAGCGTCAGGGTCGCGGCGGCAGCGAGAGGCTCAAGCAACTGGGCTTCGTGCTTTATCGCTTCGGCAAGGGGCAGGCTTTCGCTGGACAGCGGGTGGCGGCGCCGCGTTTCGCTGAAGCGGCGCATCAGGGTTTCATCGTCGGCGTCCAGGAACAGGATCCGCGGGCGGGCATCGTCCGGCAGGGCGGCCAGCGTGGCGGGAAACATATCCAGATCCCAGCCGGCGTTGCGCGCATCGATGCACACGGCGATGCCGCGAAACTGCTTCGGCAGTCCCGGTGCGGTGTCGCGGACCAGCGCCGGTAACAGCGAGGCGGGCAGGTTGTCGATGGCAAAGTAACCATCGTCCTCGAGCTGGTGCAGAGCGGTGCTCTTACCAGACCCGGAGCGGCCACTGATAAGGATCAGATCCAATCAGGCCACCTCCCGCGCACCGTTGATGGCGGTGATATACAGGGCCTCGGAGGTGCGGGTGGCCCGCAGTTCATCGCAAAAATCGGGTTGGCAGAATAGCCTGGCAAGGTCCGCGAGCAGATTCAGGTGTTCCTGCGTCGCCTCGCTGGGGACGACCAGAGCAAACAGCAGGTCCACGTTCTCGTTATCCGGCGCATCGAAATCTGCCGGGTTCGACAGGGTGATCAACACGCCCATTGGCGTCTCACAATCACTGAGGCGACAGTGGGGAATGGCGATGCCACCCCCCAGGGCCGTGCTGCCCAGCTTCTCCCGGGCAAGCATACCCGCCACCAGCTCGGTGGGATGAAACTCCTCCTGTTCGCGCCCAAGCACGTCCGCCACCAGCTCAAACAGCTGTTTGCGACTGCCGCCCTGCACCTGGCAGAGGCAGCGGTCCGGTGACAGGAGGTCCGTGATACCACTCATAGGGTTTACCAGTACTGTTCAGCTCCTCAGTGGGAGCGGTGTTTTTCCTTGTGCTTGATGAGCTGGCGATCCAGTTTGTCGGCCAGGGCGTCGATGGCGGCATACATGTCTTCGGAGTCCGCCGCTGCAAACAGGTCTTTACCGGCGATGTGCACCGTGGCCTCGGCTTTTTGCACCAGCTTCTCGACGATCAGCGTCACGTCGACGTTGGTAATCTGACTGTAGTGGCGTTGCAGGCGCTCAAATTTGGCCTCCACGTATTCGCGCAGTGGGTCGGATACGTCGACATGGTGTCCGCTGATCGTCAGTTGCATGGGTCTCTCCTTGGCATGCTGCCGCGTCTTTGTGACGCTTGTGTTGTGGATCGCCGGATCCGTGCCATCAAACCAGGCGCTTGCGCTCGTTCGACGGGGGGATCATGAGGCTGTCGCGATACTTTGCGATTGTGCGCCTGGCGACCTGGATTCCCTGCTCCTCCAGCAGCTGTGCCAGCTTGCTGTCAGACAGGGGCTTGCGGGCGTTCTCTGCCGCGATAAGTTTTTTTATCAGGGCCCGGATGGCGGTCGATGAGCAGGCGCCACCAGACGTTGTCGCTACGTGACTCGAGAAGAAGTATTTGAGTTCGAAGATGCCGCGCGGCGTATGCATGTACTTGCGCGTGGTGACCCGCGAGATCGTGGACTCGTGCATCTCTACCGCTTCGGCAATGTCGTGCAGAACCAGCGGCTTCATGGCCTCGTCGCCATACTCCAGAAAATTGCGTTGGCGGCGTACGATTTCTGACGCGACTTTCATCATGGTCTCGTTGCGACTCTGCAGGCTTTTCAGGAACCACCGCGCTTCCTGCAGGTTGTCGCGCAGGTAGCTGTTGTCAGCGCTGCTGTCGGCGCGCTTGATCAGGCCCGCATAGTGACTGTTGATGCGCAGGCGCGGCGCCGTATCGGGGTTGAGTTCCACCACCCAACGGCCTTCTTTCTTGCTGACGAAAACATCAGGTACGACATATTCCGTGTCGTCGTCGCCAATCTGCTTGCCGGGGAAGGGGTCCAGGGACTGCACGAGCCGCAGTACGCTGCGAAGGTCCTCCTCAGGTAGCTTCATGCGCCGCATGATCTGGGCGAAGTCACCGTTGCTGAGCTGGTTGATATGCCGATTGATCAGGATTCGCGCCTGTTCCAGCCAGGGCGTGTCGGCGGGAATCTGGCGCAACTGCAGCAGCAGGCACTCCTGCAGGTCCCGGGCAAACACCCCGACGGGCTCAAATTGCTGCAGCGCGTGGAGCACGGCAACAACCTCGTCGTCCTCAATATCCAGTTCGGGCGGAAACAGCTCCAGCAACTCCTCGACGCTGCTGTTGAGGCGCCCGTTGGTGTCGGTGGCGTCGATGATGGCCAGGGCGATGATCTGGTCTTTCTCGGACAGACGTGTGAGGTTGAGCTGCCAGAGTAGATGGTCCTTGAGGGACTCGCCGGCTCCGTTGCGGCTGTCAAAATCGAAATCTTCGCCCGCCTCGCTCATCGGTGCCGGCGCGCTCGAGGGCAGGATGTCCTCCCACTGGGTGTCCACCGGCAGGTCATCGGGCATGGTCGGTTCGAAGTCACCGTCGGCATTGGGATCCGACGCGTTAGCGCTCAACTCGGGGTTGTCCAGAGGGCCTTCGTTGGCTCGCTCATTAACGGCGTCATTGCCGTCGGAGTCGTTCTCGGGGACCTCCTCGTCCACCTCGAGCATGGGGTTTTCCTGCAGCGCCTGCTGAATCTCCTGCTGCAGATCCAGGGTGCTCAACTGCAGCAGGCGTATGGCCTGCTGCAACTGTGGCGTCATCGTCAATGACTGGCCGAGCTTGAGCTGTAAACCCTGCTTCATGGTCGTGCCGTGTCTCCGTGCCCTGATGCGTTCAGTGGCAATGTCGGCTCTCAGTGTAGGCTTGTCGATGGTGCCCGCGCAACGGCTTGGCGCAGTTATTGCATTGTGTTAGTCACGGTTTGCGCAGGGGACGCGCAAACTTGTGTGGCGGCTCACATTTACGGCCATTGCTGGCGTCAGAGACGGAAGTTTTCGCCCAGGTAAACCTTGCGCACCTTGGCATTGTCCAGCACGTCCTGGGGTGTGCCCTCGGCGATGATATGGCCCTCACCAACGATATAGGCGGTTTCGCAGATGTCCAGAGTCTCGCGCACATTGTGGTCGGTGATCAGCACGCCGATACCGCGGCTCTGCAGGTGGCGGATGATGTTCTTGATGTCGCCCACCGAGATCGGATCAACGCCGGCAAAGGGTTCGTCCAGCAGGATGAACTGGGGCTCCATGGCCAGCGCCCGGGCGATTTCTACCCGTCGACGCTCGCCGCCCGACAGGGCCTGGCCAAGACTGTCGCGCAGGTGGCTGATGTGGAATTCCTCGAGCAGTTCGTCGCGGCGCTGAAGGCGTTCCTTGCGCTTCAGATCCCTGCGAGTCTCGAGAATGGAGAGGATATTGTCGCCGACGCTCATGCGCCGGAATATGGAGGCTTCCTGCGGCAGGTAGCCAATACCGCGCCGGGCACGCTCGTGCATGGCCATGCCGGTGATGCTGTTGCCATCGATTTCGATCGCTCCGGCGTCCGCGGCCACGATGCCCACGATCATGTAAAAGCAGGTGGTCTTGCCGGCGCCGTTGGGGCCCAACAGCCCCACGACCTGGGCGCTTTCAACCGACAGGCTCACATCCTTGACGACGGCGCGACCGCGATAGGCTTTGGCGAGGTTACGGGCTGTCAGGACTGCCATTGCTGCTCTCGGATTCCTCTTGGTCCTCTGCGGGCTCCGGCGCCGCAGGGTCTGCGGCTTCTTCAGAGCTTTGCTCGGCGCCGGATGCCGGTGTGTCGTCTTCATCCTGATTGGCGGCGATGACCTCGGCGGGGATGATGACCTGGACCCGATCGCTGCTGTCTTCGTTGCCCGCGTCGGCACGGACCCGCTGCTGTGCCATGAAATAGTCGATGGATTCTCCGCTGACCACAGCACCATCCTGCTCAATGGTGGCGGCCTCGCGCAGCAGCACCCGCTCCTGGGATTTCTCGTAGATGATGCGCCCGGCGCGGGCAGTGACAATGCCCTTGTCGATTTCGGGCTGTTGGCTCAGCGTCGCCGGTGAGCCCGTGGCCACGATACGGTTTGCCGCCTCGCTGTCGTGAAAAATCGTCAGGCGTTCTGCTTCAATCAGCAGGCTGCCCTGGGCCAGGATGACGTCCCCGGTGTATACCGTGTAGCCGGCTTTTTCATCGCGCAGGGCCCGCTCAGCAGTAATCTCGATGGCCTGATTGCGGTCATCTGGCAGCGCCAGGGCCGGTGCCGGCGCGAGGACGGGTAACAGCACTGCCGCGAATAATCTACTCAGGTTCATAGACCGTCCGTACGCTCCCGGTAAGCGTTGCCAGTTGCCTGTCCAGATCCACAAACAGACGATCGCCCAGCATGACACTGCCGTCCTGCCAGGCGCGGGCCGGCGTTTCGCTGCGGGCTTTGCGCTGACGCAGGTCGAGGATCATGCTCTGCGTCAGAAACTCCACGCCTTCGGTATCGTAGCGCAGCTGCACATTGTCGGTAAGGTGCAAGTGCTTCCGCCTCTCGTACAGCACACCGGTTTCCGCGCTGGCCTGCCAGGGACCCTCGTTGGCGTAGTGCCAGCGTTTGGGGGCGTCGAGCTCCACCAACTGCTGCTGTGGGTAGCGGCGCAGTTCGTCGGCGTCGGTACGATCACGCAGTACGCCCTCGGGGTCGAACTCCCGCATGCTGACACCCCGGGCGTAGCTCTGGGGTATGGCTTGCTCACCGCCGGCCTCGGTAGGGGCCTCCTGAATGAGTGGGGGTGTTTCACCCGACAGCAGATAGGCCAGCGCCGCCGCGCCCAGTATGAGGGTACCGGACAGGCGCTTCTTCACAGGGCGAATTCCGCTTCAAGTTCACGGCGCTGGCCCCGGGCCTCAAGCAGCATCTCGCAGGCTTCACGCACGGCGCCGCAACCACCGGCAAAACCTGACTGCCAGTCCGCCGCCGCGGCGACCGCGGCGCAGGCATCGGCGACGGTCATGCCGATCGCCGCGGCCTGGATCGCAGCCAGATCGGGCAGGTCGTCACCCATGTAGGCGCAGGCGGTCAGTTCGAGCCCGTGCTTCTGGCACAGCTCCTTGAGGGCGACCAGTTTGTCTTCACGCCCCTGAATAATCGTGTTGATGCCCAGCTCCGTTGCACGGCGAGCAACGATGGCGGATTGGCGGCCGGTGATGATGGCCACCTCAATGCCCGCGCGTTGCAGTAGCTTTATGCCCAGGCCGTCCTTGATGTTGAAGGACTTGAGTTCCTCGCCGTCATTGCCGTAGGTGATGCGTCCATCGGTGAGCACGCCGTCCACATCCAGGGCAAGCAGGCGGATTGCAAGGGCGGCGGAGGACTTCACGCCAACCCTGCTTCGAGCAGACCCAGCAGGCTGACCACGCCGACAAGGCGCTCATCGTCCAGCACCACCAGTGCGCTGATCGCACGTTCTTCCATGCGGCCCAGGGCCTCGGCAGCGAGCATGCCAGGAGCGATGGTCGCCGGGTTGCGAGTCATGATGTCGCGGATAGCTGTGCTGTTGATATCCCGTTGTTCGTCCAGCGAGCGGCGCAGGTCGCCGTCGGTGAATACCCCCAGCAGACGCTCATCGCCCGGAGCGCCTTCCACCACGGTGGTCATGCCCAGACCCTTGGCGCTGATTTCGAGCAGCGCCTTGGCCAGCGTGGTGTCGGGGCTCACGCGGGGGATAGCGTCACCCTGGCGCATTACGTCCTTTACCTTCAGGAGCAGCTTGCGCCCCAGGGCGCCACCGGGGTGCGAAAAGGCAAAATCTTCGGCGGTAAATCCCCGGGCCTCGAGCAGCGCGATGGCCAGCGCATCGCCCATGACCAGGGCCGTCGTCGTGCTCGATGTGGGGGCCAGATCCAGCGGGCAGGCCTCTACCGCAACACCGGTATTGAGGTGCGCGTCCGAGGCCTGGGCGAGGGCACTGTCAGGAGCTCCCGTCATGCTGATCAGAGGCACGTCCAGACGCTTCAGCAGGGGAATCAGCGTGAGTACCTCGGGTGTCGTGCCGCTGTTGGACAGGGCGATGACGCAGTCTGAAGGCGTGATCATACCCATGTCGCCGTGGCTTGCCTCGCCGGGATGCACGAAAAACGAGGGGGTCCCTGTGCTCGCCAGCGTTGCCGCGATCTTGCCACCAATGTGTCCCGATTTGCCCATGCCCGTAACCACCACGCGTCCGGGTACGGCAAGGATCAGCTCGCAGGCGCGTTCAAAGTCGCGATCGATGCGAGCCTCAAGATCGCCCACAGCCTGCGCCTCCATGCGTATGGTGCGTTGCGCCGAGGAGATGTAGGCGGCGGGTTCGGTCATGGTGTCATTAGAGGCTCAGAAAAAGCCGGTAATAGTACAGGGCATATCCGGCGCAGAACAGCACACCCACGCTTCGTCCCAGGAAGGCATGCTCGGGTTTTGCCCGCGGGTGGAAGCGCCCCAGATAAACAGCGGCCGCCAGCAGCACCGTGGCGATGCTCATCGCGGCGTAGTCGCGAAGCAGAAAGTTCTCGGGCAACTGCTCGGGCGCGAGCAGGCCAGGCATCGCCATCACCGCGAGCAGGTTGAACAGGTTGGAGCCAACGATGTTGCCCATGGCGATTTCGGCATGGCCGCGTACGGCGCTGGCGACGGTGGCCGCCAGTTCCGGCAGGCTGGTGCCCACAGCGACAATGGTCAGGCCAATAATGAGTTCGGGTACGCCAAGGGCCATGGCGATTTCACTCGCGCCCCATACCAGCAGCCGCGAACTGCCGACGAGCAGCACGAGGCCGACAACGAAGGCCAGCCACGCACGCAGCGGATTCAGGTGGGGAAGCTCTTCGTCGTCCACTACGTCCATCACGTCCGGATCGTGGGTCTGGGAGCTGACCATTTGCATAAGGATCAGAACCAGCGCACCGAGCATCATGATCGCGTCGCCGCGCTCAAGTTCCACATCCAGTAGCAGTAGTCCCGCCCCCGCTGTGACGACGAGCAGGGTTGGTATCTCGGTACGCATGCAGCCGGGGTGTACCTGCAGCGGCGCGATCAGTAGGGTCAGACCCAGTACCAGGCAGATATTCGCAATGTTCGAGCCCACGGCGTTGCCGATGGCCAGACCACCAGAGCCCGAGAGGGCGGCGGTGACGGACACCAGGATCTCCGGTGCCGAGGTCCCCAGCGATACAATGGTCAGACCGATTATCACGGGTGACAGGCCCATGTTCTCTGCGATGGAGGCGGCGCCGGCGACAAACAGGTCCGCGCTCCAGACGAGCACGATGAAGGCCGCAATCACGGTCAACAGGGGAATGAGCACTCGGGATCAGACCTCAGGCAGCGACAAGGGAACGCCCGGCCGGGGTGAGGTGCCGGCGTGCGCGAGAATGAACTGTGCAGGGGGGGTGGCTGTCATACAAGTCGTAGGGAAAGCGTGTACACTGCGCGCCCGATTTTTCGCCGGGCCGTCAGCAAGGGAGGGGAGTATACCTGCTCACGGTGAACTGGCTAGCTCATGAATGAGGAATTGACCATGGATACGCGTCAGCAATACAGCGGGTTCATCTCAGGCACGGGTCACTGGATACGGATGCTGGCCCTCGCGGTGATGGGTATGCTCGCCAGCCTCGCGCTCGCCGAGGAGTCTGCGGAGCCTGTGGAATCTGTCACCGCTGCAGCGGTGATCGATGACACGACGACGCGGGTGCTCGCGGTGATTGAAGAAGCACGTGACTACGTCGATGACGATCCCGAGCGTTTTTACGCGGCGATCCATGAGGTGTTGGATCCCGTAGTGGATTTTCGCGGTTTCGCCCGCGGTGTCATGGGTGAATATGCAACGAGCGCCCGCTACCGCAGCCTCGATGAGGCCGGGCGTGCGCAATTGCGTGATCAGTTGGATCGCTTCAGCGAAACCATGCGCGTCGGCCTGATACGGACCTACGGTAAGGGGCTGCTTGCCTTTGGCGGTTCACGCATCGAGCTCGACGGCAGCAGTGAAGAGGACCCGTCCGCGCAGCGCGCAACGCTGCGGCAGCTTATCTATAGTGACGAAACCGAGCCCTTTGTGGTGATCTACACGATGGCCCGGGACCGCGATGGCAACTGGCGTCTGCGCAACCTCGTGGTAGAGAATGTAAACCTTGGTCAGGTCTACCGCAGCCAGTTCGAATCGGCGGCGCGGCGTTACGATGGTGATCTCGACAAAGTGATCGCCAATTGGACCGCCGAAGCAGAAGCCGAAACCAGCAGCTGATTGCAATACGGAGAGCGAAGGCAGTGGACGCCAACACAGTGCAGAATCTGGTGAACGGGACGATCGACAACGCGCAGGTGCTCGTTGACGGTGCCGGTGCAAATTACGACATCACCGTTGTGAGCGACCTCTTTGATGGCATGCGCGCAGTGGGCAGGCAGCAGGCGGTCTACGCAGCGCTTTCCGACGCCATCGCAGCGGGTTCCATTCACGCGGTCACCATTCACGCCTTTACGCAGGCCGAGTGGGAGGCAAACGGCGCCTGAGCCGTGCTTCGCCGTGGATAAGCTACTGATAAAAGGGGGCAACCGGCTGGACGGTGAGCTGCGCATTTCGGGCGCCAAGAATGCGGCGCTGCCGATCCTGGCGGCTACGTTGCTCGCCGACGAACCCATCACCATTGGCAATCTGCCGCACCTGCACGACATCACGACGATGATCGAGCTGTTGGGCTGCATGGGCGTCGACCTGACCATCGACGAAAAAATGAGCGTAGAGGTCGACAGCAGCACTATCAGCGAGTTCGAGGCGCCCTATGAACTGGTAAAAACCATGCGGGCGTCGATCCTGGTGCTTGGCCCCCTCGTGGCCCGCTACGGTCGTGCTCGCGTGTCCTTCCCCGGCGGCTGCGCCATTGGCAGCCGACCCGTGGATCTGCACCTGCGTGGCCTCGAAGCCATGGGTGCCACCGTGACCGTGGATGGCGGTTACATCAATGCCAGCGTCGACGGTCGCCTGCGCGGCGCCCATATCGTCATGGAGACCGTCACCGTGGGCGGCACCGAGAACCTGCTGATGGCGGCGGCGGTCGCCGATGGTCGCACGGTGATCGAGAATGCGGCGCGTGAACCCGAAGTGGTGGATCTTGCGGAGTGCCTGATCGCCATGGGAGCCAAGATCAGTGGCCATGGTTCCGATCGCCTTGTGATCGACGGGGTCGAGCGTCTGCAGGGCTGTCGCTATGACGTCATGCCCGATCGCATCGAAGCCGGTACCTACCTCGTTGCAGCGGCGGCAACAGGGGGGCGCGTGCATCTGCGTGAGGCCCGCCCGGAGCACCTGGAGGTAGTGCTGCAAAAGCTCGAGGCCGCGGGAGCGCGCATCGATTGCGGCGAAGATTACATCGCCCTGGATATGGAGGGACGACGTCCCCAGGCCGTGAGCGTGCGCACCGCCCCCTATCCCGGGTTTCCTACCGATATGCAGGCCCAGTTTACCGCCATGAATGCCATTGCCGAGGGAACCTCAACGGTCACCGAGACGGTGTTTGAAAACCGCCTGATCCAGACCCATGAGATGAACCGCATGGGCGCAGACATCACCATTGAGGGCAACACCGCCATTATCGTCGGTCAGCCCGAGCTGGCGGGTGCGCCGGTGATGGCGACGGACCTTCGTGCCTCGGCGAGCCTGGTCATCGCCGGTCTCGTGGCTCGCGGCGAAACCCTGATCGACCGCATCTATCACATTGATCGCGGTTACGAATGCATCGAAGAGAAACTGCAGGCGCTCGGAGCGGATATCCGGCGTTTGGCGGATTAGGAGCGAGCACGTGGCCGTATCTCTGCGCCCCCTGACCCTGGCCCTGACCAAGGGTCGCATCCTCAAGGAAACGTTGCCCCTGTTGGCCCGGGCGGGTATCGAACCCCTCGAGGACATGGCCAAGAGCCGTAAGCTGATATTTCCCACCACGCACGAGAACGTGCAGCTGGTGGTGATGCGCGGTGTGGATGTGCCGGTGTACGTGCGCCACGGCGCCGCCGACCTGGGCGTGGTGGGCAAGGATACGCTGCTGGAGCAGGGTTCCGACGGGTTGTTCGAGCCTTTGGATCTGGGTATTGCACCGTGTCGCCTCATGACGGCGGCGCCAGTCGGATTTACATTGCCCCACCGCCGCGTGCGTGTGGCAACCAAGTTCGTCAACGTGGCGCGCGATTATTTTGCTCGCGAGGGCGTGCAGGTGGAGCTGATCAAACTCTACGGCGCGATGGAGCTGGCGCCCACGATGAATCTGGCCGATATGATCGTGGACATCGTTGACACGGGTAACACACTCAAAGCCAACGGGCTGGAGCCCCTCGAGGAGATCGCGGCGATCACCTCACGCCTGATTGTGAACAAGGCCTCGATGCGCTCGCACCACGGCACCATTGACGCCCTGTTGGCCGCGCTATCTGAGGCCGTGCGGCATAGTGAGGCGGCGTAATGCGTCGTCTTGATACGCGGGACGCGGAGTTTTCCAGCGCGCTGGCCGCCCTGGCGGTACCCATGGACACGCAGGACGGTGCGGTAGCCGACACGGTCCGGGACATCATTGCGGCGGTACAAGAGCGTGGCGATGAGGCGGTACTGGAATACACCCGTCGCTTTGATGCGCTCGAAGCCGGATCCATGGCAGAGCTGGAGGTACCGGCGCATGAGTTGCAGGCGGCCCTGGACGGACTGGGCGTTGAGCAGCGCGATGCCCTCGAGACGGCGGCGCGGCGCATTACCGCATTTCACGAACGTCAGCGCGGCGATGACTGGAGTTTCGACGATGGCCTGGGCAACCGTCTGGGGCAGCGCGTCACGCCGCTCGGGCGTGTCGGCGTGTATGTGCCGGGCGGCAAAGCCAGCTATCCCTCGTCGGTACTGATGAATGCAATTCCGGCGCGCGTGGCCGGCGTTGGCGAGATCATCATGGTGGCGCCCACGCCTGGGGGCGACGTCAATCCCCTGGTGCTGGCCGCTGCCGCGCTTGCCGGTGTGGACCGTGTATTTCGTATCGGTGGTGCCCAGGCGGTGGCGGCGCTGGCGCTCGGCACGGCCACGGTGCCCGCGGTCGACAAGATCGTTGGTCCCGGCAATCGCTTTGTCGCCGAAGCCAAGCGTCAGGTTTTTGGTCGCGTCGGTATCGATATGATCGCCGGTCCGTCCGAGATACTGGTGATCGCCGATGGCAGTGCGCCGCCGGAGTGGATGGCGATGGATCTGTTCTCTCAGGCGGAGCACGACGAAAGTGCCCAGGCGTTACTGCTCTGTCCCGACCAGGCCTACCTTGATGCGGTGGACGCGGCGGTGGAGCGCCTGCTGCCCGACATGGAGCGCGCCGAGATTATTCGCGCCTCGCTGGAACGGCGCGGGGCGCTCATAAAAACTGCGGACCTGGCAGATGCTGCGGCCGTCAGCAATACGATCGCGCCAGAGCACCTGGAACTCGCTGTCGCTGATCCCGAAGCACTACTGCCGAGCATCGGTGCCGCGGGAGCCATCTTCATGGGGGTGCACAGCTGTGAAGCCCTTGGTGACTACTGCGCCGGGCCCAACCACGTGTTGCCCACGTCGGGTACAGCGCGATTCTTTTCGCCCCTGGGTGTCTACGATTTTCAGAAGCGCAGTTCGCTGATTCGCTGCACTGCCGATGGCGTCGGTCCACTGGCCCGGGCCGCGGTGACGCTCGCGCAGGGCGAATCCCTGTCTGCCCACGCACAAAGCGCGGCCATGCGCCTGGGTGACAAGCTCTCAGATTAGGTCGACGTGGCCTGCGGTTGAGTGGCGATAACGGCGGTGAGGTCCACGCTGCTGCCCTCGCGGGTTACGGTCATCTGCAGTCGGTCGCCGGGACGTAACAGCGATACCTCGTACATGGCCAGGCGAACGTCGTCGATGCGTTCGTTGTTAAAGTGCGTGATGACGTCTCCGGCGCGCAAACCGGCCCTGGCGGCGGGTCCGTCGTCCGCCACGGCCCGTACGAGCAGTCGCGAGTTGGCATTGCCGCCATCGGCGATCTGTTCGACCTGCACGCCCAGCCAGCCACGGATGACCTGCCCGTAGCGGATCAGGTCATCCATCACAAACTCCGCCAGGTTTGAGGGTATGGCCAGGGATACGCCGATGCCCGTGGTGCCGCTGCCACCGTCCGATGCGGTGTAAATCAGACTGTTGATACCCACAAGGGCGCCGTCCGCATCCACCAGCGCGCCACCCGAATTGCCTGGGTGGATCACGGCATCGGTCTGAATGAAGCCCTCGTAGGTGCCGGGGGTCAGGCCAAAGCGCCCCAAACCGGAGACGATGCCCTGGGTAACGGAGGAGCCGAAGCCCAGGGGGTTGCCGATGGCCAAAACCACATCGCCCACAGACAGGCGATCAGAGTCCGCCAGTTTGATGGCGCTGAGGGTATCCATGTCGATGCGCAGCGCTGCCAGGTCTGTGGCCCGGTCCCGACCCACCACCTGCGCTGCGGTCGAGCGGCCATCGCTGAGGAGCACCTGAATTGCGTCGGCGCCGTCAATCACGTGGTTGTTGGTAAGAATGTAGCCGTCGTCCCGCATGATGACCCCGGAGCCCAGGGAGCGTTCCACCCGCTGCCTGGGTACCCCCCGGGGAATGGCCATCAGGGGATTGTTGAGCATGCGGCTGCGCTGCGTGGCGACGAGCTTTTCGGTGTAGATATTGACTACGGCCGGGGTCGCAGCGGCCACGGCCTCGCGATAGCCGCGCGTGGCAGGAGCGCCATCATCAGGCCTACTGGCCGGCCACACCCAGTAGTTGAGGATGAGCAGGGCGGCGAGCACACCGGCAATCACAGGCCAGGAATAAGAGGAGAGGAGCGCGCGCATGCGTCTCTTCCAGACAAAGAAAAATCGCATTGTATATGATGGTGCCGAGGCGACCCAGACAAGGACGACAAGATGGCCGCAGACCTCACAGATCTGCTCAGCTGGTGCGATGACGAGCTCAGTGTTCGTCGTTTTAACGACTATTGCCCCAACGGACTTCAGGTGCAGGGCCGACCCCGCATTGCGCGGCTGGCGGCGGCGGTGACGGCAAATCAGGCAGTGCTCGACGAGGCCGTCGACTGGGGTGCGGACGCCCTACTGGTGCACCACGGCTATTTCTGGCGCGGCGAGGACTCCGTGGTAACCGGTATGAAGCGCCGCCGCCTGGCCACGCTGCTGGCCGCGGATATGAGCCTGATAGCCTACCACTTGCCCCTGGACGCCCATGGCACGTTAGGCAACAACGCCCAGTGGGGTGACAAACTCGGACTGGGTTCGGGCGAGCCACTGCATCCGGAGGATCCTGCGGCGGTGGGGAATATCGCGACCCTGTCCGAGGCGGTCACGATCGGCGAGCTCATGACACGGATTCGCGCGCTGACGGCGCGCGAGCCCCTGCTGATAGGAGAAGAGGCACGGCGCGTATCCCGGGTTGCCTGGTGCACAGGAGCCGCCCAGAGCTATATTGAGCGCGCAGCAGCGGCGGGGGCCGAATTGTTTATTTCGGGCGAAATATCAGAGCCGACGGTGCACGCCGCGCGCGAACTGGGCATTGCCTACCTTGCCGCAGGCCACCATGCCACCGAGCGCTATGGTGTGCAGGCGCTGGCGGCGTGCATGAGTGAGCGCTTCGGTCTGGAGTGGCAGTTTATCGACTGCGACAACCCGGTTTGAGCGGGCTTGCCTCAGTCGCGATTGGTGGTTTCTTCCGGCGGCTTGTCCTCGCCTTCGAGCCCGAAGCGCTCATTGAGCATGCCGGGGTCATTGGGTGAGGCCTTGGGCGCGTAGTCCCGAGGCGGCTCGACCACCACGCTGTCGGCCTCGATGGTCTCGGGCGCGGCCTGGGGAGACTGCAGGGCGGTGAACACGGCCGCGCTGTTCTGGGGGCTCAGATCCGCGGCACCCCGGGCGATGCTTTCGTACACGTCACGGTAGTTCTCTGTCAGCGCATTCAGGCGGGTGGCGGTGTCGGCGAAATGCGCGTGCACTCGATTCTCGTAGTTTTCCTGCGCAGCTTTCACATCGTCGAGTTGCTGTTCGAGTTCCCGGCTCTGCTGGCTGCCCGGCGACAGGCGCCGTCCGGTGAAGAAGCCGATCAACAGCCCTGCAGCAGCGGCGGCGATGGCAACAAAAATCAGTTCCTCCATACCGGGGTTCACGGGCAAAGTCCTCAGAGTGATAACGGGCAGGCGAGTATAGCTCCCGGTGACCACGGGGCATAGGGTGATTGCCAAATCCCAGGGTCGTTGAGTATGGTAGCGCGGCCTTTCAGAACAGGAATCTCGCGGCCACCGCCGCGTCCATGGACCGCCGTGCTGACACCCTGGCAGCGATACCAGAACGACCTCGAACGCGAAGACTTCAGCCATGACCCGGCCCAGGAGGCGGCGGTGCGTGAGCTGCAGGGTCTGTTTGAGCGCATAGTCGCGCGCCACGACCGCGATCGCAGTGTGCTGGGTCGCATTGGGCGGGTGTTCCGGCGAGAGCAGGCTCCCGAGCGGGGGCTTTATTTCTGGGGTGGGGTAGGGCGTGGCAAAACCTACCTTATGGACGCGTTCTACGACTGCCTGCCGTTTGAGCGCAAGCTGCGGGTGCATTTTCATCGCTTTATGCAGCGCGTGCACCGGGAGCTTGCCGAGCTGGAGGGTGAAAAAAATCCCATCGACGTCATCGGCGAGCGTCTGGCACGGGAAACCGAGATCATCTGCTTCGATGAGTTCTTCGTCAGCGACATCGCCGATGCGATGATCCTGGCGAATTTTCTCGAGGCGGTTTTCCGCCGCGGAATCGCCCTGGTCGCCACCTCGAATATTGCCCCGGATGGCCTGTACGAGAATGGTCTGCAGCGGGCGCGCTTTCTGCCAGCGATAGCCCTTCTAAAGGAGCATACGCAGGTACTGAACGTGGATGCGGGCACGGATTACCGCCTACGCACCCTTGAACAGGCCCGGCTCTATCACTATCCACCGGGCCCGGAAACCGACGCCAGCCTGCGCGACAGCTTTGAACGCCTGGCGCCGGACGCCCCCCGCCACTGGGAACGCATCGAGGTCAATGGTCGTTACCTGACCTGTCGCTGCCTCGCCGACGATGTGGCCTGGTTCGAATTCCCCGAGCTGTGCGACGGCCCCCGTTCGCAAAATGACTACATTGAGCTGGCCCGGGAGTTCCACGCCGTCATCCTGTCTGGCGTACCTCACATGGGCGCAAGCAACGATGACCAGTGCCGTCGATTCATCAATCTGGTGGACGAGTTCTACGACCGCCACGTTAAGCTCGTGATCGCCGCCGCCGGGCCCGCCGAGGAGCTCTACTCCGGCACGCAACTGGCCTTCGAGTTTGAGCGCACGCTCTCACGCCTCCACGAGATGCAGTCCCACGATTACCTCGCGCTCGAGCATCGTCCCTAGACTTCTGACTTCTGACTTCTGACTTCTGCCTACGGATCTCGGTCGGGGCCCGCGATGCGGTCCTCCCTGGGCGGGGCGGGTTCGGGGTCGCCAAAAAACGTCGTCCATGACAGGCTCGACGGTGTCCATCCCTGGACACCGACGCCCCGAACCCGCCCCGCCCAGGGAGGCCCTCAGGCCGTAGCTTCGAATCGGGTTTCGTTGTCGAAGAGCTGGGATCATTGCTCTGAACGATACCCGCGTGGGTAAGACCTCAGATATTGACTACGAAGCGGACCCTCGAATGCAGGATTTCGGGCCACAGCTTTGAACCGACTCCGTGTAAGGGGTGCTTCGAGCCACTGCTCCGGACTGTACGTGCCTCGGGAATGCTTCAGAGTTCAGCTTCGAAGTAGGCCCGCTACGGAAGGCCGCAGGCGGCAGCTCCCAGCCGTGCCCGTTGGAAGTGGCAGCGCAGATCGTCGCCCAGGGAGCCCTCCAGAGTCAGCAGGACACCGAGGCTGGCAGGGCGTGGCGGGACGTCGGCGCCCATGGATGGGCGCCGCCGAGCCTGTCATGGATGACGCTTTTTGGCGGTCTCGCCACGCCCTGCCAGCCTCGGTGTCCTGCGGAGTGCGAAGCTACGAGCCTGTCATGGATGACGCTTTTTGGCGGTCTCGCCACGCCCTGCCAGCCTCGGTGTCCTGCGGAGTGCGAAGCTACGAGCCTGTCATGGAGGGCCTGCCCCGCTTTATCGGGCATGACGCTTTTTGGCGGTCCCGCCACGCCCTGCCGGCTTCGGTGTCCTGCGGAGTGCGAAGCTACGAGCCTGTCATGGCGGTCCTGCTGCCCCCTCCCCAAACTCGGTGTCATGCGGAGTGCGAAGCCACATGCCGGACGCTTCTGCTGCCCAGACGTGCGACCGAATGAGCCCGTCTGGGGCCATCAAAAATGGACCGAAAATGGGGCTTGCGCTCCGTCCGGTCGATCAGTAGAATTCGCGCTCTTTTTTTGGCCCCTCCGAGGCGAAAGCAATGAAAACCTATAGCGCCAAAGTCGGCGAGGTAAGTCACGACTGGTACGTCGTGGACGCCACCGACCAGACGCTGGGCCGACTGGCCAGCGAAATAGCGCACCGCCTGCGTGGAAAGCACAAGGCGGAGTACACGCCGCACGTTGACACGGGTGACTACGTGGTAGTTATCAATGCAGAGAAAATCCGTGTGACCGGCGCCAAGCGCACTGACAAAATGTACCACCGTCACACGGGTTACCCCGGCGGCTTGAAGTCCATGTCCTTTGAAAAGCTCATTGATCATGCGCCCGAGCGCGTGCTTCAGGGTGCGGTCAAAGGCATGCTGCCCCGCAACCCCCTGGGTCGGGCCATGTTCCGCAAGCTGAAAGTCTACGCCGGGGACACGCATCCCCACGCAGCTCAGCAGCCCCAGACGCTGCAGATCTAGGAGTCGAGATGAGCGCAACGCAATATTACGGCACGGGCCGCCGCAAAACCTCTACGGCGCGCGTTTTCCTGCGCAGCGGTGGTGGTGACATCACGGTGAACCAGCGCCCCCTGGATCAGTATTTTGGTCGCGAAGTGGCGCGCATGATCGTCCGTCAGCCGCTGGAACTCGTTGATCTTACTGAGAAATTCGATATTAAAGTCACCGTCGAAGGCGGTGGCAGCTTCGGTCAGGCCGGCGCGATCCGCCACGGTATCACTCGTGCACTGATGGATTACGACGAGTCCCTGCGCGGTACGCTGCGTGGTGCCGGGTTTGTTACCCGCGACGCCCGCGAAGTCGAGCGCAAGAAGGTCGGTCTGCGCAAGGCGCGCAAGCGTCCGCAGTTCTCCAAGCGCTGAGTTTTCTGGCGGCGTTGCGCCGCCGGTTGCGTTCGTCGTAGCACGTTTGCAGTGCCTGCGGCGACCGCGTCCCAGAAGCCCATCGGCATTGTCGGTGGGCTTTTTTGTTGCGCGCGGAACGGCGCGCGACTTTTGTCCAAGATTTGAGACAAATCAAGGGTTTGGACTGCGAAAAAACCCGTCATTCCTTGTGCGGGAGCGGCAAAGTCTTTACCATTGCGGCGCCCGGATTTCTATGTTCCGGAGCGTCCCCCCGGGCCGCAGGATTACCTGTCGCGTCGAGACGGGCAGGCCAGAACCGGGGGAAGACTGCCAACAGGGGAGAATTACCGCTATGACCAGTGCCACCACGACCGGCGAAGCTGCCGGCCCCGAGGTCGACCACAATCGCCGACGCTTTTTGACGGTTGCCACCAGCGCTGTCGCTGTGGGCGGTGCCGTCGGTATCGCCGTACCGTTCCTGGGGTCCTGGAACCCCTCCGCCAAGGCCAAGGCCGCCGGTGCTCCCGTCAAAGCGGACATCAGCAAGCTGGAGCCCGGCCAGATGGTGGTGGTGGAGTGGCGTGGCAAGCCCGTGTACGTGGTCAACCGTACCGCTGAGATGCTAGAGAATCTGGCGAGCGTTGACGGCTTCCTGAAGGACCCCGATTCGGCCATCTCCACGCAGCCGGCTTACATCTCGGGCGTCGAGCGCAGCATCCGTCCGGAACTGTTGGTGGTCGAGGGTCTGTGTACGCACCTGGGCTGCGCGCCCAAGTATCGGCCTGAGGTCGGTGCTGCCGATCTCGGTGGCGACGCATGGATGGGTGGCTTCTTCTGCCCCTGTCACGGTTCCAAGTTTGACCTGTCGGGTCGCGTGTATTCCGGCGTTCCGGCATCCACCAACCTGGTGGTTCCCCCTTATTCATTCGAAAGTCAGAACGTCGTCGTGATCGGCGTAGATGCGGAGGCTGCGTAATGGCGAATATGCTGATTGGTTTGCGCGACTGGGTTGACGCCCGCCTGCCCATCACCCGTGCGTGGAACACCCACATGGGTGAGTACTACGCACCGAAGAACTTCAACTTCTGGTACTACTTCGGCGTGTTCTCGCTGCTGGTGCTGGTCAACCAGCTCCTGACGGGAATCTGGCTGACCATGAATTACGTGGCCAGCTCCGAGGCTGCCTTTGCGTCCGTTGAATACATCATGCGCGACGTGGATTACGGCTGGATACTGCGCTACATGCACTCGACCGGCGCGTCGGCGTTCTTTGTCGTCGTGTACCTGCACATGTTCCGCGCACTCCTGTATGGGTCCTACAAGAAGCCCCGGGAACTGATCTGGATCTTCGGCATGCTGATCTTTGTGGCGCTGATGGCCGAAGCGTTTGTGGGTTACGTACTGCCCTGGGGGCAGATGTCCTACTGGGGTGCCCAGGTGATCATTTCGCTGTTCGGCGCCATTCCGGTGGTGGGCGAAGACATTGTGACCTGGATCCGTGGTGACTATCTGATCTCGGGTATCACCCTGAACCGCTTCTTCGCCCTGCACGTGGTGGCTTTGCCCATCGTGCTCCTGGCGCTGGTCGTGCTGCACATCCTGGCGCTGCATGAAGTCGGCTCCAACAACCCCGACGGTGTAGAGATCAAGAAGAACAAGGGCCCTGACGGCATCCCCCTCGATGGGATCAAGTTCCACCCGTATTACAGCGTCCACGATGTGCAGGCGATCGCGGTCTTCCTGTTTGTCTTCTGCGCGATCATGTTCTTCATGCCCGAGATGGGTGGGTACTTCCTGGAGTACGCCAATTTTGAAGAGGCCAACTCCTTGAAGACGCCGGATCACATCGCGCCGGTGTGGTATTTCACACCGTTCTATTCGGTACTGCGGGCCGTGCCTGACAAGTTCTGGGGCTTTATTGCCTTCGCGGCGAGTGTGGCGATTCCCTTTGTGCTACCGTGGCTCGACCGTTCACCGGTGAAGTCCTGGCGTTACCGTGGCAATCTCAACAAGGTGATGCTGGTGCTGTTTGTGGCGTCCTTCCTGATCCTGGGTGTGCTGGGTGTGAAGTCGCCCACGCCAGAACGTACGCTGCTGGCGCAGATCTGCTCCGTCTTCTACTTCGCCTTCTTCCTGTTGATGCCGATCTGGTCGAGTCTCGACAAGACGAAGCCTGTGCCGGAGCGCGTTACGATGGACGGCGGTATCGGCATCGTCGGTAGCCTGGCGGGTCTGATCCTGATCCTGGCGCTGACCATCATTCCCTTGAAAGTAGTGGGCGCCGAGTCTTCACATGCCTGTGGCGCGATCGACTGTGACCCGATTGAGCTCGATATAGAGAATACGGCGTCGCTGCAGAACGGCGCGAAGGTCTACATGAACTACTGCATGGGGTGTCACTCACTGCAGTACTCCCGCTATAACCGCGTCGCGGCGGATCTGGGCATCCCGGAAGACCTCATGCACGGCAACCTGATCTTTGACCCCGAAGAAAAAGTAGGGTCGCTGATGGATAACGCCATGGACAAGGGCCGCGCCAAAGTTTGGTTCGGCGCAGCGCCGCCGGACCTCACGCTCGTAGCACGGGCTCGTAAGCCCGAATGGCTTTACACCTATCTGCGCACTTTTTACCAGGATGATTCCCGCCCCTACGGCGTGAACAATCGGGTGTTTGCCAATGTGGGCATGCCCCATGTGCTGCTCGACCTTCAGGGCATGCTCGCCTGCTCCTCCGAGACCGACGCAAGCCATGTGGAGCCCATTTCGGGTACGCCCATGGCGGATCACGTCGATCCCTGCGGCTCGCTTAAGTTGGTCCAGGAGGGGCGTATGAGCACGGAGGAATTCGATGGGGCGATCTACGACCTCGTGAATTTTCTGGCGTACGTCGCCGAACCCATGAAGGCGGATCGTCAGCGTATCGGCGTTTTTGCACTGCTGTTCATCGCAGTGTTCTTTGTCTTCGCAACGCTGCTCAACCGCGAATACTGGAAGGACGTGCACTGATCTCAGGCACGGCCGACCAATAGATTCAAGCAACGGTGGCGCCGGGGTGACCCACGCCGCCGTCTGTGTTTTCTGCCAGGTTCAAAAAGGCTGACCCAAAACCATGATTTTCTATTCTGATCCCACGTCCCATTACAGTCATCGTGTACGCATCGTGCTCGCCGAAAAGGGCGTGAGCGCCGACATCGTGGATGTTGATCCGTCCCATCCGCCCCAGGCGTTGTCTGAGGCCAATCCCTACAACTCGCTGCCTACGCTGGTCGACAGGGAGCTGACGCTCTACGAAACCCGGGTGATGATGGAGTATCTCGACGAGCGTTTTCCGCACCCTCCGCTCCTGCCGGTCTACCCCGTGGCGCGGGCCGAGAGCCGTCTGTTCATGCATCGCATCGAGCAGGACTGGTGTTCCCTGATCGAATCCATCCAGAACTCCCGTAGTGACAATGTGGTGAAACGGTCCACAAAGGAACTGCGTGAGAGCATTCTGGCGATCGCGCCGATCTTTGCGGAGAAGCCGTTCTTCATGAACGAAGAGTTCACGCTGGTGGATTGCTGCATTGCGCCTATTCTGTGGCGGCTGCCCACCCTCGGTATCGATATCCGTGCGAGCAAGCAGTCCAAGCCGCTGTTCACCTACATGGATGCGTTGTTCCGGCGTGAGTCGTTCCAGCAGAGCCTTACGGAACAGGAACGCGAAATGCGCCTGTAAGGCGCGGCGCAAACCGTGAATTCCAGCCGTCCCTACCTGTTGCGTGCGTTGTACGAGTGGATCGTTGACAACGACTGCACACCCCATGTGATTGTGGACGCTACGATCCCGGGCGTGGTGGTTCCCGACCAATATGTGAAAGACGGTCAGATTGTGCTGAACCTGTCACCCGCGGCGGTCATCGAATTGCAGATGGCGGATGACAGCGTGAGCTTCAATGGTCGGTTCGGTGGGCGGCCGACAGATGTGTTTATCCCCATGGGCGCCATCCTTGGCATTTATGCACGGGAGAATGGGCAGGGCATGGCCTTCGAGGCCGATGAAGAAGATGACGGTCCGGCGCCGGACGATGGTGGCAATGCGCCGACGCCTCTGCGCCGTCCCGGCAAGCCTGCTCTCAAGGTGGTGAAGTAGCGAGCGGCGCTCGCTAATCGATGTACTCAAACAGGCGCACAACGCGCTGTACGCCAGACACGTCCGCCGCTTCGGCGGCGATGCGATCTCCCTCATCGTGGGTCACCATACCCAGCAGGAACACCACCCCGTCTTCAGTGACAACTTTGACGCGCATCCCCGGGGTGTCACTGCCGGTAATGAGGAACGTCTTGACCTTGCTGGTGATCCAGCTGTCTGAGGCGCGTGTCATGGTTGAGCTTGGCGCTGCGATCTCGAGCTCGTTGTAAATGCGCCGCACATCGCGAATTTTGCGCACTACATCATTCGCCTTCTGCCGCAGTTCCTCTGTCGTTACCTGACCCGCTATCAGCACGTAGCCGTTGTAGCTCTGCACGATTAGATGGGTGTCGTCGTAACCCTCGTCGGCGTCGTGCAGATTGACAATGGCCTTGGTTTCGATGGTTTCGTCGGCGAGACGCTGGTAGAACGTGCGTTCTCCGGGATCATCGGAAATGGTGTTGGCGTTGATGGCTGCCAGCATAGAGCCACAGCCCTGAAGTGCACCGGTCAGGATCAAACCGGGCAGCGCAAGACGTAGCGCACGGATCCACACATTCATGTCATTCACCCAGAAGACGTTGCCAGACCCGATCCCGTAGGGAGTGGGCCACCATGAGTGCGAGTTCTGTGCGCAGGCCATCTCCGTTCGCCATCAGGGGGATGGACAGGCCGTCCGTCGCAGTCGAAGCATCTGACAGGCTGATGGCCAGAAGGTTTCGCAGACTGGCGAATTCGGCACAGCGCGTGGCCAGGGGAGCGTTAATTTGCGTGTCCAGGCTCAACAGTACGTCGCCGTCGCGCGAAAGCGTACGCAGGTCACGCCAGAAATCCGCGTCGTCATCTGGAAGGCCGGGATCACCGAAGGCCAACGCGGGAAGTGAAGGGCCCGAGTCGCCGGTGCGTAGCAAGCGTGCGATGTACTGGCCAAGACCCTCATCGCAGCCACAGGCGCAGACCAGTATTTTACGATCCTCCAGGGCCGCTGCAGCCAGGAGTTCTGCTGCTTGTTCCAGCGGAGCCGCGAGGTGATCGACGGCGCTGGCAATGCATTCAATGCGACGGTGAAAGTCGGCGGCAATCTGATCGTAGGGTGTCACGGGGCCAGGCAGCCCCGTCGCGCCGTCAATGAGCAAGAAAGGCTGCGGGTATCCAGCGCGCGTGCAGTGCGTCGTCTCCAGCCGCGCGCGGTTCCCACGCGATAACATCGAATCGGCACGGCAGGTGACTCCACTGGGGGTAACGATTGAGAAAGACGTTTGCGCACCGCGTCAGTTTACACTGCTTTTTATGGTTGACGGAGGCGGCGGCACCACCATGGGACAGATTTTGCCTGGCCCGCACTTCCACAAACAGAAGGCGGTGATCGTCCCGCGCAATGATGTCGATTTCACCGACGCGACAGCGAAAGCGCCGGGTGACGATGATCAGGCCGTAGCTCTCCAGCAGCTGTGCGCTGCGGTCCTCGTAGTCATCTCCGTTCAGCACCCTGCGTCTCCGTGTGATCCGGGAGACGTAGTCTAGATCAGAGTGGGCGTAGAACACCTCGGTCAAATTCTGCCAGGCGCAGCTCCCGGTAGAGGGTGCCGGCTGCGCCGGGCTCCACGCGGCCGCTCAGCCCTGCATGGCTGATCCCGGCCCCGCTGCTCATGCGCCACCAGCGTTTTGCAAGGGCGAAGGCGTCGGCTCCCAGGTCATAGAGCGCGCCGGGGGGGATTTCTGTTCCCTGCATACCGGGGACCGCGTCGGGTTCAAGACGTCCGGGTCGGGCCAGAATTCGCAGCTCCGCCAGGTCGCGATTGACGGCCGGATCGTTGAGGCCTGTGTCGGCGGTGGATGGGGCGTAAACGGGCAGGTCGCCGGCAAAGTGATAGTCAATCAGCGGTTTCAGGGCGCGGGCCTCATCGCTGGTGCGTGGCAGTAGAAAGATCGCATCCAGGTCTTCGCGGCGGCGACCCTGGGTTTCTACGCGAGCTTCAAAGAGCGCGCGTACTTCGCGGCTGCGGGTATTGCTGGCACCGAGAGCCAGTGCGTCGCGGATCGTATCGGAGTAGCTGGCGGCGTCGCCGTAGCGTGCGGTAACCGGAAGTTCGCCCCCCAGGGCGCGGAAGCGATCGCGAAGGGCGGTATCCATGCGCTGCCCCCAACTGCTGTCCGGTCGAATCAGTAGCACCCGGCGTGCGCCAAGCGACCAGGCGAGCTCGGCGAGTTGCTCCGCCTCGTCTTCGGGGGCCAGGGATAATTGCAGGGCGCCCTGTGCAGGTACATCGATTTCGGGGCGATTGAGCGTCAGCAGGGGCGTATTGCGTTGCTCCGAGTTGAGAAGCTCGCCGACCTGGCGCTTGCCCAGAGGGCCGACGATAACATTGGCACCTGATGCTTCGGCGGCGTCGTAGGCGTCGGCGGGGGTGGTGAACCGCCGGCTGTCCAGTACCTGAACTTCCATGGTGGCCCCCGCATCAAAGGCTGCTGCGAGGAAGCCATCGGTCACGACATCACTGGCGTCCTGCAGTGGCCCTGACAGCGGGAGCATCAGAGCGAGGCGTTGGGTTTGCGCATCGCGTAGCGCAGCTTCACGCAGGAGCCTCGCTCGCTCGGTGGCGCGATGTTCCGGGTAGCGCTGCAGCCACTCGCCGATGGCGGTGGCACTGGCGGTTGCGTCCAGTACGGTGGCCGCATCTGCCAGTTCCTGCCAGGGCGTCAGGGCCGGGTGGGTACGGCCAACAGCGGCGCGCTGGGTAGTGGTCATCGCCTGCAGTGCCCGCCAGAGCTGCTGTTCAAGCTTGCTACGCTCGGGTTCCTCGACGGCCTGGGACAGCGTCGTTGCGATGGCCTTTGCCTGGCGGTCACGGTTTCCTGCGAGTACGGCCAGGCGCAATTCATGCGCCGTAATTTCGCGACGCAGCTCCGGGGGTAGCGGATCCTGAATGAGGCTGGTGAGGGTGTCGGCGTGGCGCTTGCGGTCACCGCGCAGCAGGTCGATTCGCGCTTCGTAATACCGGATCCACGCTTGCGTCGCGGTATCTGTAACCAGCCCATCGGGTTCTGGTGCATTGAGCTCCGCGTGGGCGTCTTCGGTCTGGAACCGATTGGCGTCAAGTCCGTTTTGCTGCGTCGGCGCCGGGCGGGGAAGGGCAAGCCAGGCAGCCATCCAGTCCCCGGCCTCGATGGCGCGGCGGGTGGCCTCAAACAGGCTCGCATCGGCCAGATCGGGCAGTGCGTCCTCCACGGGGTCGGGTGCGGGAACCGGCGGCAGGTCCAGGTCTTGTGTGGGCCTCTCGTCGGGAATTCCAAGCCGGGACGGCGGTGTGGGACTCGTAGTCTCGCACGCCGAAAGTGCCGTGGCGATCAGCGCTCCCAGCAGGACTCTGGGCAGGGTCCGCCCGCGTTTGCGACGGCGGCGTGACGATGTGCTCATGCTATGGTTATCCCCGGGCCCGCCAGGCACGGCGGCAGACTGAAGTGAGCATTATAAGGGAGCGCCAGATCCTTGGAACCGGCCCTGTATATCGTGGCGACGCCGATCGGCAATCTGGGTGACATGAGCACGCGGGCGCGGTCTGTACTGGCCGGTGTCAGTGTCATTGCCGCCGAAGACACGCGCCGAACGGGGCAACTGCTTAACCACGAGGGCATCGATACACCCATGATGGCCTATCACGAACACAGTCCTTCATCGGTTGCCGCCTCCATCGTGGAGCGCATTGCCGCCGGCGAGGCCGTCGCCCTGGTGTCCGATGCCGGTACCCCTACAATCTCTGACCCCGGTTATCGTCTGGTGCGCGACGTGCAGGACCGGGGCTTGGCGGTGGTACCCATTCCGGGACCCTGCGCCGCGATCGTCGCGCTCTCTGCCGCGGGCCTGCCCAGCGACCGGTTCGCCTTTGAGGGGTTCTTGCCCAGTAAAACCCAGGCGCGCCAGCGGCGTCTGGAGGCGTTGGCTTCAGCACCAGCGACGCTGATCTTTTACGAGGCACCGCATCGCCTGGTCGCCTGCATCGAGGATCTTGTGCAGGCCATGGGGCCGGAGCGGGAGGCGGCGATCGGGCGCGAGTTGACCAAACGTTTTGAGACCGTGCGTCGGGGCCGGCTAGACGAACTCGCGGCCTGGGTGAGCGCCGATGCCGATCAGACCCGTGGTGAACTCGTTGTGATGGTGGCGCCCGCGCCCAGCGGTTCAGCCGTCACGCTCGACACAGAGCTGGTGACGCTCCTGCGCGGCATGGCAGAACACATGCCACCGCGCAGGGCGGCCAAGCTGCTTGCTGCCTACAGTGGCATCGCATCGCGCGATCTTTACGAGTTACTTTCAGGTTCACAATAACTTGCGTCCCGACTCGCCCGTGGCTACCCTGCGCGCGGAGTCGGCCAGGCGATCGCTGGCGTGGGACCTTGTCCCGCGACGGAGGAAAGTCCGGGCTCCACAGGGCAGGGTGCCAGGTAACGCCTGGGGGGCGTGAGCCCACGGAAAGTGCAACAGAAAGGAAACCGCCGGTTCGCCGGTAAGGGTGAAAAGGTGCGGTAAGAGCGCACCGCGTGGCTGGTAACAGGCACGGCGATGGTAAACCCCACCTGGAGCAAGACCAAATAGGAATCCGTCAGCTGTGGCCCGCAGTGGATTCGGGTAGGTCGCTAGAGGCCGGCGGTGACGCCGGTCCCAGATGAATGATCGTCCACGACAGAACCCGGCTTACCGGCCGACTCCTCTTTTTCACGGGCCTGGTCTATCGAGCCCAGGCGTCTCCGATCCAGGCTTCTCCAGTCCAGGCCACCCAACCTGGATATCTCCAATCCTGGTCTCTCCAAATTTGACTCCCACGCACGTTGACTGCCCCGGCGTGCGTGTTATGGCGGGGTCACCCTCGATTTTTTATACAGTTTTCTCCTAACAGGCGCCCAATCAATAAATTTTTGCGATTTAACTTAAAGTGAATGCTTAAGTAGATCCCTTACCGGGCTGTTTTTGTGAAGTTTTGCGAGTTCATATCTGGCCCCAAAAACGCCCTGACAGCCTCCAAAAACGCCCCCAAACCCCTGAAATAACAGGAATTTTCGCCGTCACGAGCCTTGACGGAGGTGATGGGGCGCGCCTATAGTGTCGCTTAGTGGTGAGAAGTGGTTTTTTCTGGCTTTTTGTGGGAAGAGTCAGGGGTAAAGGGGAGGCCTCGGCGTGTTTCGCGGAGTTCAGCACATCAACATGGACGCAAAGGGTCGCCTGGCGATGCCCGCGCGTCAGCGTGAGCCTCTGATGGAGGAGTGTGCCGGGCAGATCGTCGTGACCATCGATACCCAGTCCACCTGTCTGTGCATCTACCCCATGCCCGCCTGGGAAATACTTGAGCAGGATCTACAGGGTCTGCCCTCACTGAAACCCGAGGTGAAACGCTTCCAGCGTCTCGTGCTGGGTTATGCCACTGATATTCAACTGGATGGCAATGGCCGTATGCTATTGCCGCCATCTCTGCGCGACTACGCGCAGCTCGAGAAGAAGCTCGTGCTCGTAGGGCAGGGCAACAAGCTCGAGCTCTGGTCTGAGGAACTCTGGATTCGGGAGCGCGACAGCGCCCTGGAGGAAGTCGGGACCGATGTTCCGCTTCCCGATGAGTTGATGAACCTGCCACTCTAGATGGCACTCACCCACGACACGGTTCTGTTGCACGAGGCGGTTGACGCGCTGGTAGGCAACCCCGCCGGCGTTTACGTCGATGGCACCTTTGGCCGTGGCGGCCACGCCCGCGAAGTACTGGCGCGCCTGGCTCCTGAGGGGCGTCTCATCGGCTGCGACAAGGATCACGAAGCCGAGCGTGTGGCCATGGAGCTCGCGACGCAGGATGCGCGTTTCTCTTTTGTTCGCGGGTCCTTTGCGCAGCTGCCCGAGGCGCTCGCCGAGCGGGGCTGCAGTGCCGTCGATGGCATCCTGCTTGACCTTGGCGTCTCGAGCCCGCAGCTGGATGCGGCGGAGCGGGGCTTCAGCTTCCAGCAGGACGGGCCGCTGGATATGCGCATGAATCGCGATGTCGGCGAATCTGCCGCCGACTGGCTGGCGCGCGCGAGCGAAGCCGAGATCGCCGCTGTGCTGCGTGACTACGGCGAAGAGCGTTTTGCCCGTCGCATCGCCGCCGCCATCGTTCGCGCCCGCGACGCGGCACCCCTGACGCGTACGGCACAGCTTGCCGCCATTGTCAGCGAAGCTCACCCTCGCTGGGAAAAACACCGCCATCCCGCCACCCGCTCATTTCAGGCAATCCGTATTCAGGTAAACCGGGAGCTGGACGATCTTCTCGATTTTCTCGCCGCGGCCCAGAATCTGCTTGCGCTCGATGGCCGGCTGGTGGTGATCAGCTTTCACTCCCTGGAAGACCGCATCGTGAAGCGCAGTTTTCGGGATATGGCCCGCGGCCCCCAGTTGCCACGCAATCTGCCCGTCACCGCCGAGCAGCACGCGCCACCGATGCGTCTGTTGGGTAAGGCGGTACGGGCCAGTGAGGCCGAGGTGCAGCGCAACCCCCGTGCCCGCAGCGCGATCATGCGTTGCGCGGAGCGTGTAGCGTGAGCTCCTCGCAGCAGCTGGTGATGGCGGCAGCACTTGTGCTGTTGTTGCTTGTAAGCGCGTTGGCGGTGATCGCCAGTACGCACGCCAGTCGGGCGCTGTATACGCAGTTGCAGGAGCGCGAGGCCGCCCGCTGGCACCTCGAAGAAGAATACAGCCGCCTGTTGCTTGAGCAGAGCACGCTCGCGTCGCACCACCGCATTGAGCATCAGGCGCAGGGCCTGCTCGGGCTCTCGCCGCCCAGCCATGACCGTACCCGGCTGGTGTCGCCATGAGTCGCGCAAAGAGCCAGAACTTCGACGGCCGCGCCTGGCTGGTCATGGGCATGATCGTCGCCATGTTCCTGCTGCTCGTTGCTCGCGTGCTGTCGTTGCAGGTGCTGGACCTGGGGCGGGGCACCGCCTTTCTCAAACGCCAGGGCGATATGCGCATGGTCCGCACGGCTGAGCTGCCGGCGTATCGGGGGCTGATTACGGATCGTCGTGGTGATCCTCTGGCCGTCAGTACCCCCGTTGTGTCGCTCTGGGCCAATCCCGCTGTGCTGGCGCGAAGCGAACGACTCGATGAGCTGGCTCAGGCGTTGGAGCTGGCGCCGGAGGCGCTTGAAGATCGCCTGGCGCGCTACGAACAGCGCAAATTCATGTACCTGCAGCGCCACCTCGTGCCAGCTCGCGCGCGGGAGATTCTGGCCCTGGGTATCAAGGGCGTGCGCGCCGAGCGCGAGTACCGCCGCTTTTATCCCGCCGGTGAGGTCGCGGCGCAGATCGTGGGCATGACCAATGTGGACGGTAAGGGCGTTGCGGGCCTGGAGCTGGCCTACGACGACTGGTTGCGCGGTCGTCCGGGCAAGAAGCGCTACATCAAGGACCTGCACGGTGAGGCGGTCAGAGATATTGGAGTCGTCGAAGAGGCGCATCCTGGACGTAACCTGCAACTGTCCATCGACCTGCGCCTGCAGTATCTGCAGCATCGGGAGCTCGCCCGCGCCGTGGCGATTACGGGTGCCGAGGCCGGCATTATCGTCACGCTGGACGCGCACAGCGGCGAAATCCTCGCGAGCGCGAGCCACCCTGACTTCAATCCCAATAACCGCAGTGACGTGGCCATGGGTCAGACTCGCAATCGCGCCATGACCGATACCTTCGAGCCGGGTTCGACCATGAAGCCGCTGACCCTGGTGGCGGCGCTCGAAAGTGGGCGGTACTCGGTGGAGTCCCTGGTCGATACCAGTCCCGGGCGGATCCGCGTTGGCCGCAAGGTGCTTCACGACCCCCGGGACTACGGTGAGATCAGCCTGTCGCGCGTCATCGAAAAATCCAGCCAGGTCGGTGTGACCCTGATCGCGCAGGATATTGGTCACGAGGCAGTCTGGGGCGTTTTTCAGCGCTTTGGCCTGGGTGAAACCACGAACACGGGCTTTCCCGGAGAAAGCGGCGGGCTTCTGCCCCAGCGTCCGAAATGGCGACCCATCGAAGAGGTCACCCTGGCCTTTGGCTATGGTTTGACCGCGACCCCGCTGCAGATCGCCCGCGCCTACGCCGTCTTTGCCAACGGTGGCGTATTGCCCGAGGTGTCGATCCTGCGCCGCGACAACGTGGATCAGGGTGGCCGCCGCATTATCGATGCGCGGGTTGCTGCCGATGTTAGGCAGGTGTTGCAGGCGGTCACGGGCGAGAGCGGTACCGCGGGTCGGGCCCGCGTAGCCGGCTACGAGGTGGGTGGCAAGACCGGCACTGTGCACAAGGTCGGCGCCGGCGGGTATCTCGACGATCAATACGTCGCGCTCTTTGCCGGTATTGCTCCGATCGACGAGCCGCGGTTCGTGACCGTTGTCGTGCTGGATCGACCCAAGGGCGACGAGTACGGCGGTGGTTCCGCCGCAGCACCGGTATTCGCCCGCGTGGCAGCAGAAACCCTGCGGCTCATGGGGGTGGCCCCCGCATTGCCGCCGACCAATGACGAATTGCTGGCCGCCGCGCCGGGAGCACCGCTGTGAACGGCGTGCTCAATGGCCCGGTCCTGCTGTCTGCACTGCTGGAGGGCATCGCTGCGGCACCGGCAATACCGGTGCGCGGTCTCGTGTCGGACAGCCGCAGCGTGGGTGCCGGCGACGTGTTCGTCGCCCTCAAGGGCCTTCAGTTTGACGGCCACGCTTACCTCGATGATGCGGCCCGCGCGGGAGCGGCCGCTGCGCTGGTCGAGCGGGACGTCGAGGCGGATTTGCCCGTGGTGGTGCTGCCCGAACTGCGTCAGCTGCTGGGCAGCATCGCCAGCCGTTTCCACGGCCATCCCACGCGCCGAATGCATGTGGCAGCGGTAACAGGAACCAATGGCAAAACGACGATCAGCCAGCTCTTTGCCCAGCTTGTTCGTCACTGTGACTACGACTGTGGTGTGATCGGTACGCTGGGCGCGTCGCTGGATGGCAGCACCGGAGCCAGTTCCCACACGACGCCGGAGCCCCTGGCGCTGCAGGCGACCTTCGCCGACTGGGCATCGCAGGCCGTCCCCTTTGCGGCGATGGAAGCATCGTCCCACGCCTTGGACCAGTGGCGCCTCGATGGCGTCGCCGTCGACACCGCGATCTTCACCAATCTCACGCGGGATCACCTGGATTACCACGGTGATATGGACTCCTACGGTGAAGCCAAGGCGCGTCTGTTCCGGTTCCCTGGTCTGCGCTCGGCGGTCATCAATGGCGATGACCCCTTTGCGCGGGAGTTGCTCGCGGCCCTGGATCCGACTGTCACGCCCTGTATGTATGGTACTGGGCCGGATGCGGACCTGCGCCTCGACAAGCTGGAGCAGGATGCACAGGGGCTCACTTTTGACCTGCACGGTGCCTGGGGTCGTCGGCGGGTTCGCACACCGCTGCTCGGCGCGTTCAACGCGCTGAATGTAGTTGCAGCGCTCGGCGCGGCGATGGGGGCGGGATTGCCCGTCGATCGTCTGTTCGAGGCACTACCGCTGCTGACAGCGGTGCCCGGACGCATGGAGCCGCTGCGTCGCGACGGTGCACCGCTCGTTGTTATTGACTACGCCCACACGCCCGATGCCCTTGCCAAGGTGCTGGCCGCCCTGCGTGCCCAGTGCGCCGGCGAGCTGGTCGCGGTGTTTGGCTGTGGTGGCGACCGGGATCGCGGTAAGCGGGCGCTGATGGGCGAGGCGGTGTCTGCCGCTGCGGATCGCGCGGTGATTACCAGCGACAACCCCCGTAGCGAGGCACCGCTGCAGATCATCGAAGATGTCGAGCAGGGCATGCATGGCGCTTACCGGGTCTGTGCGGATCGGGCCGAAGCGATTGAACTGGCCATACGCAGCGCTCGCCCCGACGATTGCGTAGTGATCGCCGGCAAGGGGCATGAGGACTACCAGATCGTCGGTGATGAGGTGCGTCCTTTCAGCGATATGAATGTGGCCCGAGCCGTGCTTGAGGACTACGCCTCATGATGGCCTCGATGGATTTGCGGGCAATCGCCGACGTTGTGCACGCGCCGTACAGCGGCGGGGAGATTCCCGTAGCCGGTGTGACGATGGATTCTCGTCGTGTGACTTCGGGAGACCTGTTTGTCGCGATCCCCGGTGAGCGCGTGGACGGCCACGATTTCGTGGGCGCTGCCGCGCAGCAGGGTGCCGTTGCGGCCCTCGTGCAGCGCAGCGTAAAAGCGACGATCCCCTGTCTTGAGGTAGCCGATGTGCTTCAGGCCCTGGCGGCGCTTGGCGCAGAGAATCGCCGCAGGTACCGCGGTGAGCTGGTGGCCGTGACCGGCAGCTGCGGCAAAACGTCAGTAAAAAACATCAGCCGCGCGATCTTCGCGGGCGAAGGCCCCACCCAGGCGACGCTGGGGAATTACAACAACGAGTTGGGTGTGCCTCTGACCCTGACGCGCCTCGACGATGCAACGCGCTACGCGATTGTTGAGATGGGAGCGACGCGCCGGGGAGACATCGCCCATCTGTGCGGTCTGGCGCAGCCGCGAGTCAGCACGGTGCTCAACGCCATGGAGGCCCACCTGTCGGGCTTTGGCTCGGTCGCTGAAGTCGCCGAGGTGAAAGGTGAGATTTTTGATGGGCTCGGAGCCACGGGTTGCGCGGTCATCAATGCGGACGAGCCCTGGGCTGACGCCTGGGAGCGCCGCGCCCGCAGCGGCGGTGCCGACGTGCTGCGCTGGTCGCTGGCGGAGCCGGCGGATATCTTCGTCACGGATCTTAAACTTCGCGATCTGGCGGGGAGCGAGTTCACTCTGCATGTCGCGGGCAGCGCTCTGCATGCGACGCTGCCGCTGCCGGGACGCCACAACGTGGCCAACGCCCTGGCGGCGGCGGGTCTTGCGTTTGCCGCCGGCCTGTCGGCTGAGCGCATAGTTGAGGGTCTGGCCAGCGCCGAAGCAGAGCCGGGCCGCATGACCACGGAGTCCCTGGCCGATGGCACGCTGCTGATCGACGACAGTTACAACGCCAACCCCGGCTCTGTGCGCGCCGCCATCGATTTTCTCGCCCAGCGTCCCGGTGCCTGCACCCTGGTGCTGGGCGAGATGCTGGAGCTCGGCGCTGATTCGGCGCAGCGGCATCGTGAAATGGGCGAGGCGGCTCGGGCGGCGGGCATCACGGGGTTCGTTGGTGTCGGCGAGGCGCTTGCTGAGGCCGTGGACGTGTTTGGCGTCGGCGCTCGCTGGTACCCGACCCGAGATGCCCTGGCTCGCGACATCGCCGTGGTCCTCGATACCAGTGACACCGTGTTGCTCAAGGGTTCCCGGGGCGCGGCGATGGAAACGCTGATCGACAACTTACGCAACGCCGCCGGGGATTTGGTCGCCATGCGGACCGGAGATCGGGAGTCCACGTCATGCTGATGATTCTGGCGGAGTACTTTGCCCAGTTCGAATCCGGATTCCGGGTGTTCCAGTACCTCACGTTGCGCGGGATCCTGGCGGCGGGGACGGCCCTGGCGATTTCGCTGCTGGTCGGTCCCACCATGATCCGGCGCCTCAACTACCACCAGGTAGGCCAGGCGGTGCGCGAAGACGGGCCTGAATCCCACCTCGGCAAGAGCGGCACGCCGACCATGGGCGGCGCGTTGATCCTGGTCGCCATCGCCGTGAGCACGCTGCTCTGGGGTGACCTGTCCAGCGCCTACGTGTGGGTTGCGCTGCTGGTCACCGCCGCCTTCGGTGCGGTGGGCTGGGTCGATGACTACCGCAAAGTGGTGGAGCGCAATCCGCGCGGCCTGCCGGCGCGCTGGAAGTACTTCTGGCAGTCCCTGGCCGGACTGGCAGCGGCGCTCTTTCTCTACTTCACCGCTGACAGCGAAGTCGTTACCCAGCTGTATCTGCCGTTCTTCAAAGACGTGGCGATCCCCATGGGTGGGTTCTTTGTGATTCTCACTTATTTTGTGATCGTCGGCTCCAGCAATGCGGTCAACCTGACGGATGGTCTGGACGGCCTAGCCATTCTGCCCACGGTGCTGGTGGCCACTGCCCTGGGGCTCATTGCCTACCTTACGGGCAATATCAATTTTGCCGATTACCTGCAGATTCCCTATGTGGCCGGCAGCGGCGAGCTGGCGGTGTTCTGTGGAGCCATCGCCGGATCGGGTCTGGGTTTTCTGTGGTTCAACACCTATCCCGCCCAGGTCTTCATGGGTGATGTGGGTGCACTGGCCCTCGGTGCTGCCCTGGGTACCGTGGCCGTGATCACCCGGCACGAAATCGTGTTCTTCATCATGGGCGGCATCTTCGTGCTCGAGACCGTGTCGGTGATCCTGCAGGTGGCGTCGTTCAAGCTGACGGGCCGCCGTCTGTTTCGCATGGCACCGATCCACCATCACTACGAGCTCAAGGGCTGGCCCGAGCCTCGCGTGATCGTGCGTTTCTGGATCATCACGGTAATGCTGGTGCTGTTCGGCCTGGCAACCCTGAAGTTGCGGTGATGGGGGAGGCGGCGATACAGATGTCCACGCTCATCAGCAGCACGTCGCGCACCGTGGTGGTCGGTCTGGGTACTACCGGTCTGGCCGTCGCGCGTCACCTTGATCGTCTGGGGCGGGACTTCTGCGTAGTGGATACGCGCGAGGCGCCGCCGTGCGTTGCTGAGATGCGGGCCGAGATGCCCGCCGTGCCCCTGCTCCTTGGTGCCATACCCCAGGACGTACTCAATACGGCGGGGGAACTGATTGTCAGCCCGGGCATTGCACCGGCCGAGTCCTGGCTGCAGGAAGCCGTTGCCGCCGGCGCGACGCTGCGCGGCGATATCGATCTGTTTATGGAGGCCGCGCAAGCGCCGGTCGTGGGTATCACGGGGTCCAACGCCAAGTCCACGGTAACGGAGCTGGTGGGTGCGATGGCCCGCCGCGCTGGCCGCTGCGTCGGCGTGGGTGGCAACCTGGGAACCGCGGCCCTGGATCTGTTGGACGATGACCGCGATCTGTACGTGCTGGAGCTGTCGAGCTTTCAGCTCGAGCGATCCGGCAACCTTGGCCTGAGCGTGGCCACGGTGCTCAACGTTACGCCCGATCATCTGGATCGTCACGGCGACATGCCCCGGTATCACCAGGCCAAACACCGTATTTTTCATGGCTGCGACACCGTCGTGTTCAACCGGGATGATCCGTTGACGATTCCGCCGCAGGCCGAAGGCCGGCGCAGCATCAGCTGGCGCCTGGGCGAGCCGGATCTGCAGGGCTATGGCCTGCGCGTCGACGGTGACGAGCGCTACATTGCCCGGGGCCTGGAGTTGCTCATGCCCGTGCGCGCGATTGCCCTTGCCGGTGAGCACAATCTGGGCAATGCGCTCGCAGCACTGGCGCTCGGCGAGGCGGCGGGTCTGCCGCGTCAGGCAATGCTCGAGACCCTTGAAGATTTCGCGGGCCTGCCCCATCGCTGCGAGACGGTGCTCGAGCGCAATGGCGTGCGCTGGATCAACGATTCCAAGGCCACCAATACCGGGGCGGCGCTGGCGGCCATCGAAGGCCTGGGTGCGTCGTCCCGTGTGGTATTGATCGCCGGAGGACGGGACAAAAATTCGGATTTCTCGTTGCTGCGCGACGCCGTGCGCCGCCATTGCGACGAAGTTCTGCTCATCGGTGAGGCCGCAGCTACTATCGCCGAAGCGCTGGAGGGTTGCTGCGACCTGAGCGATGTCGGCACGCTTGAAGAAGCGGTGGCCCTGGCGGCTGCCAGGGTGCAGCCCGGACAGGTGGTGCTGCTGTCGCCGGCCTGCGCCAGCTTTGACCAGTTCCGCGGCTTTGAGCATCGCGGCGATACGTTTCGCGAAGCAGTGCAGCGAGAGGTGAGCGCATGAACCGCGCGGTCTCCCATCCTGTCGCTTTGCCGGATCTGGTGCTAACGAGCCTCGCCGCGTGTCTTTTGCTGGCGGGACTCATCGCCATTACCTCTGCGTCGGTCGGTTACGCTGAGGCCCATTACGGCAACATGTGGTACCACGCCCAGCGCCATGGCGTGTATCTGGCTCTGGCCAGCATCGCTGGCGTTGTCGCCTACCGCGTACCCGTGGAATTCTGGTATCGCACGGCCTGGATATGGCTGCTGCTCTCGAGCCTGTTGCTGATTCTGGTGCTGGTCCCCGGCGTTGGCCGCAACGTCAATGGCAGTCAGCGCTGGCTGGCCCTGGGGCCGCTCACCCTGCAGCCTTCGGAACTGGCCAAGGCGGCGATGATCCTGTTCGTCTCGGGCTATCTGGTACGTCAGGGGCAGGTGCTGCGTGAGAGCTGGCGGGGCTTTCTGCGACCCATGCTCGTGGTCGCCCTGGTCGCGGTGCTGTTGCTGGCCGAGCCGGATTTTGGTGCCAGCGTGATTATGCTCGCGACGGTGTTTGGCATGCTGTTTCTTGCCGGCATGCGCCTGGGACATCTTGCGGTCATCATGGTCGTCACCGTGATCCTCGGCGGCTTGTTGATCCAGGCGGCGCCGTATCGGCTGCAGCGTCTTATTGCTTACACCGATCCCTGGGCTGACCCCTACGGCGCGGGCTTCCAGTTGATTCAGTCCCTCATCGCCTTTGGACGTGGGGAGTGGTTTGGCGTGGGCCTTGGCAACAGCGTGCAAAAGCTGTTCTACCTGCCCGAGGCCCATACGGACTTCGTGTTCTCTATCTGGGCTGAAGAAACGGGGTTTGTCGGTGCCGTCGCCCTGATCGCGATATTTCTGGCCCTGGTGCTGCGCATCTTTCATGTCGGGCGCCAAGCCAAGGCGGCGGGCCGGGACTACGCCGCCTACCTTTGTTACGGCATCGCCATCATGTTTTCGGGGCAGGCGTTCGTGAATATGGGCGTCAGCGCCGGTCTGTTGCCGACCAAGGGCCTGACCCTGCCGCTCATCAGCTACGGCGGCAGCAGTCTCATCACCGCCTGTGGCCTGCTGGGTATTGTGCTGCGGGTGGCGACGGAGCTGCAGCAGCCGGTCAAAAAAACAGGCCAGTCCCGGCGCGGGAGGTCCGTATGAGCAGCGGCGCGCCCATGGCCTTCATGCTCGCCGGGGGAACTGGCGGCCACGTGTATCCGGCGCTGGCGTTGGCCCGGGAGCTGCGCGAGCGGGGGTTCCGCCTGCGCTGGATCGGCAGTCGACGCGGCCTCGAGAAGCGCGTGGTTGGTGCGGCCCAGATTCCCCTGCACGAACTGCCCATGCGTGGCCTGCGCGGCAAGGGTCTGTGGCAGCAGCTTGTGGCGCTGGTGCTGTTGGGTGTTTCGTTGATCTGGTCCGTATTGCTGATGCTGCGCTACCGCCCAGCGCTGGTCGTGGGCATGGGGGGATACGCCTCGGTTCCTGCGGCGCTGGCCGCGTGGCTGACCCGGCGGCCCCTGGTGTTGCAGGAGCAGAACGCGGTGGCCGGCAGCGCCAACCGGGCCCTCGGCAAGTTCGCTCGCGCAATTGCGACGGGCTTTCCCGATGTGCTCACGGAGCAGGGCAAGGCGACGTATCTGGGGAATCCCGTCCGCGATGACCTGCTGCAGGTTGCCGCTACCCATCCCTGGCAGTGGGGTGGCGAGCGGCCGCTGCAGGTGCTGGTACTTGGCGGCAGTCTCGGCGCTCGCCCCCTGAACGAAGCGGTACCGGTTGTGGCGGCCGCCTTTGGCGAGCGGTGCCAGTGGTGGCATCAGTGCGGGAACGCTCATGAGGAGGCGACCCGTGATGCCTATGCGAGCGTGAAGCAATGGCGAGTAGACGCTTTTCTTGAGGACATGGCCGCGGCCTATGCCTGGGCTGATCTGGTGATCTGTCGGGCCGGCGCGTTGACCGTTGCCGAAGTGGCGGCAACCGGTCGTCCCGCGATTCTCGTGCCGCTGCCGCACGCCGTCGATGACCATCAGCGCGCCAATGCGAAGTTCCTTACGAACGCTGGCGCGGGCCTGAGCCTGGAACAGGACCGACTGCGTGACGAGCTACCCCTGCTGCTTGCGCGCTTTCTCGAAGCACCCGCTTCCCTTGGGGCGATGGCGGCCAAGAGTCTGTCCTGCGGCCGCCCGCGAGCGACGCGTGACATTGCCGACCTCGCCGAGGGCCTGCTGTCATGAGCCCGACCACCGTGATACCCGAAGCCATGCGCCGCGTCAGCCGTATTCACATGGTCGGCGTCGGCGGTAGCGGCATGAGCGGCATCGCCGAGGTGTTGGTCAACCTGGGCTTCACGGTCAGTGGCTCGGATCTGCGTGAAAGCTCTGTCACACAGCGCCTCGAGGCCCAGGGTGTGGCCGTGAGTTTTGGTCATCGCGGTGACGCGGTCGACGGTGCGGATGTGGTGGTGATCTCCAGCGCGGTGCGTGAAGACAACGCAGAGCTTGTGTCTGCCCGCGAACAGCGTATTCCCGTGGTGCCTCGGGCAGAGATGCTCGCCGAACTCATGCGCCACCGCCACGGCATTGCCGTCGCCGGTACGCACGGTAAAACGACCACCACCAGTCTGATCGCCGCGTTGTTCGCTGCAGCGGACCTGGACCCCACCTTTGTGATCGGGGGCCGCGTCAATAGCACCGGCACGCATGCGCAATTGGGTGCGGGTCGTTTCCTGATCGCCGAGGCGGATGAGAGCGACGCGTCGTTCCTGCATCTGCAGCCCATGGTGACCGTTGTTACCAATATCGAAGCCGATCACATGGAAACCTACGGCGGCGACTTCGCCCGGCTGCGCCAGACCTTTGTGGAGTTCCTGCACAACCTGCCGTTCTATGGTCTGGCCGTTTTGTGCGTTGATGACCCGGTGATCGAAGGTCTGGGAGATGAAGTTGGTCGGCCGATGCTCGGCTATGGCTTCAGCGCCGATGCAGACTATCGCATTCGTGAGCTGGAGCCTGCAGGCCTGCGCACGCGTTTTACCGTAGAGCGTCCGGCCGGACTGCCACCGCTCGAAATCTCGTTAAACATGCCCGGACGCCACAACGTACTGAACGCCACCGCGGCGGTGGCGGTGGCGACGGACCAGGGCATAGCCGACCAGATCATCCAACAGACCCTGGCCTCCTTCAGCGGCGTTGGTCGACGTTTTTCGGTGTACGAGAACATCGTAGTGGCCGGCCACGACGTAACCCTGGTGGATGATTACGGTCACCACCCTACCGAGGTGGCAGCGACGCTGGCATCGGCCCGTCAGGCCTTTGCGGACCGTCGCCTGGTCATGGTGTACCAGCCTCATCGCTTCACGCGCACGCGGGATCTTTACGACGATTTCGTTGCCGTGCTGTGTGACGCAGATCTGCTGGTGCTGCTGGAGGTGTATCCCGCCGGCGAAGAACCCATCGCGAACGCCGACAGCCGCTCGCTGGCCCGCTCCATTCGTCAGCGCGGGGTGCTCGATCCCCTGTATGCCGCCGAAGCCAGCGACGTGCAGCAGATGCTCGGTGATCTGTTGGAAAACGGAGACGTGCTGATTACCCAGGGTGCCGGCGACATCGGTCATCTCGCCAGAGCATTACTGGGGGAGAGTGCCTCATGAATCGCCAGCGCGAACTTCATGCTCTGCGTATTGCCGTGCTTCTGGGTGGCCGCTCCGGCGAACGCGAAGTGTCGCTGCAAAGTGGTGCCGCGGTGCTGCAAACGCTGCGCGATGGCGGCTACGAGCCCGCGTTGATCGACACAGGTGATGCCAATTGGTGGACCACACTGCAAAGTGTCGATCTTGCCTTCAATATCCAGCACGGTCGCGGTGGCGAGGATGGCGTTACCCAGGGTCTGCTCGATGCGATGGGTGTGGTTGGAACCGGCAGCGGCATTCTTGGTTGTGCCCTGGCCATGGACAAGCTGCGCAGCAAGCGGCTGTGGCAGTCCGAAGGCCTGCCCACGGCGGAGTTTGTGGCCGTCGATGAGCACACCGACCCCGAGGTACTGCTGAATCGCTGGGGCAGCGCTTTTATCAAGCCCGCGCGTGAGGGATCCAGCCTGGGCATGAGTCGCGTCGACGACGTAGATGAGTTTCGTGATGCGGTGGTTCAGGCCCGGCGCTTCGACGATCGCGTGCTCGCCGAAGCCTTTATTGACGGACCGGAATACACGGTGGCAATCCTGGGCGATCGGGCCCTGCCATCCATCCGCATCGAAAGCGCGGCGGAGTTTTATGACTACGACGCCAAGTACCTCTCGGACGCCACGCGCTACCACGTTCCCAGTGGTCTGGACGAGGCGACGGAGCAGCTACTGCAGAACCTGGCCCTTCGCGCCTTTGCCAGTCTGGATTGTCGGGTTTGGGGCCGGGTGGATGTCATGAAAGATCCGCGAGGCGGTTTTCAGTTGCTTGAGGCCAATACGGTGCCGGGCATGACCAGTCACAGTCTGGTGCCCATGGCGGCGCATGCGGCGGGCCTGTCACCCCTTGAGCTGCTCGAAGAAATCATGTGGCTGTCGTGGCAGCAGCGACAGGACGCGAAGGGAGGGTCGAACTGATGGCGACTGCACGGCGTAACGCCCGTCGCTCCCGACCCACGCTTCGCGAGCGTCTGATCTCGGTGTCAGGTGTTGTTCAGCGGGGAACGCACCACGCCGTGACCGTCTCTGCGGTTTTACTGCTGCTGGTCTGTGCCTATGCCGCGGTGGATGCGCTGCGCTCGCAACCCGTAGAGCGCATCGTGGTGCTGGGCAAGCTCGAACACCTGCGCGAATCCGCAGTGCGCGACGCGCTCGATGGAAAACTGCAGGGGGGACTGGCGTTTCTGAATCTCGCCGAACTGCGTGCAGAGCTCGAAGCGCTGCCCTGGGTCTATGGCGCGCAGTTGCGCCGTCGTTTTCCTGACACGCTGGAGGTGCGGGTGGTGGAGCAGCTGCCCATCGCTCGCTGGGGCGACGAGGCCTTTTTGAACCACGAGGCCCGGATCATCGAAGTGGTGGATGCCCAGCGCTGGGAAGATTTGCCCCGGTTGCGCGGACCGCTGGGCAGTGAGGCGCGACTGATGAACCACTACCTGCGCCTGCTGGAGCGTCTTCGTCCTCTTTCGCTGACGCCCGTCGCCCTGAGTGAGGACGGTTTTGGCCAGCTTCGCGCCACGCTCGATGGCGGCCTGGTGCTGGAGTTCGGAGAGCATGAATTTTCTCTGCGGCTGCAGCGTTTTGTGCAGCTTTGGAACCGCGAACTGGCGGTCACAACACGCACGCCGGCGCGCGTGGACCTTCGCTACGAGAAGGGGGCCGCTGTGGCCTTTGGCTCAGCCCAGCAGGTGGCGGGGCTTACACCGGATTCCGAGAACAGGTAGGAACGATGGCAGCGTCCAAAGACAGACGAATGATCGTGGGGCTCGATATTGGCACCTCCAAGGTGGTGGCGATCGTCGGTGAGCTCGCGCCGGACGGCAGCATCGAGGTGGTGGGCATCGGTTCTCATCCCTCGAAGGGTATGAAGAAAGGGGTGGTCATCAACATCGACTCCACGGTGCAGTCGATCCAGCGCGCCGTAGACGAGGCGGAGCTGATGGCGGGCTGTCAGATTCATTCGGTTTATGTGGGCATCGCCGGCTCGCATATTCGCAGCCTCAACTCGCACGGGATTGTGGCGATCAAGGAGCAGGAAGTCGTGGAGCAGGACCTGGAGCGCGTGCTCGACGCGGCGCGGGCCGTGGCGATTCCCGCTGACCAGAAAGTGCTGCACGTGCTGCCCCAGGAATACGTCATCGACAACCAGGAGGGCATCAAGGAGCCCCAGGGCATGTCTGGCGTGCGCCTCGAGGCCAAGGTGCACCTGGTGACCTGTGCCGTGAACGCGGCGCAAAACATTGAGAAGTGCATTCGCCGCTGCGGTCTGGATGTCGAAGACATCATTCTGGAGCAGCTCGCGTCGAGCTACTCCGTGCTTACCGACGATGAGCGCGAACTGGGCGTCTGCCTGGTGGATATCGGTGGGGGTACCACCGATATCGCGATCTTCACCGAGGGCTCGATCCGGCATACGGGGGTGATACCCATCGCCGGCGACCAGGTGACCAACGACATCGCCATGGCGCTGCGCACGCCGTCCCAGTATGCCGAAGAGATCAAGATTCGCTACGCGTGTGCGCTCACGCAACTGGCGGGCGCGGACCAGACCATCAAGGTGCCCAGCGTGGGCGACCGGCCAGACCGGGACCTGTCCCGCCAGTCCCTGGCCGAGGTGGTGGAGCCGCGCTATGACGAGCTGTTCACGCTGATTCAGGCGGAGCTGCGTCGCTCGGGCTACGAGGACCTCATACCGTCCGGCATCGTCCTGACCGGCGGCACTTCAAAGATGGAAGGGGCCGCGGAACTCGCTGAAGAGATTTTTCATATGCCCGTACGGGTCGGTTATCCCCAGAGCATTGATGGCCTGGCCGACATCGTACGCAACCCCGTGTATTCCACTGCTGCCGGCCTGTTGCTGTACGGCGCCAGCCATGGCGGAGAGGAGCAGCGGGGACGTCGTTCGTCCGACGGGGGCAATTGGTGGAACCGGGCGCTCGAGTGGATTCGCGAGAGCTTTTAACGATTTTTTGGGAAGGAACGTCACCGTGAGGTGACTTTAACGAAGGGGAAGGAAGCTATGTTTGAACTTATCGACAACGTACCGCAGAGCGCTGTCATCAAGGTTATCGGTGTGGGCGGAGGCGGCGGCAACGCCGTGAAGCACATGATCGAAAACAGCGTGGAAGGCGTGGATTTTATCTGTGCCAACACCGACGCCCAGGCCCTGTCTGACGTCGATTCACCCACCGTGCTGCAACTGGGCGGTGAAATCACCAAGGGCCTTGGCGCTGGCGCCAATCCCGAAATCGGTCGTGCCGCCGCGGTCGAAGACCGTGAGCGCATCGCCGAATCCCTGCGTGGTGCCGACATGGTGTTCATCACTGCCGGCATGGGCGGTGGAACGGGTACCGGCGGTGCGCCGGTGGTCGCTGAAGTGGCCCGCGAAATGGGGATTCTCACCGTGGCGGTCGTCACGCGCCCGTTCTCCTTCGAGGGACGTAAGCGCTTGAATATAGCGGAAAATGGCCTCGGCGAACTGCAGCAGCATGTGGACTCGCTGATAACTATTCCCAACGAAAAACTGCTGGAAGTTTTGGGGAAAAATACCAGTCTCCTCGATGCCTTCAAAGAAGCGAATGATGTATTGTTGGGCGCGGTTCAGGGCATCGCTGACCTCATTATTCGTCCCGGCATGATCAATGTCGATTTCGCGGATGTGCGCACGGTGATGTCTGAAATGGGTATGGCCATGATGGGTACCGGCAGCTCCCGCGGTGAGAACCGCGCGAGGGAGGCAGCCGAACGCGCCATCAACAGTCCGCTCCTGGATGATATCGATCTGGAAGGGGCGCGAGGCATCCTGGTCAACATCACCGCCGGACTGGATTTGTCCCTCGGTGAGTTCTCTGAAGTGGGCGATACCATTGAAGAGTTTGCCTCGGACGAGGCCACGGTCGTTGTGGGTACGGTTATTGATCCCGAACTGCACGACGAACTGAAGGTTACGGTGGTCGCTACGGGCCTTGCTGGCGCTGCTTCCCGGGCGAAGCTGCAGGTGGTCGACACTCCGCGGGCCGCGCGCAGTGAGTCACGCAACGCTGCTGAGCCAGCGGGTGAAGCAGACAGCGCGTCTACTCCCGACTACCGCGATTACGAGACACCGCCCGCACGGCGCGCCGTGTCACGGGGCGGCGCCGCAGCGACCGCAGAGAAGCTGGGAGGAGACGATTACTTCGACATCCCTGCTTTTTTGCGACGTCAAGCTGACTGAGGTCAGCTCGACTTACGCGGCTCAGGGCTGTTCTGCGACGCCAGGCTGATTGAAATCAGCGTGGTTTGCGCGACTGAATAAGGGCGTCACGCCGGTGATTCTGCGAGATCTGGTGTGACGGCGAAAAAAATGGGAACCAGCGGCTTTTTGCGGTGTCAGATCGTCAGTGAATTCTGACACCGCGAGCTTGCCGAGGGATGGGCGGCCTACGGTGTCGGCATCCTGCCTGGCCTGGCGGAGTGATCCGTGAAGCACGGCGGTGCGCAGACAAGGAGGTTGTATGATTCGACAGCGGACGTTACGCAACGCCATCAAGGCAACAGGTGTTGGCCTGCATACAGGCGAGAAGGTGTATCTGACCCTCGCGCCGGCGCCGGTAGACACCGGTATTGTGTTTCGCCGTGTGGATCTCGATCCGACCGTAGAGATTCATGCCCGGGCGAGCAACGTCGGCGACACCACGCTGTCGACTACGCTGATCCAGCATGGGCACCGGGTCTCGACCGTGGAGCATCTGTTGTCGGCAATGGCGGGACTGGGCATTGATAACGCCTACGTCGATGTCAGTGCCAGTGAAGTTCCCATTATGGACGGCAGCGCCGGCCCCTTTGTGTTTCTCATTCAGTCCGCGGGCATCGAAGAGCAGTCCGCCGCAAAGAAGTTTATCCGCATCAAGAAGGCCGTGACGGTCGAGGACGGAGACAAGGTAGCCAGCTTCCTTCCCTTTGATGGCTTCAAAGTCTCCTTCACCATCGATTTTGATCACCCGGTGTTCCGCGACCGTACGGCCCACGCCGAGATTGACTTCTCAAGCACATCTTTCGTTAAAGAGATCAGTCGTGCCCGCACCTTCGGCTTCATGCATGAGATCGAATACCTCCGCTCCAAGGGCCTGGCCCGCGGCGGCAGCGTCGACAATGCCATTGTCGTGGACGAATACCGTATTCTGAATCAGGACGGGTTGCGCTACGAAGACGAGTTCGTGAAGCACAAGGTGCTCGATGCCATCGGTGACGTCTATCTGCTCGGACACAGCCTGATTGGCGAGTTCCGCGCACACAAATCCGGCCACGCCCTGAACAACGCCTCGCTGCGCGCCCTGATGGCCCGTACCGATGCCTGGGAAATGGTGACCTTCGACGATCAGGATGTGGCGCCCATCTCCTACGTTACGGCCCCCGTGGCAGTCTGAACCCCCCTCAACTTCTTTCATCCACCAGCGGCACCGCATGGAAATGCAGGCCGCCGTGTGCGAGACTGCGGCGCCGCTTGCAACAGGTGTTGCCGGCGAGTTCAGGACCGTATTATTACCATCGCCCGTTTGCGCGATGCGGCCTTGAAATTACTGCTTTTGCCCAAAGATCAGGTCCATGATTACCAACGCCCTCAAGAAAGTCTTCGGTACGCGTAACGATCGCGAACTGAAGCGCATGCGCAAGACCGTTCGCCGTATCAATGACCTCGAAGAGGGATTGCAGGCACTCTCTGATGAAGAACTGGCGGCGAAGACCCCGGCGTTCCGTGAGCGCCTGACCGCAGGCGAGCCGCTGGAGGCACTGCTGCCCGAGGCCTTTGCCGTAGCGCGCGAAGCCGGTCGCCGCGTGATGGGCATGCGGCACTTCGACGTACAGCTCATCGGCGGTATGACGCTGCACGATGGCCGCATAGCCGAGATGCGCACCGGTGAGGGTAAAACCCTGGTGGCGACGCTGCCCGCCTACCTCAATGCCCTGACGGGGAACGCGGTGCATCTGGTTACCGTGAATGATTACCTTGCCGGCCGTGACGCGGCGTGGATGAGCCCGCTCTACAATTTTCTCGGACTGTCTGTCGGCGTGGTGCGCGCCGGGCAGAGCCCCGACGAGAAGCGCCAGGCCTACGCATCAGACATCATCTACGGCACGAACAACGAATTCGGCTTTGACTACCTGCGCGACAACATGGCGTTCTCGCTGCAGGACAAGCTCCAGGGCGAACTGAGCTTCGCCATTGTGGATGAGGTGGATTCAATCCTCATCGATGAGGCGCGCACGCCCCTGATCATTTCGGGGGCGGCCCAGGACAGCTCCGAACTCTATAAACGCATCAACAAACTCGTGCCCAAGCTGCGCCAGGAAACCGAGGGCGAAGAGGGGCACTACACTGTCGATGAGAAGCTGCGCCAGGTCGAAATGACCGAGGCAGGTCACGAGTTCGTCGAAGAACTGCTCGTGAGCGAGGGCCTGCTCGAAGAGGGCGACAGCCTGTATGCGTCGACTAACCTTTCATTGCTGCACCATGTGCACACGGGCCTGCGCGCCCATGCCATGTTCCACCGCGATGTGGAGTACATCGTGCAGGGTGGCCAGGTGGTGCTGATTGACGAACACACCGGCCGGACCATGCCGGGTCGTCGCCTGTCTGAAGGTCTGCATCAGGCCATCGAGGCCAAAGAAGGCGTGGCGATCCAGAACGAGAGCCAGACCCTGGCGTCTACGACTTTCCAGAACTATTTCCGCCTGTACAACAAGCTGGCGGGCATGACGGGTACCGCCGACACCGAGGCCTTCGAGTTCCGCCAGATTTATGGTCTCGAGGTGGTGGTGATTCCCACCAATAAAGACATGGTGCGCAAGGATCTGAACGACCTGGTGTACCTGTCGCGCGAAGAGAAGTTCGACGCGATCGTCGAAGACGTCAAACACTGCATGGAAATCGGTGCGCCGGCGCTGGTGGGTACGGCATCGGTTGAGACTTCTGAAGAGTTGTCCCAGCGCTTCCGTAAAGAGAAGATCGAGCACAAGGTGCTCAACGCCAAGTATCACGAACAGGAAGCCGAGATCATCGCCCAGGCGGGACGCCCTGGCGTGGTGACTATTGCCACGAACATGGCGGGTCGCGGTACCGATATCGTACTGGGTGGCAACCTCGAGGTGGAACTGCGCAATGCCGGTGAAGTCGGCGATGAGCAGCGCGCAGCGATGGAAAAGGACTGGCAGGAGCGCCACACCCAGGTTCTCGAAGCCGGTGGTCTGCACATTCTGGGTACCGAGCGACATGAATCGCGGCGCATCGACAACCAGTTGCGTGGCCGTGCCGGGCGCCAGGGCGATCCCGGTGTCTCGCGTTTCTACCTGTCGCTCGAAGACAACCTCATGCGTATCTTCGCCTCGGAGCGGGTCAAGAACTTCATGCAGGCCCTGGGCATGGAGAAAGGTGAAGCCATCGAACATCGCATGGTCACCAACGCCATCGAAAAAGCCCAGCGCAAGGTCGAGGGACGCAATTTCGACATCCGCAAGCAGCTGCTTGAATACGACGATGTCGCCAATGACCAGCGTCAGATCATTTACCAGCAGCGCAACGACCTGCTGGATGATGCGGATATCGCTGACACGATCACCACGATTCGTCGCGACGTCGTGAGCACAGCCATCGACAGCTAC
>JAUIMF010000108.1 GCA_030433415.1 Gammaproteobacteria bacterium | reverse complement strand
CTGAGCTTCGATCCGGGCGAAGCCTATCAGTTCGACTGGAGCCACGAGGTTGTCCTGATCGATGGCGTCACCACGACGGTGAAGGTTGCGCATGTGCGCCTGAGCCACAGCCGGATGCCGTTTGTGCAGGCCTATCCGCGCGAGACACAAGAGATGGTATTCGACGCCCACGACAAGGCGTTCGCGTTCTTCGGCGGTGCCTGTGCGCGGGGCATCTATGACAACATGAAGACGGCGGTCGATGCGATCTTCGTCGGTAAGGACCGGGCTTATAACCGGCGGTTCCAGCAGATGTGTGGCCATTATCTGGTCGATCCGGTGGCCTGCACCCCGGCTTCAGGCTGGGAGAAAGGGCAAGTCGAGAACCAGGTGGGCGTGATCCGGCGGCGCTTCTTCGTGCCGCGCCCAAAGTTCAAATCCTATGCCGAGCTGAACGCATGGCTGGAAGACCGATGCCTGGCCTATGCCAAGGCGAACAAGCACCCGGAACTGCGGGACAGAACGATCTGGGAGGTGTTCGAAGAAGAACGCCCGAGCCTTGTGCCTTACGTCGGCCCGTTCGATGGATTCCATGCGCTCCCGGCCTCTGTGTCCAAAACCTGCCTCGTGCGCTTCGACAAGAACCGCTACTCGGTCGATGCCCGCGCCGTGGGGCGGCCGGTCGAGATCAGGGCTTACGCCGATCGGCTGGAATGCTGGCAGGATGGGCAAATCGTTGGCCAGCATGAGCGGGCCTTCGGGCGGGACAAAACGATCTTCGATCCCCTGCATTACATACCTGTTCTGGCCCGCAAACCCGGCGCCTTGCGCACTGGGGCAACGTTCAAGGAATGGGAGCTGCCGGTGCCGATCCGCCGCTTGTGGCGCAAACTGGAGCGTCAGCCCGGCGGCGACCGGCAAATGGTCGACACCCTGAGCACCGTGCTGACCGATGGGGTCGATGCCGTCGAAGCGGCTTGTGCTGAAGCTCTTGCCCACAACGTCCATTCTGCCGGGGTCGTGCTCAACATCCTGGCCCGGCATCGCGAGCCACCGCCGCCCCTGACAATCACCACACCGGATGCACTGAAGCTGACCTGCGAGCCCATTGCCGACTGCAACCGATATGACAGCTTGAGGAGACAAACAGATGGAACGATCCGACGTAATCGATGCGATGGGGAAGCTGAGGCTCTACGGAATGAGGGCCGCCTATGATGAGGTCCTGACCACCGCGGTTAAGCGTCAGCACGAACCCCAGCAGATCATTGGCGATCTGCTCACCGCCGAGATACGCGAGAAGCAGGCGCGGTCGGTCAAATACCAGATGACCATCGCCAAGTTGCCGCTGGCCAAGGAACTGGAAGAGTTCGACTTCGAGGCGGCGCAAGTCAACGAGACCCTGATCCGCGACCTGGCCACCGGCGACTTCCTGGATCACCAACGCAACCTTGTCCTGATCGGAGGCACAGGCACCGGCAAAACCCATCTCGCCGTCAGCATCGCCAGAACATGCATCCGGGAGGGCCGCCGGGGTCGGTTCTTCAATGTGGTAGACTTGGTGAACAAGCTGGACGCAGAAGCCCGCGCAGAACGCCAGGGACGAGCCGCCGATCTCATCTCCCGCCTCGACTTCCTGATCCTCGACGAACTCGGCTATCTGCCCTTCGCCCAGACCGGCGGACAGCTCCTGTTCCACCTGATCAGCAAACTCTACGAACGCACATCCATCATCGTCACAACCAACCTGACCTTCGGCGAATGGCCCAGCGTCTTCGGCGACGCCAAGATGACAACCGCGTTGCTCGACCGGCTTACGCACCACTGCGAGATCGTCGAAACCGGAAACGAAAGCTGGCGCTTCAAGAACCGCGCATAGCGCCAATCCGAAACACCGCAGGCCCGCCGCCGCTGCGCTATGTGAGGGCTACGCAGCGCCGGGCCTGCTCAGCACAAGGGGGTCAATATTGGACGCCGATAGGGGGTCAAACTTCAATGCCGATTGACAACCGGGCGAATTTGGTCAGAGAAAAACGCTTGATCAACACGGATACTGCTTTGCGCAGCCAGTGACATTTCTGAATGGGGTTTACACTTTCGTTGATGGAGTACGTTTGCAGCAATCTATTAATGTCCTTCCAGATGCCAACAGAGCGCCACCCACAATGTAAGCTAACTATCATCAAGTTTGACTGACGTGTTCATCAAACAGCTTTGGAAGCGGCTTTGGCGGTGAGGTCAGCTCCAAATGATCCACCCTTCCAGATCGCTTGAGGTGCTATAATCGCGCCATTTTTTCCTACCATCAGAAGGCCGCTCTCTAGTTGAAAGTGGCGGTATCGAATGAACCGCGAGCGGCCCAAAGATAGCATTCACTCACTTAATCGATGCGTTATGCATCACCCAGATGCGCGCGCCCTACCCTGCTGTACTTTGCGACACATCATTGGAATAAACAACCAAAGTTGGGCCAACTACCATGTCTGAGCAGTTCTCCACACTAACCACCAATTACAAAGCGGCGATTGAAACGGCAATTTCCGAGCTGGAGGCTAAGCTGCAGGGTGCCGATTTTGACGCTGAAACCGATATTGCAACTTTCGAGGCCATCAGCGATGCGATTGCAGCGTTGGAAGCGGAAGGCAACAGCTGGCTGTCCGTGCAGTTCGCGACGCTGACATCTAACTACGAAGCGGCGATTGAAACAGCCATTTCCGTACTAGAGGAGAATCTGCAGGGCGCTGGTGTTGATGAGGCTGACTTCACGACCCTAGCGAACCTTGCTGCGGCGCTCGAGGCGCTGGACACCGCATGTGCCGCTGCTCTGTCTGAGCAGTTCTCCACGCTGACCACCAATTACGAAGCAGCGATTGAGACGGCAATTTACGACTTGGAGGCTAAGCTGCAAGGTGCCGGTTTTGACTCTGAAACCGATCCTGCTACGTTTGAGGCCATCAGCGATGCGATCGCAGCGCTAGAAGCGGTAGGCAACACGTCGCTCTCCGAGCAGTTCGCGACGCTGACCTCTAACTACGAAGCGGCGATTGAAACCGCCATTTCTGCACTGGAGCAGGAGCTGCGGGGAGCTGGTGATGATGCGGCTGACTTCACGACCCTAGCGAACCTTGCTGCCGCGATCGAGGCGCTGGACACTTCGGGTGCCGCTGCCCTGTCTGAGCAATTCTCTAGGCTGACCACCAATTACGAAGCGGCGATTTAAACGGCAGTTTCCGATTTGGAGGCTAAACTGCAAGGTGCCTGTTTTGACGCTGAAACTGATCTTGCGACCTTTGTGGGGCTTTTTTGCAGAAACCGGTTTAAGGATTCACTGCATGAATCGAGGACGATAGCAGGGAGACATGAGCAGCTTGGCCCCAACGAAGTACAAGATCACGAATTGGTCATGGTTGTTCTTCCACATATCAAGGAACAATACTGTCTGAGCCTAGGCAGCTACGAATGACCGAAGAACTGAAAGAGCTCGGCATCGATGTCGGCCACCGCCGGGTTGGGAATTTGATGGGCGAGAACAGGATTACCGTAGAGAGAATACGTACCTTCAAGGCAACAACCGACAGCTATCACACGCGCACCATTGCCCCCAACCTTCTGGACCGTGACTTCAAGGCAAATCAGGCCAACCAGCAATGGGCTGGATACATCAGTGATATCCGGAGCGGCGAGGGCTGGTTGTATCTGACATTCATCTTGGTCGTGCATTCCAGCCGCGTGTTTGGCTGGGCAGTCAGTAACACATTAAACGCGATCTGGCGATCTAGGCAACAAAGATGACCATCGCATTCCGGTCGCCTCCCAAGGGATGCACTCCTACAGCGATCGCGGCAGACAATCCTGTTCGCACGACGATCAGAAGATCTTGCGCCAGTATGGCTTCTGGATCTCATGAGCGGCAAGGGGAATTGCCATGACAATAAATCGCCCCGAGTTTGTCGGAGACCATCAACTTAAGCAAGGATGATGGTCATGACAAAAAGCAAATGGCAAATCGCTACTGGCCCGAGGTTCGCGCACGAGCGGTTCGGATGGTGTTCAAGCATCAAGGCTCATACGAAACGCAGGCGGACGCGATCGCGGCCATTGCACCCAAGATTTGCTGTATTCACCAAGCCCTGCGCGTATGGTTCAAGCAGGCCGAGAAGGACCGCGGCATGCGTGATGGCGTGACCACTCGTGAACGGGACCAGATCAAGGCCCTGGAACGTGAGGTCCGGGAGCTTCGGCAGGCGAATGAAATTCTCCGCAAAGCCTCAGCTTATTTTGCGCAGGCGGAACTCGACCGCCCACTGAAGCGATGATCGCCTTTATTGAAGAGCAGCGCATTGTTTACGGTGTGGAGTCGATCTGCAGGGTTCTGCCGATCGCGCCGTCAACATTCTATCAATGCCTTGCATGTCGTACTGACCCTTCCAAAGCACAAGCACAAGCACGACAGCAGCGAGATGCAGAATAGCGGCCAGAGATCAACAAAGGGTCTGGGATGATAACTATCAGGTCTATCGGGCCCGCAAGGCATGGTACCCGCTGAAGCGTGAAGGCTTTACACTCGCGCGTGGCATCGTATAGCGCGTGATGAAACAAATCGGCATCCGTGGCGCAGTGCGCGGAAAGGTGGTCAAGACGACTGGCACTGACTCATCAGCCCCTTGTCCGCGTGACAAGGTGAACCGCGTGTTCCGGGCGCCAGCGCCGAACCTGCTCTGGGTCAGCGATTTCACCCATGTGTCCACGTTGCAAGGCTTCATCTATGTGGCCTTTTCCATCGACACATTCGCTGATCGCATCGTGGGATGGCGGATCTCGCGGTCCGCCAACACAAACTTTGTGCTCGATGCGTTAGAACAGGCCCTGCACAATCGACGGCCCGCCCAGAAGGGCGGATTAGTCCATCACTCGGATCGCGGTGGGCAATATTTGCCCATTCGATACAGCGAGCGTGTGGCCGAAGCTGGCATTGAGCCATCGGTCGGCAGTGTCGACGACTCGTATGACTGTGAATGTGTTATTGCAGTCTGATGGCCTGACTCATCGTATGATTGACTTCGTGTCATTGCGTTGTGCAAAAACCTCCACAAATGGGCAACGCCTGCGAACTGACAGATACAGTTGCTAGTCTTCGGATTTGTTGTTTTAAAAAGTTTTCGCTATCAGTCGACACTTAAGGATGTATTTGCACCCTTTTTATATCTTGAAAGCAAAATGCGGAGCAATCATTTTTCGATCGAATCATTGCAAATGGTTCTTTGCCCAGCGACGCATTCTTCGTCGCCACTAGGAGTGATGCGGACGCCCGTAATTTGTCTCCAAGCGCCACTGTTGTTCAGTGGCGCTTTTTTACTCATCGCGTATGCGATAATATAACTTCACCGGATACGTGACGTTAAACTGATGAATTGTGCCCGTCACCTGCGCCGCAATTTAACGCGCCTCCATAGAGTTCGCCGCTCCATGGTAGGATATACTATGAATTCATGCGGCTGATTTTGTTTGCAGTCAAACAGGTATTTATTCTGATCTAACGGAATACCGATACCTCCCTTTGATAGTTTGAAACCAGCGGCTTTGTAGGCGATGACTTGGTGAAACGAGGGTAAACTCATGAATCATTTCAGCAAGTTCACAATGTGTGCTGTGGCAATCGCCTCTGGCTGCGCGAACACACATAATACAAACACGCGGGAACGGCAAATTGAACAAGCTGTGCTGCAGTTTCAGACTTGTGTCTCGGCGAGTGGCACATTGCAAACATCAACAGCTGATGTACACCCGGATTGCTGGATGTACATCATGGACATTAAGGATGACCTGACCAACACGGCTCTTGAACAATACGCGCAAGGCGCCGCTTCCGCTGGTGTGGGTCAGGCCGGGGGCGTGAGTGGTTCCGGATCTGGAGTAAGTGCCAATGGATCCGGCAATGGGTCCGGAGCTACAGCTTCCGCCGGGAATGGCGAAGCTTCTGCTTCCGGAGGAAGCTCCAGTGCTGCTGCGGGGGATGGAAGCGCGGCTGCGTCTGGAGGTAACTCATCTGCCGCTGCTGGCGGTGGGAGCGCCGCAGCGGCAGGTGGGGATTCCTCGGCTGCGGCCGGTGGAGGTAGCGCGGCTGCCTCGGGCGGAGACTCATCTGCGGCAGCTGGCGGAGGTGGCGCTTCGGCCGCTGGCGGGGGTTCGTCTGCTGCTGCCGGTGGCGGCGGCGCTGCGGCCTCTGGAGGAGGTTCATCAGCTGCAGCTGGAGGAGGCGGCGCCGCAGCCGCTGGTGGAGGTTCTTCCGCAGCGGCAGGCGGCGGAGGTGCCGCCGCATCTGAAGGTGGTGCATCAGCAGCTGCTGGCGGTGGCAGCGCGTCCGCTTCGGAGGGTTAACGGGTGTCGTTACTCCGCCACATAACATTTTTTGCAGCAGTGGCAGCGGGTTTAGGCACTTGTGTGAACGCACAATCCGCGCCGGGCACTGATTGGTCCAGTGGTTGGAGTTTCAGAAACTCCAACCAAGTGTCGGTCGGAACGAGCCGCGCCAACATAATGTTACAGGCACGCAAGTCCGCCGGGCCGTCCACTGTTGTAAACACAACCAATTACTACAACACTGACAACCGCACAAATTACATGGACGTCGCCACAGATGGGGATGTCTCTACAGATTTTCACGTAGGCGACGACATCGGCCAAAACACCAATTCCGTTGGTTCGATGAACACTGGTAATACCACCATCGATGTAGCTGGCAGCAACAACATGATTGACGCCGTCAACTCAGCTGACAACACCGGATGCGTTGATGGCTCTGCTTTCAACGGCTCCGTGGTGCCACCTGCGTTTTCGGACTCGCTTGGTTTGACTGCTCCTGGGGCACAGATTGGCAGCTCGCGGGTTGGCGGCATATCCAACATTGCCCAAGCGTGTAGCAGATGACGTCAAAACGCAAAGCTTTACTAACAGTCCTAGCTGCTTCTTGTACGTTAGCAGGTTGTACCGCATCTGGAAACTTCGGCTTTATGCCGAACAACATTGATGCGCCATTAGCCAAGGGCCCCGCAATCCAGAACGTTACGACGCCTTTCGATCAGGCCCTAGAATGCGTGCGGGGCAAGATTGAGCCGTCGGTCAGTTTTGCTGTTGGGCAAGTCGTAGATGCGACCGGTAAAGAAACGTATTCCGAGGGTGGAAGCGGCAAAATACTTTCGCAAGGCGCTGGCGAAATGGTGCAATCAGCGTTGTATCGTGCTGGCGTGACCGTCGTGAACCGTCGCGATCCCAATATATCGGTCGTCGAAACACAATGGGGCATCCGCGACATCAAGCAACAGACCCCCACCAATTTTTACGTCTCCGGATCTATCAACAGTCTGGATTTCATTCCTGGCGGGGGTGTTGAGTTTGATTTTGGCGGCGTTGGCGTTGGCAAACGGCAGAACCGTATCTTGATCGCACTGGACCTGTCGCTGACAGACGCTTTCACCGGTCGAATTGTTGCCAATGTCCCGTTGCAGAAGCAGATCTTTACCGAGGAGTTTCGCGTCGGTGGCGACCGTTTCTTTGACACGACGCTAATCTCGCTGTCTGCAGGTGGAATGAAGCGAGAAGCTGTGCATTTTGCCATGCGCCAGATGCTGAACTTTGCAACACTTGAGTTGCTCGGGCAGCTGATGTCCGAGGAAAACTATGCGTCCTGCCGCGGGATTGTCGCGTCAATGGACGGAAACACATCTGTATCCAACCGACGCGAAGACCTTCGCGACGTTGTACTGGCAGCGATGAACCGCAATACGGCCGAGCCTTTGCAGGCGACGAAGCCGCCTAAGCCGACACCTGCGGCGCAGGGGCCTAAGCCTCCAGCCAAAATCACCCCTGCCTTACGCAAGCAGATGGAGAAGGCAACCATGTTCGCTGGCCGCGCCCTTGTGGCGGCTCAAGCCGCTAAAAGCGCCAAGGACGCTGTCGCAGCGCGTAGCCATGCGCGTGAGGCACAGCAGTACGCCGCCGTTGCCATTCAGGCGCTAAAGACCGCTGCAGCGGGCGGCCTGAGCGGAGCCGAAGGTGACGCGGTCGCGCTGTTGGTGGAGCGTGCTCTCGTTGAGGTGCAGCTTTCCGAACAACTTGTTCGCAAGAAGGAAGCCGCCGCCGCAAGCCAACCCAGCGAAAGTCCCAGTGGAGATACCGGGATACATCCAAAAGATACAGGCGGTGAACCAGATTCAGGGGTACCCCCAACCGGAAGCTTAAGAGACAGTCGGATCAAGGGGTTACCACACTGACCAGGGATTCGGTCACGTGAGTGACCGGATAACGCAGGCCTCCGATACAAACCTGCAGACTAGTTTTGGCCGGGGAGGGGTCAACAACAAATTAGAAAATTGGAGACAAGAGATGAAAAAACTTCTTGCTACTACCGCTCTCGCCATCGTTGCAATCAGCGGTGCTGCGTCGGCACAATCCGTTCTGGAACGTGTGTTGAGCCAGATCGACAATTCCACCAACCTAGCTTCAGTAAACGGTACTTTCGCTAACATTGCCGAAAACATCGGTGGTGGCGCAACAACCAATTACATGGATGCAAATGGGGATGTAATCAGCCAATCGCAGTACGATGCTGCTGTAAACTCAGCTCTGGATTCCATTGCTGCCAGTGCTGATGGTGAGGGCTTAATTACTTACGATTACGACGGAACTTCCTACGCAACAATGGATTTGGCAGTGTCTGCTGCTGAGGAGGATATCGCTGACAACTACACCGCTTTCCAAGTGAGCGATGGCGGTATTGACGGATCGATCAACAACACGCTTGACGGTATCGACGCGGCAACTCAAGAAGCGGTTGCAAGCGCCACCGTGTCTGCCACCGAATGGAACATGCCGACCGTTGATTTGGGCGACATGGCGACCACAGCACTTGGTGCTGTTAACACCGGTGACATCACCCTGGGTGTGAACTCGGCGGTGGATGAGGCCTCCACCTCTACCACCAATGCTGTGTCGGCCGTGATGAACCAGCTGGGCGGTTCGGATGATAACGGCGCAATTGTGCTGAACATCGCATCGAACATGACTGGTGTGAACGGTTCGATCAACAACGTGATGAACGAAGTGAACGGTTCCATCGGCAACCTGTCCACCACGGCTCTGGGCGCTGTTAACACCGGTACCATCGTTTCCGGTGTCGATGCCGCTGTTGCTGGCATTGTTGGCTCGTCGGCTGGTCAGTAAACGTTTGTGGCGGCGTTTACCGCCGCCACATTTCTAAGTTTTAACAGACACATCGGCTACTTCAGATGTATTGCCAAGTTGCTTGTAGCCAAAGCGTAAGTGCCAACCTCACTCACGGTATCGGCAGAACATTATGGGCTGTTGCCCGGGAATCAGCAACCCATGTATGGTGGATCGTCCCATTCCACCGTTCTGCCATGGGAAGGGCTACACCCCCTTCCCTCCTGACAGCGAAAACAAGAATGCCCCCCAGCATCTTGTTTTCGCTGTTTTCAACTTTAGCTCTCTTGCGTAACCCGCTCTTTAAAAGTGCGCAGGCAACTGGCATCTATTTAAACGACTAGGTGGCCTTTTTATCGGCACGGCAAAAGCACATTTGAAAACTCCGACGACGAAGACGTGTGGTCCGACGCTGTGTTCCTTACATAGTAAAAGAGAGGCTGCGATTCGACGAGCTGCAGACTTAGTTGTGGGAAACAACCCTTCGGCCAGGTGACCGATTTAATCATTTTTGGACACGTTATGCTTAGTTCACCGCGTTACAATTCTTTTAGTTTTTCGCACGTTTCACGGTCATTCTGACAAATGGTGACACCGTTTTAGGAAGTGGCATTGCATATGCCGACAGCCTGGGAAACGACACGATAGTGACAAGTCTCGCAGTCTCAAACTTGCGTTCTGCTTTGGGAGCTAGCTACTTGGTCGTATGCGTCCGTTGAAACTGCTCTGACGGTGTCGGTCTGGTTCCGATAATGTCCATGATCGATAGTGGACATCTTGAGGCACTCCATGGCGGGAAAGAAAGGGCAGAAGAAGCGGTTCTGGTCTGACGAGGAGAAACG